>NZ_CAJLNI010000008.1 GCF_905207935.1 uncultured Haemophilus sp.
AAAAATCCTGTATAATCTCAAAAATTTTTTGTTCAATTTTAAGCTTTTGTAACCGAATGATCGAAACCTCACAAACTATTCCTGAACTCGTCTCATGGGCGAAAGAGCGGGAATTTTCGTTAAATCTGCCGACAGAGCGTTTAGTGTTTTTACTGGCTATTGCCATCTATAACAACGAACGTTTAGACGGTGAGATGTTAGAAGCTGATTTAGTGGATATTTTCCGCCATACAGCCAATGCCTTTGACCAATCAACGGATGCGATTGCCACTCGTGCCAATAATGCTATTAATGAATTGGTGAAGCAGCGTTTTCTTAACCGTTTCAGCAGTGAATTTACTGAAGGGCTTTCCATTTATCGTCTCACTCCTTTAGGTGTTGGCGTATCAGATTATTATATTCGTCAGCGTGAGTTTTCTGCGTTGCGTCTTTCTGTGCAGCTTTCTATTGTGGCTGATGAAATTCAGCGTGCATCTGATGCAGCAGAAGAAGGTGCAGCAAAAGGGGAGAATGAGCATTTTTGGCGTCGGAATGTTTTCGCTCCGTTAAAATATTCTGTGGCAGAGATTTTCGATAGCATTGATTTATCACAACGTGTGATGGATGAAAATCAGCAAAGCATTAAGGAAGAAATTGCGAATTTGCTTACCAAAGATTGGCAAGCGGCAATTTCTAGCTGTGAACGTTTATTAGATGAAACCTCAGGCAATTTACGTGAGTTACAAGATACCTTAAATGCCGCAGGTGATAAGTTACAGGCTCAATTATTACGTATTCAAGATTGTGTAATTGGCCATGATGAGCTGTATTTTATTGAACAATTAATTACCGATTTACAATCCAAGCTTGACCGCATTATTAGCTGGGGGCAACAAGCCATCGATTTATGGATTGGTTATGACCGTCACGTGCATAAATTTATCCGTACCGCCATTGATATGGATAAAAACCGTGTATTCTCACAACGCTTGCGTAATTCTATCCATAGCTATTTCGATCATCCTTGGTTCTTGTGGACTGCTCAAGCGGAACGTTTGGTCGATCTGCGTGATGAAGAAATGGTATTACGTGAAGATGATGCATTGGGTGAATTACCTGAAGAGTTGCAATATGAGTCTTTGGCTGATTTACATGATCAAATCGTCGAGCATATGCAAGGCTTACTCATTCAATACCGTGAAAATAATCGTCCAATTGATTTAAGTTTGGTCTTAAAAGAACAATTAGAGGCTTATCCACTTTCCCGTCATTTTGATGTGGCACGTATTATTGTGGATCAAGCAGTGCGTTTAGGTATGGCAAATGATGATTTAGCCGGTATTTATCCGCAATGGCAGGAAATTAACGATTACGGCGCAGAAGTACAAGCGCATGTGATTGATAAATATTAATTTCGTGGCTTACCCAAAAACGAATTCATAAAATGAGAAATTAACCATGACAGATATTCAAGATGTAATTTCCCCGAAATTGGCAAATGCCATTGCAAATCCTATTTTCCCGGCAGTGGACAGCTTATTGCGTTCAGGTCGCCATATCAGCACAGATCAATTAGATAATCATGCTTTTTTAATGGATTTCCAAAATGAGTTGGATGGCTTTTATCGCCGCTACAACGTGGAATTGATTCGCGCACCTGAAGGCTTTTTCTATTTACGTCCGAAAGCGACGACGTTAATTGCCCGTTCAGTGCTTTCCGAATTAGAAATGTTGGTTGGGAAAGTGCTTTGCTATTTGTATTTAAGTCCAGAACGTTTGGCACAGCAAGGTATCTTCAGTACACAAGAAGTCTATGATGAATTACTGAATTTAGCAGACGAAGGTAAATTATTGAAAGCCGTCAATCAACGTTCCAGCGGTTCGGATTTAGATAAGCAAAAATTATCTGAAAAAGTACGTGCAGCGATCGGCCGTTTACGCCGTTTAGGCATGATTCATACCGTAGGTGAACAGCATAGCGGTAAATTTACTATTTCAGAATCAGTTTTCCGTTTTGGGGCTGAAGTACGTTCTGGCGATGACCCGTTAGAAGCACAAGCTCGCTTAATTCGTGATGGGGAAGCGGCAACACCACAATCCCTCGAATTGGAAAAACAAGCAAAAGCGGCAAGCCATACTGATGACCTCGATGATGAAGAAAGTGCGGTCGAAATTGATGAAGAATTTGATGATGCAGGAGAACAAGAATAATGTCTGATGTATTAGAACTTGAAAACGAAATCTATCAAGACGAACCTGAGCAATCAACTGAACAGGTTGAAGAAGAATTTACTGCTCCTGTATTAAACCAACATAATGGGGTAGAACGTGGTAAATTCCGTTCACTAACCTTAATTAACTGGAATGGTTTCTTTGCCCGTACCTTTGATTTGGATGAATTGGTGACCACACTTTCGGGTGGTAACGGTGCCGGTAAATCAACAACCATGGCGGGTTTTGTGACAGCGTTGATTCCAGACTTAACCTTATTACATTTCCGTAATACCACAGAAGCCGGCTCGACAGGCGGTTCGCGTGATAAAGGTTTGCACGGTAAATTGCGTCCAGGTGTGTGTTATGCGGTATTAGATACCATCAATTCTCGTCACCAACGAATTCTCGTTGGGGTGCGTCTGCAACAAATTGCGGGTCGTGATAAGAAAGTGGATTTAAAAACCTTCTCGATTCAAGGGGTAGAATTATCCTTAAATCCGACCGCACTTTTCACCGAAACAGTCGGTGAACGTCAAGCTCGCGTACTCAATTTAAATGAATTAAAAGATAAAATTGAAAATCTTGGTGCGCAATTTAAGCAATATCATTCCATCACCGATTATCACGGCATGATGTTTGATTTAGGTATTATTCCAAAACGCTTACGTAGTGCCTCAGACCGTAGCAAATTCTATAAACTAATCGAAGCTTCTTTATACGGTGGTATTTCCAGCGCTATTACCCGTTCTTTACGTGATTACTTATTGCCAGAAAACCTTGGTGTGCGCAAAGCCTTCCAAGATATGGAAAGTGCGTTACGTGAAAACCGCATGACCCTTGAAGCAATTAAAGTCACCCAATCTGACCGTGATTTATTCAAACATTTAATCACCGAAACCACTAATTATGTGGCATCAGATTATATGCGTAATGCCAATGAACGCCGTGGCAATATCGAAGCGGCTCTGGGTTTCCGTCGTGATTGGTATAAAGCAAAAGCTGAGCAAGAGTTATCACAGCATCGCTTAATTGACTTAAGCCGTGAAGCTGCAGAATTGGCAGAAAATGAACGTACTTTAGAAGTCGATCACCAAAGTGCGGCAGACCATCTAAACTTGGTATTAAATGCGTTACGTCATCAAGAAAAAGTATCGCGCTATCAAGAAGACGTAGCTGAGCTTACAGAAAAATTAGAAGAACAAAAAATGGTTGTGGAAACCGCAACCGAACAGCTTGAAGAAAGCCAAGCACAATTTGAGCAAACTGAACTTGAAATTGACCAAGTGCGTGCGCAACTTGCGGATTATCAACAAGCATTAGATGCACAACAAACCCGTGCATTGCAATATCAACAAGCGATTGCCGCGCTTGAAAAAGCGAAAACCTTATGTGGTTTAGCGGATTTAAGCGTGAAAAATGCGGAAGATTATCAAGCGGAATTTGCAGCCCATGCAGAAAGTCTTACCGAGCAAGTGCTTGAGTTAGAGCATAAAATGTCTATTTCTGAAGCGGCAAAATCACAATTTGATAAGGCCTATCAGTTAGTGTGCAAAATTGCCGGTGATGTGCCTCGTTCAAGTGCTTGGGAAAGTGCTAAAGAATTATTGCGTGAATATCCAACACAAAAAATTCAAGCTCAACAAACACCTCAATTACGCGCAAAATTACATGAGTTAGAACAGCGCTATGCTCAACAACAAAGTGCGGTTAAATTATTGGCTGATTTTAATCAACGTGCTGATTTATCTTTAGAAACCGCTGATGAACTCGAAGCATACCACGCTGAACAAGAAGAACTCATTGAAAGTTTGAATGAAGAACTTGCTGAGCAAGTAGAAAATCGTTCAACCTTGCGTCAAAAACGTGAAAGTTTGACCGCACTTTACGAAGAAAATGCTCGTAAAGCACCGGCTTGGTTAACTGCTCAAGCCGCTTTAGAACGTTTACAAGAGCAAAGTGGTGAAACCTTCGAGCATAGCCAAGATGTGATGCATTTTATGCAATCACAATTGGTGAAAGAACGTGAGCTGACTATTCAACGTGACAATTTAGAGAAGCAACGTCAACAATTAGATGAGCAAATTTCTCGTCTAAGCCAACCAGATGGTTCTGAAGATGCTCGCTTAAATGTGCTTGCAGAACGTTTTGGTGGGGTATTGCTTTCTGAATTATATGATGATGTACCAATTGAAGATGCACCTTATTTCTCGGCACTTTATGGTCCAGCGCGTCATGCTATTGTTGTGCGTGATCTCAACACGGTACGCGAACAATTAGCTAATTTAGAAGATTGTCCAGACGATTTATATTTAATCGAAGGTGACCCAAATGCCTTTGATGACAGCGTACTTTCAGCCCAAGAGCTTGAAATGGGCGTTGTGGTGCAAGTATCTGATCGTGAATTGCGTTATTCAAAATTCCCGCAAATTCCATTATTCGGCCGTGCTGCACGTGAAAAACATTTAGAAGAATTACAAGCTAAACGTGATGAAATTGCGGAAGAATACGCACAAATCGCCTTTGATGTACAAAAATGTCAACGTTTACACGAACACTTTAGTCAATTTGTTGGCTTACATCTAGCGCTTGCGTTCCAACCAAACCCAGAAGAGGTGATGGCAGAAATCAATCAAGAACGTAATGAGATCGAGCGTGAGCTAAATCAACTTTCAAGCACTGAACAACAAATTCGCATTAAATTGGATAATGCCAAAGAAAAAATGCAATTGTTGAATAAGTTAATGCCGCAGCTTAACTTGCTTGCTGATGAAGAATTACTTGATCGCATTGAAGAATGCCGCGAACAATTAGACATCGCAGAGCAAGATGAAAGCTTTATTCGTCAACATGGCGTTGCGTTGTCACAATTAGAACCGATTGCAAATACCTTACAAAGTGACCCAGAAAACTATGAACGCTTAAAAGCTGATTTAACCCAAGCGATTGAACGTCAAAAACAAGTACAGCAACGTGTATTTGCTTTAGCGGATGTAGTACAACGTAAAAATCACTTCAGTTATGAAGATGCGGGGCAAGCAGAAACATCAGAACTTAATGAGCAACTTCGTCAACGTTTGGAACAATTGCAGACACAACGTGATACTCAACGTGAACAATTACGTCAAAAACAAAGTCAATTTGCACAATACAACCAAGTATTTATTCAATTGCAAAGTTCTTATGACAGTAAAAATCAATTGTTAAAAGAATTAATCGCTGAGATTGGTGAATTGGGTGTGCGTGCTGATGAAGGAGCAGAGGAACGTGCAAGAAATCGCCGTGATGAGTTGTATCAACAACTTTCAACCAGCCGTCAACGTCGTTCTTATGTCGAAAAACAATTAACACTCATTGAAAGTGAAGCGGAGAACTTAAATAAACGTATTCGCAAAGCAGAACGTGACTACAAAACGCAACGTGAGTTAGTTGTGGCAGCAAAAGTCAGCTGGTGCGTGGTTCTGCGTTTATCTCGTAATTCCGATGTGGAAAAACGACTCAATCGTCGTGAGTTAGCTTATTTATCTGCTGATGATTTACGTTCAATGTCGGATAAAGCCTTAGGTGCGTTACGTACTGCAGTGGCTGATAATGAATATCTCCGCGATGCATTGCGTATTTCTGAAGACAGCCGTAAACCAGAAAATAAAGTCCGCTTCTTCATTGCTGTCTATCAACATCTTCGTGAACGTATTCGTCAGGATATTATTAAAACAGATGATCCGATTGATGCAATTGAGCAAATGGAAATTGAGCTTAATCGCTTAACAGAAGAATTGACTGGCCGTGAGAAAAAATTGGCGATCAGTTCTGAAAGTGTGGCGAATATTATGCGTAAAACCATTCAACGTGAACAAAACCGTATTCGTATGTTGAACCAAGGTCTACAAAATATTGCCTTCGGTCAGGTAAAATCAGTACGTTTAGTGGTCAATATTCGCGATACACATGCGATGTTGCTTGATGCGCTATCAGGCAAACAGGAAGAATATCAAGATTTATTTAGTGATAATCGTATTACCTTCTCTGAAGCCATTGCGAAACTTTATCAACGCATTAACCCGCATATTGATATGGGGCAACGAACAGCACAAACTATCGGCGAAGAATTATTGGATTACCGTAATTACCTTGAGCTAGAGGTTGAAGTTTTCCGTGGGGCTGATGGTTGGTTACGTGCTGAAAGTGGCGCATTATCGACAGGTGAAGCGATCGGTACTGGTATGTCTATCTTATTAATGGTTGTACAAAGCTGGGAAGAGGAAAGCCGCCGAATTCGCGGTAAAGACATCGTTCCATGTCGTTTACTTTTCTTGGATGAGGCTGCGCGTTTGGATGGTAAATCTATTTCCACCTTGTTCGAACTTTGCGAACGTTTGGATATGCAATTACTCATCGCTGCGCCAGAGAATATTAGCCCTGAAAAAGGGACAACCTATAAACTGGTGCGTAAAATCGCCGGCAACCAAGAACAAGTTCATGTGGTTGGTTTGCGTGGCTTTGGCGCAACAGAGTAGTTTTTTAAAGCGGTCAAAGCAATTGGCCGCTTTTTTCATTGTTATTTTTATGAGAATTTAGGACGAATTATGCACAATCTTATTTTTGCCATTCTATGTAGTGTTGCCGTATCGGTGTTACTTAAAGTTGCTCGCAAGAAAAACATCATTATTGAACAAGCCATTGCGTTTAATTATATCGTCGCTATTTCATTAAGCTATTTCTTACTCAAACCTGATTTTAAAGGATTGGAATTTACTGAATATTTAGCACAAAGTGATAGTACACCTATTTTCCTGGCATTAGGTATTTTATTACCAACCGTATTTATCATTATGTCTAAAGCAGTTGAATTTGCGGGTATCGTGCGTTCAGATGCAGCACAACGCTTATCGTTATTTCTACCGATTGTTGCCTCTTTTATTATCTTCCATGAAACATTAAGTCAGCCAAAAATCGTTGGCATTATTTTAGCATTCATCGGTTTATTTTGTATTTTGAACAAATCAAATGAACAAAGTGCGGTCACTTTTAAAGGTGTTTTAGGCTTAATTGGTGTTTGGTTTGGTTATGGCACCATTGATATTTTATTTAAACAAGTGGCCAAAAGCGGGGGAGTATTCCCAACTACATTATTCATCGCTTTCTCATTAGCCGCTTGTGTCATGTTCCTGTATTTATTCCTCAAACGCACTCAATGGACTGTGCCAAGCTTTATTGGTGGAATTATTTTAGGTGTATTGAATTTCTTCAACATCCTGTTTTACATTAAAGCGCACCAAAGTTTTGGACAAAATCCAACCTTAGTTTTTGCGGGAATGAACATTGGTGTGATTTGTTTAGGCACCATCACCGGCGCATTTTTCTTTAAAGAAAAAATCAGCAAAATCAACTGGTTTGGTGTTCTTGTCAGCCTTTCAGCAATTTTCTGTTTATATTATTTAGATAAAATTTTGGCTTAATTATGGCAAACGATTTTAGTTTTTTTATCTACGATTACGAAAGTTTTGGTATCAATCCGGCAAGTGATCGTCCAGCACAATTTGCTGGTATTCGTACCGATGCAGATTTCAATATCATTGGCGAGCCTGTTATGTTGTATTGCAAGCAAACCAATGATTATTTGCCTGCCCCAGAAGCCGTAATGGTCACAGGAATCACGCCACAAGAATGTAATGAAAAGGGGATTCCTGAACCTGAATTTGCCGCAAAAATTCTAGCTGAGTTTTCACAACCGAATACTTGTGTGATGGGTTATAACAACATTCGTTATGACGATGAAATGACTCGTTATACCTTTTACCGCAATTTTATTGATCCCTATGAATATAGCTGGAAAAATGGCAATTCTCGTTGGGATTTACTGGATTTGGTCCGGGCTTGCTATGCACTGCGTCCAGAAGGGATAAATTGGGCTTATGACGATGATGGTATGCCAAGCTTTCGCTTAGAAAAACTAACCAAAGCAAATGGTATTGAGCATGAAAATGCCCATGATGCGATGGCAGATGTGTATGCAACCATCGCTATGGCTAAATTAATCAAAGAAAAGCAGCCTAAATTATTTCAATTCTTCTTTGAGCATAGAGGTAAAAAGGAAATTGAGAAACTGATCGACACCGCGGAAATGACACCATTAGTGCATGTTTCAGGTATGCTAGGGAATTATCGCGGCAATTGTGCTTGGGTAGCACCATTAGCATGGCATCCAACTAATCAAAATGCCGTAATCGTCTGTGATTTATCAGGTGATATTGATAATTTACTCAGTAAAAGTGCGGTTGATTTGCGACAAGATTTATATACCAAGAAAAGTGAGCTAGAAGAAAGGGGAGTTTCATCAGTCCCATTGAAATTGGTTCATATTAATAAATGCCCAATTTTGGCGCCTGCAAAAACATTGCTGCCGGAAAATGCGGCTCGTTTAGGGATAGATAGACAACATTGCTTAGATAATTTAGCAAAATTGCGTCAATCCTTAGATATACGCGAGAAAGTTATTGAAATCTTCTCAGAAGAGCGCGAATTTGAGCCGAGTGATAATGTAGAAACTGAGCTTTATAACGGTTTCTTTAGCAATGCGGATAAAAACAATATGGCTATTTTACGCGATTTACCGCCTGAAAAATTAGCTGAGCATGGTTTAGCATTTGAAGATAAACGAATTCCTGAATTATTATTCCATTATCGTGCAAGACATTTCTACAAAACCCTAAATCGTGCTGAGCAAATCAAATGGCAAAAATATCGCCAACGTAAATTAGAACAAAGTGCGGTTAAAT
Organism: uncultured Haemophilus sp.; assembly: GCF_905207935.1. Classification (GTDB taxonomy): domain Bacteria; phylum Pseudomonadota; class Gammaproteobacteria; order Enterobacterales; family Pasteurellaceae; genus Haemophilus_D. Next base: position 8,970 of record NZ_CAJLNI010000008.1, read on the forward strand.
TTGAAGAAAGTTTACAACGGTTAGCAGAGGAATATTCGGATAATCCAACCAAACTGAATTTACTACAACAGGTTTATGAATACGGTGCAAAACTGTTATCTTAATCTTATACATATCGTGACATAGTCACACAAATGCCAATCATCAAAAACGTAAATCTTAATCCCTGAGATTTACGTTTTTCTTTTTTAAATCTAATGATATTCACCTCATAAAATAACGCAGAATTCACGTAGCGTTGTCATTATTTGATACATATAAACTTCTTTATTTTTTCCTTACATAACAACTTTAGAGTGTATAAATCATTATTTAATCTTGTTACAAGGTATTACCAATCCAGATTTCACATTGCTTGAGCAGTATTCGTGACCTGTGCATAACTTTGTGATTTTATTAATACGTAGCTTTCACTAACCTTGTAATTGATTTCGTATAATGTATATTATGTTAAATTGTATGTGTAAATATGTCACAAATCAATATAAGTGACTATCCTATTTCATGCATTACTCAAAATAAGGTGATTTTGGGTTATGGATATAAAAGAAATAACTGGATGTCTTTGAGATGAAATAATTAAATTAGAATGAATTTTTGAGATAACGCTATGTGAATTCTGAATACAATTGCGTACATCAAATTCTGCAGATTTCATTATTCTTGATCTGATAATGAGAATTTATTTTACATATATCACATAAATGAGAATAATTAACATTGATTTCTCTTTTGTTATTAGTGACTTATAGAAATAATTTTAAAAAAATACTTGACTATTCTCATTTGTGAGATTAGAATGCACACCGATGACAAGTTAAGCAGTCTTGTTTTTATTTTTAATCTCTACTTAATAAGGAAAGGAGTTGGTTATGCTTAATAAAGCAATCGCAGATAAGTTAAATGAACAAATCAATTTAGAGTTCTACTCTTCTAATGTTTATTTGCAAATGAGTTCTTGGTGTAGCAAACACGGTTACGAAGGTGCTGCAGCATTTTTACTTCGTCATGCTGATGAAGAATTAGAACACATGCAAAAATTATTCAAATATGTGAGTGAAACAAGTGGTATGCCACTTTTAGGTAAAATTGATGCACCTAAGAATGACTACAAATCACTTAAAGAAGTATTTGAAACCACACTTGAACATGAAAAACTCGTTACTTCTAAAATTAATGAATTAGTTGAAGTGACTTTTGCAAACAAAGACTATTCTACTTTTAACTTCTTACAATGGTACGTTGCAGAACAACACGAAGAAGAAAAATTATTCAATAGCATTATTGATAAATTTAACTTGCTGGGTGAAGACGGTCGTTCGCTTTACTTTATCGATCGTGATTTAGCAACATTATAATTTTAGAAGGAGAATACAAAATGTTATCAGCAAACGTAATCAAATTATTAAATGATCAAATGAACCTTGAGTTCTACTCTTCAAACCTTTACTTACAAATGAGTGCATGGTGCGAACAAAATGGTTTTGAAGGTGCAGCTAAATTCTTATCAGAACACGCTGCAGAAGAAATGCAACACATGCGTAAATTATTCACTTATTTAAATGAAACTGGTGCATTAGCGGTAATCACTGCAATTGAAGCACCTGCGCATGAGTACAAATCATTAAAAGAAATCATTGAATTAACTTACGAACACGAAAAATTGATCACAAGTAAAATCAATGAATTAGTGGGTAAAACTTTTGAAGAAAAAGACTACTCTGCATTCAATTTCTTACAATGGTATGTTGCAGAACAACACGAAGAAGAGAAATTATTCAGCGGTATTTTAGACAAATTAAATCTTCTTGGCGAAGATGGCAAAGGCTTATTCTTAATCGATAAAGATTTAGGTAACCTTGCTGGTCAAGTCGCTTAATTAGATAATCATAAAGCTTAGTAGAAATACTAAGCTTTTATTTTACCCATTATTTGTGACAACGTATCAAGTCATTTTAAACTTCCCTTTTATCTTTGAATACAAGTTGATGAAATTTAAAACAACTACACGTTTTTAATGAAATTTTACTTGCAACGAAGTAAGATAAACGTATAATTCAGAACAACCCAAATGCCTGGGTGGCGAAATTGGTAGACGCAGCGGATTCAAAATCCGCCGGTGAATAACCGTGTCGGTTCGAGTCCGACCCTAGGCACCACATTATAATCCTCGTCCATTGGACGGGGATTTCTCTTTTATACTTTTCTATTAATAGAATCAATGCTTTATAGCTTAAAATTATCACTTTTCTACTCTCTTAACCTTATCCAGTATTGCAAGTTTTTTATTTTTATATATTTTTATGCACCAATTACGCCAGGCGGTTTAATTTATGGTGGTTTATATTCTTAAAAGGTGTGGAAAATGGCAACGGTTAGAAAGCGTGGCGAGAAATGACGTATCGAGATTTATCGAGATGGCATAAGAAAATCTAAAACCTGCTCTACAAAGTCAGAGGCTGTCTTATGGGGAGCGGAAGAAGAAAAGAAAATAGAACTACAGGCTAAAGGTCTGCAGCCTAAAACACTATTCTCTGATGTAATTAAGCGGTATCTAAATGAAATTACACCTACAAAACGAGGTGAAAAGCACGAATTCAACCGATTAACTAAGTTTTTACGCCACCCTATAACTGATAAATATATTTCAGATGTAACAAGGCAGGATTTAGAGTTTTGGATAAATGAAAGACTGGAAACTGTGAAAGGCGAAAGTGTTCGCAGAGAGCTATCCACTATCAGGCATATATTCAAGGTTGCACTGGAACGATGGGGATATATTCAATCCTCCCCGATGGTTGGATTGCAGCAGCCAAAAGCAAGCAAGCCGAGAACGCAAAGATTTACTCAAGAAGATATTGACGAAATAGTTAATATTAGCGGATATAACGAGAGCTTAAAAACAGCCAAAGCAAGAACTGGAGCTGCTCTATTGTTTGCGATTGAAACCGCAATGCGAGCTGGTGAGATATGCGGATTAACTTGGGATAATGTAAGCATAGGAAGAAAGACAGCTTATTTACCGATGACTAAAAACGGATCTTCTCGCACTGTTCCACTTTCCAAAAAACGCAGTAAGAATAATTGTTCAAATACCGCCTTATCAAGTGCCGAAAGTGCGGCTAAATCATCAGTATTTTTAGCATCAAATAAATTATTGCCTTATTCATCACAAAGTCGAGTAGCTAATGTTCTAGTTAATCGATTAGGATCGTAGATTTTTGATAGTTGCTCAGTGAGAGTTATTTCATCGTTGAAAGCTAATGTAATGCCCTGCTCTTCAGCGATGCGAATTAACTCTTGTTGCTATCCATAAAGGGCTTGATTCATTTCACCAACAGTAATTTCACGTATGTAAAAGGTCTCGCCATTAATAATGATTGGAGTAATTTTAGGCTTATTGGTTAAAAGTTTTTCACGTAGATTCATTATTTATCACCTTTGTTTTTAATTGAATTAATAATATTTGGGAGTCGCCAAGCGATGATGAAACATACGCCTAACACTAAATAAGCTAAGGTCGTTTCCCATAATCCATATTGCACAGCTTGGTCCTTGAATGAATAAGTATGGTTTAATTGGAATGAAAAAACCGAGGAGCGCTCACTCTTCGGGTTTGTTTTTTATAAAGTGCGGTCAAAATTCACTGCACTTTGCGGCTATACAGGTAAGTGGTATTTAAGTCGCATTCGTGAAGTTGAACCGAAAAAAGGGAATCCGTTTTTATCTTGTCAAATCGCTGCATTAACAGGTTCAAAAGATGATCCTGAATATCGTTATTTTGATGTTAATGTTGTAGTGATGAGTTATCACCTGGTAAGAATTCTGTTTTTTGATTATTTTTGAGAGTAGTTAATGCCTTACGGATATTTTCAGGATCTAATGCAGTTAACCAACAGCGTTGAATCTTTCCACGGAAGTTCGCCAGTTCCAACAGTTCTCGAGCTATCATTTCACCTTCGCGATCTGCATCCATAGAAATGATAACAGTTGAAGCCTTTTTAATAAACCCCAATACAATTTTGTATTGTTTAGCAGTTTCTTTCTTAGGACCTACATTCCATTGGTTTGGAATAATAGGTAGTGTTTCAAATAACCATTTTTTCAATGCTGCATCATATTGTTCGGGATGAAATTGTTCAACCAAGTGGCCAATACCCGAAGTGATAACTATCGAACCATCCGCATTCATTAAATAGCCATCTGCTCGTTTTGTTGCATTAAGTTCAACCGCAACATCTCGCCCTTGAGAAGGTTTTTCACAAAGATAAAGTTTCATCACATCCTCACCATAAATTAAATCCACTGCCTTGACAGTTTGTTTTTTGAACACTAGTATTCAAGTCAGTTATCACATTACAGCAAATGAATGAATTTCCAACAATTATTAAATCTATAAGAAAAGGAACGAATTTATGTCTATACAAGAAGCATATTGTATTGAATTAGGGCGAGTAGTATCCATTATAGAAGCAAGGCAAGAATTTCTTAGTCAAGATATTTCTAGAAGATACTCTGAGTATCATTTTCTCTGTTCAACTGAATCCTGCCGAGCAGCAGGTGTAAAAATAACAGGTGCCTGCTATAAAGAATTACCTGAAGAGCATAAGGTATCGCCTTATTACAAATATTCCGAAAAAAATAATAAACCACACTGTGCTGACTGTGAATGGGGCATTGATAAGCTGAAAAAATATAGTGGTGAATCTGACAAAGAATTTAAAGTGAGAAAATCAAGAGCAAAGCTCCATGATTATATTGATGAATTTCAGTTATTATCAAGCAAAAATGACGAAATGATGACAAAGAAAGCTGAGAACACAGCTACAGTAGCAAAAACAGCTTCTGATTCAAAAAACGCAATACCAAAATCAGATTTATTAAACAAATCTCCTAAAATTGTCAAAACAAGTATGCTTGCTAGGTTGGTTGAATATTATATTAGTGCGAGAGCTCAGTTTGGTCAAAGTGATATTTGGTGGGAGCTTCCTCTTAAAGTTCCGGGAACATCCGTATCTTACTTACATGAATTCTTCAGAAAAACTAAAACGGCTATTGCTCAGCAGCGATTTTGTGTCTGTATTGGAGACGTAAAACTTAAAGAAACGGAGTCGGAATTTTATTTTATATTTCGCAAAGGATTTCAACTGGCGGGGACAGAAATTCCTATATATGTGAGAATTACTAAAAAAACTTTTGAACAATATAGATACAGAAGAATGTTTAGAGCTCAGATAGATAAAAATCCATACCCTGAGAAGTTTTTTAAAATTTACTTTATCCCAAAAATAACAGATCTGTCCTTGAAAAAAGTGACTGATAAACAAGGTAAAGATATAGGCATTTATCTTTTCGAGATAGACGACCTCAGCATGGTACATCTTGTAAATTATAGTGATTTAAAAAAGTATGTTCAAGGTTGATAAGTTGAGAGCTTGTGAAAAGGCTAAAAGGCCAAACGGCTTTGATTTCATTTTTTTACATGTTAAAATGTCAGAAATTATATTAGTTTCTCTGACTAAAGGAGTGAATGATATGACTATTGCTCAACGAATTAAGGAAAAAATTGATCATTTTAAGCAAGGAGAAATTTTTTCGTCTAGAGAATTTCTAGAACTGGGAAATAGAGCTGTAATAGATAAAACGCTTTCTCGAATGGTTCAAAAGGGCCAAATTGAACGAGCTGCTAGAGGGCTTTTTTTTCGTCCTATAAAAAATAGATTTGTAGGTAATGTCCCGATTAATATTGAAACTGTAATAGAAGCAATTTCGCAACAAAATGGTGAAACGATACAAGTTCATGGTGCAGAAGCTGCAAGACTATTTAAACTTAGTACTCAGATGCCAACAAAAACTGTTTTTTATACTAATGGCGCAACTCGAAAAATTAAGATCGGCAATAAGGAAGTACAGATGATACATACTTCCAATCAAAGAAAACTTCAATATGCAGGAACTAAAATAGGATTAGCAATCTCTGCTTTATGGTATCTTGGACGTAATTTAGTTACTCCTTCGGTGATTTTTACATTGAAATCGTATCTCAGTACTGAAGAATTTTCTATGTTAAAAAATGCGAATTTAACAAATTGGATGTACAATGCTATTTCTGAAACAGAATTGCAAGTGTAGATAAGTATGGAAAAAGAATCATATTTTAATATATCAACTAATGACCAAAGAGAAATACTCCAATACTATAGTGATAAATTATCGGTGCGTGATACTATCCTTGAAAAGGACATTTGGCTATGTTGGGTTTTAGATGTTATTTTTAATATCCCCAATAGGCATCCCATGGCCTTCAAAGGTGGTACTTCACTATCTAAGGTATTTGGAGCAATTAATCGATTCTCAGAAGATGTCGATATTACTTTAGATTACAGCTATTTTGATATATCGGGCTCATTCTCCCCAGATATGAGTAAAACTAAAGCTAAATTATTTAGTGAAAAACTTAAAGGTGCTGTTAAAGAATATAGAAATAGTGTGATTGTTCCAGCGTTAAAATCTGCTCTAAAAGAATTGCCACAAGATTGTCATTTAAACATTGATGATTCAGGTGAGAAAATTTGGATAGACTATCCTTCTGTATTATCGGCAGATCGGTCTAACCAATATGTGAAAGAGAAAGTCCTGATTGAATTAGGCGGTCGCAATGTTATTAATCCTAATGAAACTCACATCGTGAGACCTTATATTGCGGTAGAAAACGAACTTATACACTTTCCAGAACCTAACGTTGTAGTCCTATCACCATTGAGAACTTTTTGGGAAAAAGCCACGCTAATCCATGTAGAATGTCACCGAGGAATAAGACCAAATGCAGAACGCTTATCAAGACATTGGTACGATTTAGTTAAATTATATGAACAAAATATAGGTAAGCTAGCTATTGATAATTATGATTTACTAAAAGATGTTGTAGCCCATAAGTCTATCTTTTTCAATTCTAGTTATGCGAATTACGATGATTGCCTAAATAATAAGTTCATATTAATCCCAAAGGCAAATGATTTATTAGAGTTACAAAAAGACTATAATGAAATGCAGAATGCGGGAATGATCTACGATAGCGATATATTTACTTTTGAATATGTTATTGATAGAATGAAAAAAATTGAAATGAAAATAAACTCATATAAAAATTAATTCAATAAAATAAATTCATTGAAAGCGTAAATAGCCTCTTTATCGTAAATCAAGGAACCGAAGATGCAAACTAAAGTCGGCTTATAATGGCTGAGCTAACAGTAATGTAATGGGGAACGTAGATTCCCCATAATTTTTAGAATTATCCTGTATTATCTTCTATCATCCATGTAATTTTCTAACTTTAATTTAAAATATCCTTTAATTTAAATTCATTTACCAGTTGTTTTTGATATAAAGAATTAAAATAAATATTTAAATCAAGTAACGTTGAATTTTTACATAATTCCCTGATCGCAAACGCTCTTTCATCGCTGTTATAAAACGCTAATAATTTCAATGAACTATAATCTTCATTCGTACTAAAAATTGCATCTATTGGAGCAAGAACAAACGAAACTTTTGAGTGCATTAATGTTTCACGTAAAAGATCATATTGTTTTATATTTTTTCCTGAGAAGAGAAATATATGGTATTTAGAGAACAAAATATCCATAACATTCTTATCAAGATATTCTATTGTTAGTTGAGATACTAGATTTATAGGCTTTTCTAATCGAGAAGCGATGTATCTCGCTGCGGCGAAATGATGACTGCCTCCCGTATTGTTCCAGGTAAATGAGCCACTCCATAGCTCACATGAAACATTGGCTGATGGATCATGAAATATTTTACTTTCATAATGAGCCATATTTTTATCTAAATTTTCTTGAGAAATTTCCGAGATCAAGTCTTGGCTGTCTTTAATTACCAGCTCATCCAAAGTAGTTAAGCTACTTAAATTTGATTTAGATGAGCTTATATTGGTGATTGTCTGTATATCACATTTCCAGTCAGGCACTGTTTTATGTGAAATTAAATTTTGTAGAAGAGTTGGAATCTCAATATTTATTTTAGAAGAGATACTATGCTCATATTTGCTGTAATACCATTCTATAAAATGCCCAGAAAAATAATGCCAAAAATATCGTTTAGCTCCTAGCATATTATCGGATTTTAATTGAGGCTTAAAATCACATCTATTGTTATGAAGAATGTGCTGTAAGTTAAACTTGACTATCAATAACGGCGTGAGTATACGCAGGATTCCTTCTATTGATGCGGTTGCTGAAATCATTTTTGCATTCGTGCGGAACATCATATTTTCTCCTTATTACTGATGAGACATTGGCTACGAGATAGTATAAATAAATCATATTGGGTTTACATTAACTTTATACTTTCGATGATTTCAAAAACTTACTATTAATGCTCATTATCAAAGATGTCACAATGGCTTGTATATGTTCAAAAAATTTCTTAATGCTTTTAAAAATACTGCTCCAGCACAAAATAGTTTACCTACTTCACAAATGAATCTATTTCTGCTGATGGATGATTTTTGCCACAATCTGCGAAAAAATTGCTAGACACACCTTTTCGCCAACAACATTTAAAAACTATCTGGCAAAATGTTTCCATGTATCCAGATATGTTTAATAAACTGTACCAAAAACCTATTGAAAAATATGCAGAAATAGTTCAATTGTTACCTGCTTCTGAGTCTCACTATCACTCCCATATGGCAGTATCGGCTTTCACCGAGAAAAGTCAGAACTTAATCCCTCTTGATTATATTGCTGCTCTCGTTGGTTATCCATATCAACACACTGCGAACGTTATCGTAAAACAGCTTAACTTTCCAAAAGGTGTAAGATTAAAAGAAAAATCGCACCCAAGATGGATAGCTGGTGAAGTTATTCGCTGGTGTAGAATTAACGCCAAGCGAATTAAATAACCTTTCAAATTTCCCACCATTGGCACAATTCACTTCTATGATATAATGCTCAAAACAAGGATATTTTATTCAATCCGTTTTAGAGCAACTACGCCAAAATTACGCCAAAAGTCAAAAATCTCTTTCAAAATCAATGTAGAAAGAAACTGACCCTAGGCACCACAGAATTTATAAGCTCTGAAGTTGATTCAGGGCTTTTTTATTAGCTAAAGTAATCAATATGACAGAACAAAACCAAGATAAAAAACAAACTTATAATTTCAATAAACTGCAAAAACGTCTTCGCCGTAATGTAGGCAACGCAATTGCTGATTTTGGCATGATTGAAGATGGTGATAAAGTGATGGTTTGTCTTTCTGGTGGTAAAGACAGCTATACGCTTCTCGATATTTTGTTGAATTTACAACAAAGTGCACCGATTAAATTTGATATTGTTGCCGTCAATTTAGACCAAAAACAGCCTGGTTTTCCTGAGCATGTTTTACCTGAATATCTGCAAAGTATTGGTGTGGATTATAAAATCGTTGAAGAAAATACTTATGGCATCGTAAAAGAGAAAATTCCAGAAGGCAAAACAACGTGCTCTCTCTGCTCTCGCCTACGCCGTGGTATTTTATACCGTACAGCAACTGAACTTGGCGCAACAAAAATTGCACTTGGACACCATCGTGATGATATGCTGGCTACCCTGTTTCTGAATATGTTCTACGGTGGAAAATTAAAATCGATGCCACCGAAATTAATTTCAGATGACGGCAAGCAAATCGTGATTCGTCCATTGGCTTATTGTAAAGAAAAAGATATTGAAAAATATGCCGTAGCCAAAGAATTCCCAATTATTCCTTGTAATTTATGTGGTTCTCAACCTAATTTACAACGTCAAGTAGTAAAAGAAATGCTGAATACTTGGGACCGTCAATATCCTGGACGCTTAGAAACCATGTTTAGTGCGATGCAAAACATTACGTTGTCACACATGTGTGACCCAAAACTCTTTGATTTCAAAGGAATTAAACATGGCCAATCACTTGATGGTATTGAAGGAGATACCGCATTTGATGAAGAGCATATCGAACCAATGAAATTTGATGATGAAGATGCATCTGATTATTCCGATAATGAAATGATCAGCTTTAAAGAAGTGAATTAATATGATTACCGTACAAGGAAAACAAATCGAAACCGACGCCTTTGGCTATTTACTTAATATTGCTGATTGGAATGAGAATGTAGCAAAACACATTGCTCAGCTAGAAGGTGTAGAACTGACCGACGCTCACTGGGAAGTGATTTATTTTGTGCGTGATTTCTATCAAGAATATAACACCTCCCCTGCGATTCGAATGCTGGTAAAAGCCATGTCAGAAAAATTAGGTGCCGATAAAGGTAATAGCCGCTATTTGCAACGACTCTTCCCTGACGGACCAGCTAAGCAAGCAACTAAATTGGCTGGTCTGCCAAAACCGGCTAAATGCTTATAGAATAATGTAACCGCGCGATAAAGTGCGGTTATTTTTTTACTCAAATTTCGCTATATACAAAAAAATATAATCGTTATATACTTATGAAAACAACGAATTTTAAGTATATGAACAAATCTTCCCTTACCTTTCCCCTTTTACTTTGCCTGCTTATCGGGTTGGTTTTATTCTCGCTCTCTTGGGGACGCTTTGCGATTCCGCTTGAGAATGTTGTACAAAGTCTTATTGGTAATAATGTCAATGATGTGCAAAACAACATTATTTTTAATCTTCGCTTGCCTCGTGTGATTGCTGCCATACTTGTTGGTGCTTCATTAGCTATTGCGGGTGTGGTGTATCAAGGTATTTTCCGCAATCCTTTGGTTTCACCTGATATTTTAGGGGTATCTAATGGCGCTTGTGTTGGGGCTGCATTAGCGATTTTAATCGGTTCGGGCATGCTGGGTATTCAAGCCTTTGCCTTTGTCGGTGGTTTGATTGCCGTCTTGCTCACCATGAATTTACCACGTTTAATTCAACGCGACTCCACCATTGTTTTAGTGCTTTCTGGCATTATCGTTTCAGGTTTTATGATGGCGACATTAGGCCTCTTGAAATACCTCGCCGATCCCGAAACCCAGTTGGCTGACATTGTTTATTGGCAGTTAGGTAGTCTAACCAAATCTAACTACGACAACTTGCTCATCCTTTCACCAATCATTTTGCTCACTACCCTTGGCTTATTTTTAATGCGTTGGCGTATCAATGTGCTTTCATTAGGTGATCGTGAGGCTAAATTAATCGGAGCCAATATCCGATTAGAACGAGGTTTAATGGTAGTTTGTGCCACGTTGCTGACGGCTTCATCGGTTTGCTTAAGCGGGACAATTGGTTGGCTTGGTTTAGTGATTCCGCATTTAGCGCGTCTTTTCATTGGTGATAACAATGTCAAAAGTTTACCGCTAGCCGGACTTATCGGCGCGATTTTCTTGCTCGTTATCGACACTCTCGCCCGCAATTTATACATTCAAGAAATTCCACTCGGCATTCTCACCGGTTTTATCGGTGCGCCATTCTTTGCTTGGGTTCTGATTAAACAAAAGGTGGTGGACTAATGCTGAAAATTGATAATCTGTATTACTGGCACAATGTTGAACATTCTCTACTCAATGGCATTGATTTAACCTTACAAAAAGGCGAATTACTGACTATTCTTGGGGCAAATGGGCGTGGTAAATCCACGTTATTAAACTGTATCGCGGGGCTTTTAAAACCAAAGAGCGGTCAGATTTTGCTAGATAATTGCAAATTAAGCGAAATGAGCAGTAAGCAAATTGCTCAGAAAATTGCTTATGTCTCGCAACACAGCCCACAAACCTATCAATATCGCGTGCGTGATTATGTAGTACTCGGTCGTGCTGCGCATTTAGGTGTTTTTGATAAGCCAAGTGAAGCTGATTTTGCATTAGTTGATGAAGCTTTAAATAAACTCGGCATCAGTCATTTTGCTGACAGAATTTATATGCAAATGAGTGGCGGTGAAAAGCAATTAGTCAATCTTGCGCGTATTTTGGTGCAACAACCTCAACTGATTTTGTTTGATGAACCTACTTCGGCATTAGATTACGGCAATGTGTTTAAAACCTTAAGCCTAATAAAAGAACTCTCACTACAAGGCTTTACCATTATCATGACAACACACAATCCCGATCATCCCATGTTGTTACACAGTGCACTGCCCCACAGCCGCGTAAGTATCTTAAATGAGCATGGCAAGTTACAAACAGGTTTGGCACCGGAAATCATTACCGAAGCCAACTTGAAAGCACTTTATCAAACAGATTTGCGCTTAGTTGATGTACCTGCACTACAACGCCAAATTTGTGCGATAACTCATTTATAAACCCACTAGAAGGAAATTCATATGTTGAAACACTCTCTGAAAAAAGGCTTAATTGCCCTCTCCCTAGCAGCTTGTTTTGCTCTGCCTTTGCAAGCAAAAATCGTGACGGATGTTGAAGGTAATAAAATTGAATTACCGGATAACGTACAACGTGTCGCCGATCTTTGGCATGCGAATAACCAAATCGTTTTGCTACTAGGCGGTGCGAATAAACTGGTTGGCACGACCACATCTATCGCGGCCAATCCTTGGTATAGCGAAGTGTATCCAAATATCAAAAACGTACCGGTATTAACTAACGGTGAAACCATTCAAACAGAAGAACTGTTAAGTCATAAACCAGATGCAGTATTGCTCTCGAAAAAATCCATGTTAACTGAAGTGGAACAAGCAGGCTTAAAAGGTGTACGAGTGAGTTTTCAAGATTTTGATGGTTTGAAGAAAACCGTGCGTATTACCGCTGATGTTTTAGGTGATAAAGCTCCTGAAATCGCAGAAAGCTATATCAAAGAATTAGAAGGCAACATTCAATTTGTAGAAAGCCGTCTTAAAGGCTTAAAAGATGAACAACGCCCAACCGTGTTACATATCACTAAAGGCTCTGATTTGTTTATGATTGACGGCGGAAAATCAATGATTGGTGAATGGATTAAATTAGCTGGCGGTAAAAGTGTATTACCCGATGAAGCCAATATGGTGACCGTCACCGTAGAAAGCATTATTCAAGCGAATCCTGATGTCATTATTATCGGCAGCAGCGGCAATAAAGCACAAGCGGCAATCGAGAAAATTAAAGCTGATCCAGCATGGCAATCAATAAGTGCGGTCAAAAATAATCGTATTTATGCTAACCCTACTGGCACATTCCCATGGGATCGCTACAGTGCAGAAGAAGCGTTACAAATTCTTTGGGCGGCTCAACTTTTCCATCCTGAGCAATTTAAAGATTTAAATATGGTGGAAAAAACACAAGCCTTCTATAAAAAATATTACGGTTATGAGTTAAGTAAAGAAAATGCCGAGCAAATTTTGAAAGGATTATCACCTCTTAAGTAGTATTTGCATTTGAAGAATTTGCCTATATAATAGGCGTCCTTTATTAACTTAAACTCAACATAAGGAGATGCTTTATGAAAATTAGCGCAAGAAATCAACTTAAAGGTACTGTAAAATCAATCGAAACTGGCTCTGTGAACGCAATCGTACACATTGATATCGGTAACGGTAACGTAATTTCTTCTACCATCTCTATCGATGCAGTAAAAGAATTAGGTTTAGCAGTTGGCAAAGAAGCATATGCGATTATCAAAGCGACCTCTGTAATGGTTGGTGTTGAACACTCTTAATTAAACTATTCAGAATCTATATAACCGCACTCGATAAAGTGCGGTTATTTTTTTGTCTTTTTTTTCTCTAATCTCTTTATTTCCCTCTTAATAAAATGCATTTTATCCTTAACTAAAATGAAACAATCTTTGCTTTATCTTGTCATTTATTGACTTTTATTTAATTATTGTGTATAATTTATACATATTATCAATTTTTAGTTAATAATCTAATTCCGGATTATTCTGTTAAACTTAGGAGAGAAAATGACAAATCAACGTTTTATTACCATTTTAGGCTATATCGCAACATTTACTTCAGTTTGTATGTATGTTTCTTACTTGCAACAAATTGGTCTAAATTTATCTGGTCAAAAAGGTGGCTGGTTACAGCCTTTTGCTACGACAATCAACTGTAGTTTATGGGTAGCTTATGGCTTGTTGAAAGAAAAACGCGATCTGCCTATTTCATTAGCAAATGCGCCTGGTGTCGTACTTGGCTTGATTACTTTCGTTACCGCCTTATAACACTATAAAACCTCATACAAAAAAGACCGCACTTTTTAGAAATCTTAAAGTGCGGTCTTTTTATTTATTAATTTAATTCATTTAAAACCTGAAAATTATGAAGTTGTGTAATTTAAAATTCTATTGCATTCTATATTTGAACAGACGTTTAGACGTCTAAACCAAACAAAACAATAGAAGGATTAATTATGACAACATTTCATTTAGCAGGATTTCCGCGCGTAGGCGCAAAGCGTGAACTTAAATTTGCTCAAGAGCGTTACTGGCGTGGCGAAATTGCGGAAGCGGATTTATTAGATATTGCAAAAAGATTACGTGAACTAAACTGGCAACACCAAGCCAAGGCAAATGCTGATTTTGTCGCGGTGGCTGATTTCACACTTTACGATCACATTTTAGATTTACAAGTAGCAACAGGTGCAATTCCTGCTCGCTTTGGTTTCGATAGCCAAAATTTAACACTCGATCAATATTTCCAATTAGCGCGTGGTAATAAAACCCAATTTGCGATTGAAATGACAAAATGGTTCGATACCAACTACCATTATCTCGTACCCGAATTCCATAAAGAAACACAATTTAAAGCAAATCCAACACATTATGTGACACAAATTCGTGAAGCTAAAGCGCTTGGATATCAAGTGAAACCAACAATCGTTGGTCCACTCACCTTCCTTTGGTTAGGTAAAGAAAAAGGTGCGACATTTAATCGCTTTGATTTATTAGCACAACTCGTGCCGGTTTATGTTGAAATCTTAAATGCATTAGCTACAGAAGGTGTGGAATACATTCAAATTGATGAACCCGCTCTCACCTTAGATTTACCGGCAGAATGGATTGCCGCTTATAAAGCGGTTTACGCCACTTTTGCTGAACAAGTGAAAGCGAAATTATTGCTTGCGACTTATTTCGGTTCTGTGGCAGAACACGCTGATTTGTTAAAAGCCTTACCTGTAGCAGGTTTACATATTGATTTAGTGCGTGCACCAGAACAACTTGCTGCCTTTGCGGATTATGACAAAATCTTATCTGTAGGCATCATTGATGGCCGTAATATTTGGCGTGCAAACTTGAATCAAGTGTTAGATGTGGTTGAACCATTAAAAGCGAAATTAGGTGATCGTTTGTGGATTGCGCCAAGCTGCTCTCTCCTCCATACACCTTATGATTTAGAAGTTGAAACGCAACTCCAAGCAAATAAGCCTGAGCTTTATCAATGGTTGGCTTTCACGTTACAAAAAATTCAAGAATTACGCATTATTAAGACCGCACTAGAACAAGGTCATGAAGCCGTTCAAGCCGAATTAGAGGCTTCTCAAGTAGCTGCGGATGCACGTAAAAACTCGCGTGAAATTCACCGCACTTGTGTGGCAGAACGTTTAGCAAACTTACCGGAAAATGCCGACCAACGTAAATCGCCATTTGCGGAACGCATTAAATTACAAAATGCGTGGTTAAATTTACCACTTCTGCCAACTACGAATATTGGTTCTTTCCCACAAACGACAGCCATTCGTCATGCGCGTGCTGCCTTCAAAAAAGGCGAACTCAGCTTAGCTGATTACGAAACTGCAATGAAAAAAGAAATTGAATTTGTTGTACGTGAGCAAGAAAAATTAGATTTAGATGTATTGGTACATGGCGAAGCAGAACGTAACGACATGGTGGAATATTTCGGCGAACTACTCGATGGTTTTGCTTTCACCAAATTTGGTTGGGTACAAAGTTATGGTTCTCGTTGCGTAAAACCGCCTGTGATTTACGGTGATGTTACTCGTCCAGAACCCATGACGGTACGTTGGTCACAATATGCCCAAAGCCTTACCAATAAAGTGATGAAAGGCATGCTGACTGGTCCAGTCACGATCTTACAATGGTCTTTCGTGCGTAACGATATTTCTCGTGAAACAGTTTGTAAACAAATTGCGGTAGCGCTTTCTGATGAAGTATTAGATTTAGAAAAGGCAGGCATCAAAGTGATTCAAATTGATGAGCCGGCTATTCGTGAAGGTTTACCGTTAAAACGTGCAGATTGGGATGCTTATTTGAAATGGGCGGGCGAAGCCTTCCGTTTAAGCTCAATGGGTTGCCAAGATGATACCCAAATTCATACGCACATGTGTTATTCCGAATTTAACGACATTCTACCGGCTATTGCAGCCTTAGATGCCGATGTCATTACTATCGAAACCTCGCGTTCTGACATGGAATTACTCACCGCATTTGGTGATTTCAAATACCCGAATGATATTGGTCCTGGCGTATATGATATTCATAGTCCACGCGTACCTGCAGCAGAAGAAATTGAACATCTTCTTCGCAAAGCATTACAAGTGGTGCCGAAAGAACGTTTATGGGTAAACCCAGACTGTGGTTTGAAAACGCGCGGTTGGCCTGAAACAATTGCCGCGTTAAAAGTGATGGTTGATGTCACGAAAAAATTACGTGCTGAATTAGCATAAAATCAGTAAAAAGAAAGGCGAACATGAGAGATTATCTCTGTTCGCCTTTTCTTTTAGTTAAAAAACTAATTCATTTTTGACCGCACTTTACAGGCTAATATATTCCATTTTAACCTTGCAAAGGCTCTTCAATAACTGCTCTGCCATTTTGCGGTGACTTAAACGCAACGGTTTCTCTGCAAATACCACTCGCTCAATTTTTGATACATCCAATTGATTTAAGTAAGCAAAATTAATCGCTGTTTGCATAGCGGGTAAGCTTGGGTTAAATGCTGCATTTTCTGCATATCGACCACAAATCATTTCACCATTTTTAAATAAAATGCCTACACCATGAGGGCTTTTAGAATAAGGTGAATGTGCTCGGTTTGCCCCTAAAATGGCTTTATTTGCCACTTCATCTTCCGTCGTCAAAGTGAAACCTTGTTCTTCTTTGTTTAATAGAAGCAAATCAACGCCTAAATCTTTCGGGCCAAAGCTATCGGGTAAATATTGAGGAAGTGGATTATTTTGGCTGTGTGGCAAATGAATCTTTAAATCTTCCGCTTGATAAAGCTCATTCATAAATTGACGACAGTGACCACAAGGCGTGTAATTCACCACGATATCCGTGATGCGAGGCTCATTACGTAACCATGCATGGCTAATCGCACTTTGTTCAGCATGGATGGTTTGAGCCATGCTGCCACCCTGAAACTCTTGATTCGCACCAAAGTAAAAATCACCACTTTCACCAATCGCAATCGCGCCAACATGAAATTCTGAAATAGGCGTATGGCTATAACAAGCTGCTACGGGCAAAAGTGCCAAACCTAGTTGAACAGGCGTAAGCTTAAATTCATCACAAATTGACCGCACTTTTTCAGCTGGTAAAAAACCTTTCCATTCTTGTTCTTCTAACGCAGAAAGAATTGCATTTGAAAGTGGCGAATCGGCTAATGCTTGTTGAATTTTTTGTTGCATATTAAATCTCCTTATTTTTATATGCCCATTCTACGCTATTTGATAAAAAACCTAAACTCTAAAAGACTTTCGGAATATTTTTCTAAGAATTTATCAACACTTTAAAACAAAAAAATGATCAAACAAATAACCGCACTTTAAAAGTGCGGTTATAAATTAAGATGTTTTATTTTATCTGTTTACAACAAGGACGGGGCAACACCAAGTAATTTTCGGGTGTAATCCACTGTTGGGTGATTGAAAATATCTTCGGTGCTACCCGTTTCCAAAATTTGACCGCCGTACATCACAACAATGCGATCAGATACTTGGCGTACGGTTTGGATATCGTGAGAGATAAACACCATGGCAAGATTGAGTTCTTTTTTCAAATCTGCCAATAAGTTTAATACCTGAGCACGAACGGATACGTCTAACGCAGAAGTCGGCTCATCCGCAACAATCAGTTTTGGATTTAGTGCTAAAGCACGTGCAATCGCCACACGTTGTTTTTGCCCACCCGATAAACGAGTTGGCTCAACTTGTGCTGCAGAACGTGGTAAACCGACGCGAGAAAGCAAGTCATACACACGTTTTTCCCGTTCATGAGGTTGTAACACATTGTGAATATCCATTGGGTCACGCAAAATATCCAACACTTTCATACGAGGATTCAGTGCTGTTGCCGGGTCTTGGAAAATGACCGACACTTGGCGACCGAATTGTTTTCTCGCTTCTGAGCTGCCATATTGCATTTGTAAACCGTTGAATTTCACTAAACCTGATGTTGGTTTAAGAAGGCCAATAATCACATTGGCTAAGGTAGATTTCCCGCAGCCAGACTCCCCAACTAAACCAATGGTTTCCCCCGCTTTAATGCCAAGACTCACATTGTTTACTGCTGTGAATTTTTTACGTCCAAACAATGAACCGTCGCGAGAAGGAAATTGCACCACGATATTTTCTAAATCGATGATGTTTTGTTCTTTAATGACTTTAATACTACTGCTCATATTATGCTCCTTTCGCTTCCGTTACAGGCTCAGCTAAATGAGAAGCCCACAAGTGAGACGGCTCGCCTTCCACGGCGGTTAATATCAATTTTTGATCCGGATTTGCATCTGGTCGTAATGAACGGCTTGCAAAACGGTCACCCACAGCAAAATCGTAAGGTGATGGTACGCTGCCCGGAATTTGATATAAACGTTTCGCACGGACTTCGGTTGAAAGTACAGAGCCCAATAAGCCACGGGTATATTCGTGTGTTGGATTAGCAAGCAATAAGGATGTTGGCGCCATTTCGACCACTTGTCCTGCATACATTACGGTAATGTGGTGAGCTAATTGAGCAACTAATGCTAAATCGTGGCTAACAAACACCATCGCGAAACCCAGTTTTTCACGTAATTCATTCAGTAATTTCACTACTTCTGCTTGAACGGTTACGTCTAATGCAGTTGTTGGCTCATCTGCGATTAATAATTTCGGCTCACGAGTTAATGCCATAGCAATCACCACACGTTGACGTTGACCACCAGAAAGTTCGTGTGGATAACGATTCAACACTTTTTCAGGATCAAGGTGTACCCATTCCAACAGTTTTTCTGCGGTATGGTGGCTGCCACGTTTAATGAGCTGTGCCATTTGATCTTTGATACGCATTGAAGGGTTTAATGCACTTAAAGAGTCTTGGTAAATCATCGCAATTTCAGAACCACGCAATTCACTTAGATTGTTAGCGTTAAGCAAGCTGTGTTGTTTACCGCTACGGTCGGTGAAAAGCACTTCCCCAGTGATTTTTGCTGTTTTTGGTAATAAGCCCATGATAGAGAATGCTGTAATGGATTTACCACAACCAGACTCACCTACTAACCCCATGGTTTCGCCTTCATTTACGGTAAAGCTGATGTTATCCACTAATGGAATTTCACCATAACGATTCGGGAAACGGATTGATAAGTTTTTCACTTGTAAAATCGGTTTTGCATTTGGATCTAATTGCATACGATTCGTACGTGTGATTTCTTTTTCATGTAATTTGAGTAAGTAACGTTTTAATGCAAGACCTTCAG
>NZ_CAJLNI010000009.1 GCF_905207935.1 uncultured Haemophilus sp.
GTAGGACACCGCCAGGTAGTGAATGTGAACCCCGAGCTGAATGGCTTGGGGTTTTGTTTATGGATTTTTATTAAAAATTATATAGAATGATCTCAATTTTTATTTCTCAATATAAACAATGAAAAACTTTAGATATTTTGCACAACGCTATGTTGACTGGGTTATTCGATTAGGTCGAGTTCGTTTCTCTTTACTTGGTATCGCTATTCTTGCGATTTTAGCTATCTGTATACAAATCTTATTAAGTACGCTTCTTAGTGATGGTATTCACTGGAGTGACATTGCTCGCTCAATCACTTTTGGTTTATTTACTGCGCCTTTTGTTATTTATTTTTTTACACTACTTGTTGAACGACTAGAACGTTCCCGTCTAGAGCTCTCTAAAACACTTGCTCGATTAGAAAAAAATAGTCGTGATAAAAGTACCTTACTGGCAACAATTAGCCATGAGTTACGTACGCCTTTAAATGGGATCATTGGTCTTAGTCGAATTCTATTGGATGATAAATTAACAGAACAACAACAAAATTATCTCAATACAATTAATCTAAGTGCGGTCAGTTTAGGTCATATTTTTAGCGATATTATTGATTTAGATAAGATCGATTCTAAGCGTATTGAATTAAATATTCAGCCTTGCGATTTCCATTCACTACTTAATGATTTCTATAATTTTGGCACCTTGATGGCAGAACAAAAGGGGCTAAAATTCTCTTTAAAGCTGGATGATAATTTACCTAATTGGCTTTATCTCGATCGTGCTCGCCTTAGCCAAATTCTTTGGAATTTAATTAGTAATGCCGTCAAATTCACAGACAAAGGTGACGTTATTTTAAGGGTGCAGAAAATGCAAGATAATCAGTATCAATTTAGTGTTACTGATACGGGGGCAGGAATTGCACCTTGCGAATTAGATAAGATTTTTACCATGTATTATCAGGTCAAAGATAATATTCATCGTTCAGCAGGAAGTGGCATCGGTCTTGCAATTTCTAAAAATCTTGCGCAGTTAATGCAGGGGGATTTAACCGTTGAAAGTGAGTTGGATAAAGGTTCTACTTTTTATTTAACGATTATTGCGGATAAAGCTCAAGCTAATGATATGAATGCTGAAACAGCCATGCAGCATCTTTCTATTTTATTAGTTGAAGATGTTGAATTGAATGTGGTTGTGGCCAAAAGTATCCTTGAAAAGCAGGGGCATTATGTTGATGTTGCCATGAATGGTGAACAGGCGATCCGATTATTTGAGAAAAATACTTATGATATTGTTTTTCTTGATATTAAGTTACCAGATATGTCAGGCTTTGATATTGCATACTATCTACGTAAAAACTACGAAGAAGGGATTTATGATTTTCTCCCACCTTTAATTGCTTTTACGGCAAATGTGATGCACAGTGAAGAAGAATATCAAAATCAGGGTATGGATGGTGTGCTACGTAAACCTCTTTCTTTGACAGAATTGCGTCAGTGCTTTAAAACCTTTTTAGGGGATGACATCGAGACTACCTCTGATGAAGAAGAGATCCCTCAAGTTCAGGAAGGCATCAATATTTCACTTATTGAGTTAATTGGAAAATCACAAGCTAAAGCTAATGTAGAATTATTCAAACAATGGATGCCGATTTATTTAGATGAATTAGAAACAGCGTATGACGATTATCTTGCAAACTCAGATATGCAACAAACGGTGTCAGATGTCGCACATAAAATTAAAGGTGCAGCTGCATCAGTAGGACTTGTTAATGTTCAAAATATCGCAAAACAGGCTCAAGATATCTCATTACCAAATTGGACATCCGATATTGCTTCATGGATAAAGCAACTCAGTAATGAATGGTCTCAAAATTTAGCTGAATTAGAAGCGTATTTAGAAAAGTAATTCATGACACGTCATTTTCAAATTTTAGTCAGTGAGAATATGCCGTCTAATTTGCCGGCAAATACCTTGATCATTAATGAGTTTTCTAAAATTCAAAATCTTCTTGGGCAAGAGTTTGAAACGATCTTGTTTGATGCACGGAAAGGCATCCATTTAGAGGCACTCGCTATTGCGGCCGGTACATTGAAAATGAATGGTGCCTTAATTATCTTGCTATCAAATTGGGAGAAACTTCATTCTCAAATAGATGAAGATAGTTTTCGTTGGTCAGGTTCGATTGAGGCAATTGCTACGCCAAGATTTATGACATATTTTAAGCATTGTATTCATAAATATGGTTTTCCCGTCCTTTATCATCAAAATGATTTAAAATTTGACCGCACTTTTCAGCAGTTATTTGTAAACCACAATGCGACCTTAGATCAGCAGAAAATCATTGAGCAAATCTTACAAAAAGAATCTGAACTTTACTTTCTTACAGCCAAGCGAGGAAGAGGGAAATCAGCTCTAGCAGGCTTATTAGCGAATCAATTGAATACTAAAATTTACCTCACAGCACCGAATAAAAGTGCGGTTAAAATTTTGGCTGAATTTTCACAAAAAGAGATTATCTTTATTTCACCAGATGAGCTTTTCCTTGCTTTGCAAAATGATCCTTCTCTTTCTGAAAATGCTTGGCTTTTTGTTGATGAGGCGGCAATGCTGCCGATTGCTCAACTGAGCGCTTTCTCCCATCATTTTAAGCATATTTTATTTACGACTACCATCCATAGTTATGAGGGAACCGGGCGAGGCTTTGAGCTTAAATTTAAGCAAAAAATTAACCGCACTTTTTCTGACTTTGAGCTTATTGAACCGCTACGTTGGTCTAAAGATGATGTTTTAGAGGCGTTTATTGATGAGCTTTTATTATTAAATGTAGAGGATGACTTTAAACAAACGCCATACGATAAAAGCAAAGTATGCCAAATTACTGAACGATCACAAGAGGAAATACTTTCTTCATTGCCTCAATTCTATGGATTGATGACATTAGCTCATTATCGTACATCACCCTTAGATCTACGGCGATTGTTTGATGCCAATTCACAGTGTTTTTTTACCGCTGAAAATGAGCGAAATTTACTAGGTGCAGTTTGGGCATTAAAAGAAGGCGGGATTGAAGATTCATCGCTTATAGAGGCCATTAATCTGGGCATTAGACGTCCTAAAGGTAATCTTGTCCCGCAAGCACTTTGTTTTCATGCTCAACAACAAAAGGCTTGTGAATTGCATTCTTTACGTATTTCGAGAATTGCGGTTCAGCCTATGTGGCAGCAGCATGGCATAGGTACACAACTCATTGAATATATTAAACAAAATGCCAATTTGGCTTATTTATCAGTGAGTTTTGGTTATACCAAAGAACTGGCTCAATTTTGGCAGAAATGTGGTTTTTCTCTTGTTCATTTAGGTGAGCATTTAGAGGCAAGTAGTGGCTGTTATTCAGCTATCGCTCTAAAAGGGCTTTCTGCAGAAGGGATTGAATTAGAAAAAGAAGCAACGCAATCTTTTCAACGGAATATGCCTTTGTCTTTCCATCCCCTCGCTCAGGAATTTAATACCACACCAGTTGATTGGGAATTGATTGACGAAGATTGGTTAAGTTTAAAAAATTTTGCTTATTTTCACCGCACTTTAGCTTCCGCTTTGCCGGCAATTCGTCGATTTTTAATGAATTTAGATGAAAAAGATTGCCCTTTAATGAGAGATTATTTCATCAAAAAACAGATACCCTATAATAAGAAAAATGGGTTAAAATTATTACGTTCGGAAATTGCACAAAAATTAAAAAAGGAGGCAAGATGAGCGAACAGGAAAAAAAAGGTTGGTTCCGTAAAGCGGTAGATGAATATAATAAATTTTGCAGTGAGCTTGGTTTAGATAAAGGTAGCTGTCGAGGTTGTATGCCACGCATTGAATTTGATGATGATGGTAAGGTAAAAAAAGAGAAACCACTAGAACCACTTAAAAAATAAAAGAAAACAGGGTTAACTAAACCCTGTTTTTTTATACAGATAAATATTGAAAACTAGAGTGAATTTGCTAAACTAACAAGCTGTTCATGCAAAAATGAGATAAAAATTGACCGCACTTATGAAAACAACCTATTTTAATTTTGATATTCCGACTCTGCCCAATGATCATAAAATTTTTGGCAATGTATTGGCGAGTGCAGATGCACTTGCTGTTAGTGAAATTGCAGAGCAATACGATGGATTGACTGTGGTTGTGACACCGGATACCAAAAGTGCGGTTCGTTTATCACAAGTTTTACCGGATTTAACTTCTCAGCCCGTTCAGTTTTTTCCTGATTGGGAAACGTTGCCTTATGATTCTTTTTCTCCTCATCAAGAAATTATTTCTTCTCGTTTAAGTGCGCTATTTCATTTGCAAAATACTAAAAAAGGTATCTTTGTTTTACCGATTAGCACATTAATGCAACGTGTATGCCCGCCGAAATATCTACAGCACAATGTCCTTCTGATTAAAAAAGGTGACCGCCTTGTCATTGAAAAATTGCGATTACAATTAGAGTCAGCAGGATATCGTTCCGTAGAGCAGGTGCTAGAACATGGCGAATATGCTGTGCGCGGCTCACTTTTAGATCTTTTCCCAATGGGAAGTGCGGTTCCATTTCGCTTAGATTTTTTTGATGATGAAATTGATTCGATTCGTACTTTTGATGTCGATACGCAGCGAACGTTAGATGAAATTCAATCTATTAATTTATTACCTGCACACGAATTTCCAACAGATGAGAAAGGCATTGAATTTTTCCGTACACAATTTAGAGAAACCTTTGGAGAAATTCGTCGCGATCCAGAACATATTTATCAGCAAATCAGTAAAGGTACATTAATTTCAGGGATTGAATATTGGCAGCCGTTATTCTTTGATGAAATGGCAACGTTGTTTGATTACTTGCCAGAAAAAACGTTGTTTGTGGATATGGAAACAAATCAAGCACAAGGAGAACGTTTTTATCTTGATGCAAAACAGCGTTATGAGCATCGAAAAGTCGATCCAATGCGCCCTCTTTTGCCGCCAGAACGTTTGTGGCTAAGCATTGATGCGGTAAATCATGCATTAAAAAATTATCCTAAAATTAATTTTAAAGCAGAAAAAGTGCGGTCATCTGTTCGTCAGAAAAATTTATCGGTGTCCGCATTACCAGCCGTGACCATTCAATCACAGCAAAAAGAACCGTTATCCCAACTTCGTCAGTTTATTGAGCATTTTAAAGGAAATGTTTTATTTTCAGTTGAAACTGAAGGACGACGTGAAACTTTACTGGATTTGCTTTCACCATTAAAAATTAAACCAAAACAAATTAAAACCTTATCTGAAGCCAATCAAGACAAGTTTAATCTGTGGGTAAGTCGTCTTGAGCAAGGTTTTATTCTTGATGAGGCTAAACTCGCCGTCATTACTGAACATGAAATTTTAGGCGAGCGAGTACAGCAACGTCAGCGTGATAAACGTAAGGCGGTCAATCCTGATACCTTAGTGCGTAATCTGGCTGAATTAAAAATTGGGCAGCCCGTTGTACATTTAGATCATGGTGTTGGGCGTTATGGTGGCTTAGTGACACTCGATACTGGGGGCTTAAAAGCAGAATATTTGCTGATCAATTATGCAAATGAGTCCAAACTTTATGTGCCTGTTGGTTCTCTTCATTTAATTAGTCGCTATGTCGGTGGCTCAGATGAAACCGCACCACTGCATAAATTAGGTAATGAATCCTGGGCGAAAACGCGTCAAAAGGCCGCAGAAAAAATTCGTGATGTGGCCGCTGAATTACTTGATGTATATGCCCAACGAGAAGTGAAAAAAGGCTTTGAGTTTAAATATGATCGTGAGGAATTCCAGCAATTCGCTGCAACCTTTCCTTTTGAAGAAACGCACGATCAAGCCATGGCGATTAATGCCGTCATTTCGGATATGTGCCAACCCAAGGCGATGGATCGTTTGGTTTGTGGTGATGTGGGCTTTGGGAAAACTGAAGTGGCGATGCGCGCCGCATTTTTGGCGGTCATGAATCATAAACAAGTGGCTGTATTGGTTCCAACAACCTTGTTAGCTCAGCAGCATTACGAGAATTTTAAAGATCGTTTTGCTAATCTGCCTGTTAATGTGGAAGTGCTTTCTCGCTTTAAAACAGCCAAAGAGCAAAAACAAATCTTAGAAAATTTAGCCGAAGGAAAAGTTGATATTCTGATTGGAACCCATAAATTGATTCAATCCGATGTGAAGTTTTCTGATCTTGGCTTACTCATCATTGATGAAGAACATCGCTTTGGTGTGGGACAAAAAGAGAAAATTAAACAACTTCGAGCGAATATTGATATTTTAACGCTTACCGCAACGCCAATTCCTCGTACTTTGAATATGGCGATGAATGGTATTCGCGATCTTTCTATTATTGCGACACCGCCTGCTCGCCGAGTGAGTATCAAAACGTTTGTTCGCCAGAAAGATGATTTAATTATTCGTGAAGCGATTCTGCGTGAGATTTTGCGTGGTGGGCAAGTTTATTATTTGCATAATGATGTGGCGAGTATTGAAAATACGGCTGAAAAACTGACCGCACTTGTGCCAGAGGCACGAGTTGTGATAGGACATGGTCAAATGCGAGAACGAGAACTTGAACGCGTGATGAGTGATTTTTATCATCAACGTTATAACGTATTAGTCTGTTCCACCATTATTGAAACAGGGATTGACGTACCAACGGCAAATACGATCATTATTGAACGTGCAGATAATTTTGGTTTAGCTCAGCTTCACCAGTTGCGTGGGCGAGTGGGACGTTCTCACCACCAAGCTTATGCGTATTTGCTTACACCGCCACCGAAATTAATGACGAAAGATGCGAAACGTCGTTTAGAGGCATTAGAAAGTTTAGATAACTTAGGTGCAGGTTTCATTCTTGCGACGCACGATTTAGAAATTCGCGGTGCAGGTGAATTATTAGGGAATGAGCAAAGTGGACAAATTGAGAGCATCGGTTTTTCACTTTATATGGAATTACTTGATGCAGCAGTTAAAGCCTTAAAAGAGGGAAGAGAACCTTCATTAGAAGAGATTACACATCAGCAAGCTGAAATTGAGTTACGTGTTCCAGCCTTATTGCCAGATGACTATCTTGGTGATGTAAATATGCGTTTGTCGTTCTATAAACGCATTGCTGCAGCAGAAAGTAAGCAAGAGTTAGATGAATTAAAAGTTGAATTAATTGATCGCTTTGGCCTGTTACCTGAAGCAACTAAAAATCTTTTACAAATTGCTGAGATGCGTTTAATGGTGAAACCATTAAAAGTGCTGAAAATCGATGCAGGGGCTCAAGGTGGCTTTATTGAATTCTCACCTTCAGCAAAAGTTGAACCAGAAAAATTCATCAAATTAATTCAACAAAATCCAATTGTTTATCGCTTTGATGGACCATTAAAATTTAAGTTTGTGAAAGCTCTTCCAGAAAACAAAGAGCGGCTAGAATTTGTGATGGATTTGGTGAAGACGCTTACTGATGAGTAGCAAGTAAATAAAAAGGCTGACAAAATGTCAGCCTTTCTTTTTATATTTTATTAGTGAAGGTATTTAACAAGGTTTAAGAACATTTTTAAAATACCATTATTTAATAAGTCGATAAAGAACGCCCCTACCATTGGTACGATTAAGAACGCTTTGTGAGAAGGTCCGAAACGACTGGTAATCGCTTGCATGTTAGCAACGGCTGTTGGTGTTGCACCGAGACCGAAACCACAGTGACCCGCACTTAATACAATCGCATCATAATCTTTACCCATCATACGGTATGTGACGTAGATGGCGAAGAAAGCCATGAAGGCAACTTGAACCGCTAAGATAATGAGTACATCTGCTGCAAGACCTACCAATTCCCAAAGTTTGAGAGACATTAAGGCGATGGCTAAGAAGATAGATAAACCTACACTACCTAATACGTCAATCGCTGAATCAGCCACTTGGAATTTGAATAAATTGGTTAAGCTGTTACGAATAATTACACCAGTAAACAAACACCATACGAATGTTGGTAATTGCATTTGTGTACCTTTTGTTAAGCCATCTAAGTATTGACCGACGAGTAAACATAAAGAAAGCATTGCGATGGTCTCAATGATTGAGCGCGCATTTATTTTACGTTTGTAAGTCGGGTGCTCAAATGCCTCTTGTACGTCATCTACTTCATCATTCTCTGGGTTTTCACCTTGTTTTTGACGATTTAATAAATAACGAGATACTGGACCACCTAAGATACCACCGAAGACTAAACCGAATGTGGCACATGCCATAGCGATTTCTGTTGCAGCAGGTAGGTTAAATTCTTTGGTGAATGTTTCTGCCCAAGCTGCACCTGTACCATGACCACCCGTTAAGGTAATAGAACCTGCAAGTAAACCGTAAGCAGGATCAATGCCTAATAATTGAGTACCTAAAATACCGATGACATTTTGGCAAACAATGAGTATTGCTGCCGCCAATAGGAAGATAACTAATGGTTTTCCGCCTTTAATTAAGCGGGCAAAGTTTGCACTTAAACCGATAGAGGAGAAGAATACTAACATCATAGATGTTTGTAAGCTTTTCTCAAAGGTAAATGAGGTGCCGTTTACTTTGTATAAAATGGTTAATGCAATAGCCACAATAAAGCCACCAACAACAGGCTCAGGGATATTGAATGTTTGTAAAACGCGAATACGTTTTACTAGAAAATAACCAAGTAATAATACAAAGCTTGCTAAAGCAAGTGTTTGATAGGTATCAAAAACAATATTCACGAAATATCCTCCTATTTAGTTTGGTTTCGAGAATTCTTATGAGTTGTGTTCAGGTTCAACCACCACAATGTCAACATTACTATGTAATCCACGTGGTAATTGGGAGCCCTTTCTGCCGCGTTCCGCACGGAATTTTTGCAGATCTTCCGGTTTTAATGTGATTTTTCGTTTACCGGAATGGAACTCAAGGCTGGCTTGCTCTGAAATTAAGAACAATTTCACCAATAATTCTGACCGCGCTTTTGCATTCGCTGCTGGAATACTGATGATTTTGTTGCCTTTCCCTTTTGATAATGCCGGTAAATCCCGTACCGGAAAAATCAGCATTCGACCCGCTGAAGTGAGGGACACAAGAAGTGAGGCCGACTCGGAAAGTTTCTCAGGTTTCAAGACTTTCGCATTTTCTGGCAAAGAAATCAAGGCTTTTCCAGCTTTATTACGTGCAATTAAATCTTCAAATTTGCAAATAAAACCGTATCCTGCATCTGATGCCATCAATAATTCTTGTTTTTCAGGTTCCATAATAACCTGTTCAATGGTTGCACCAGCCGGTAATGTGAGTTTACCGGTGAGCGGTTCACCTTGTGAACGCGCAGAAGGTAAGCTTAATGGATCTAAAGCATAGCTACGACCAGTACTATCAATAAAAATCACCGGTTGATTGCTTTTACCGCAAGCGTGCGCGAGATATTTATCACCTGCTTTATAGCTTAATCCTATCGGATCAATGTCATGACCTTTTGCACAGCGTACCCAGCCCATTTCAGATAAGATGACGGTAACAGGTTCTGCTGGAGTCATTTCACTTTCAGAAATGGCTTTCGCTTCTTCACGCTCAACTAATTGAGACATTCTAGGGCTGGCGTATTTTTTCGCATCTTCTTGAATTTCTTTTTTGATCAAGGTATTTAAGCGACGCTCAGATCCTAAAATTAACTCTAAATTTGACCGCTCTTCTTCGAGTTTATCTTTTTCAGCTTGTAATTGATGTTCTTCTAATTTGGCTAAATGGCGCAAACGTAAGTTTAAAATGGCTTCTGCTTGTTCATCACTTAAGTTAAAGCGAGCCATTAAAACTTGTTTTGGTTCATCTTCAGTACGAATAATCTCAATCACTTCATCAATATTGAGGAAGGCAATCATCAAACCATCTAAAATGTGCAAACGAGCGAGTACTTTATCTAAACGATGTTGTAAACGACGCGTTACTGTTGTACGACGGAATGTCAGCCATTCGGTAAGAACTTGAAGTAGACCTTTCACAGCTGGTTTATGATCAAGTCCGATCATATTCATATTCACACGATAGCTTTTTTCGAGATCCGTCGTCGCAAATAAATGCGCCATCAAGGCATCCGTGTCAACGCGATTTGAACGAGGTACAAGTACAATACGCACAGGATTTTCATAATCCGCCTCATCACGAATATCTTCTACCATAGGCAATTTTTTCGCCGTCATTTGCTCAGCAATTTGTGCAATGATTTTAGAGGGTGAAGATTGATGAGGAAGTGCGCTGATGATGATTTCACCGTCTTCTTTATGCCATGTTGCACGCATCTTGATGGAGCCACGACCGGTTTCGTACATTTTGCGAATATCATCTTTTGGCGAAATAATTTCCGCTTCAGTTGGGAAATCTGGGCCTTGAATGATATTAAGTACATCATCTAATCCTGCTTTTGGATTATCTAATAGCAGGACAGCGGCATCAGCCACTTCATTAATATTGTGTGGTGGAATATCGGTTGCCATCCCGACGGCAATCCCAGTAGTGCCGTTCAACAGAATATGAGGCAAACGTGCAGGCAAATATTGAGGTTCTTCTAAGGTACCATCAAAGTTCGGTTGGAAATCAACAGTGCCTTGACCTAATTCAGTTAATAGAATCTCAGAAATTTTGGACAGACGAGATTCTGTATAACGCATTGCCGCGAATGATTTAGGATCATCTGGCGCTCCCCAGTTTCCTTGGCCATCCACCAAAGGATAACGGTAAGAAAAGGGCTGAGCCATTAATACCATGGCTTCATAACAAGCGTAGTCACCATGTGGATGGAATTTACCTAATACATCACCGACGGTACGCGCAGATTTTTTAAATTTCGCTGCAGCATTTAAACCCAGTTCAGACATCGCATAAACAATACGACGTTGGACAGGCTTTAAGCCATCACCAATAAAAGGCAATGCACGATCCATGATGACGTACATTGAATAATTAAGATAAGCCTTTTCTGTAAAGGTGCGAAGTGGCATCTGCTCGATGCCTTCGTAATTAATATTGCTCATATTCTTCTAATCTATTTTCTTGTTGCACCGGAACTCGCATCAGAGTGTTCGTGATGAGAATGTCCCATATCCATTCCTTTATGACTGTCAATTTCGTAAGGAACAGGTTGCGGTTTTTGTGGATTGGCTTCTTTAAAGGCTTCGTCTTTTAATTTGCCAGAATAAATATTCGGATTTTTTTCGCCTTCAACCACAATATGTCCCATTGTGCCTTTATTTACAGCGCGGAAAATGGAATGATCCATAAAGACATAAGTACCCGGCACATCAATTCTCGTTTCCACCATAGTGGCACTACCGGATGGAATCAATGTGGTTTGGACGTTGTGATTAACAAGTGTACCGCCTTCCACATACACATTGTCAAATACCGCACCGATTAAGTGGAAAGAAGAGCATAAATTCGGCCCCGCATTGCCTACAAATAGGCGAATTGTTTCGCCAGTTTTTGCTTTTAAGGCATTTTCATCCATAGTTGCACCGACTTTACCGTTGAAGAGGACGTATTCAGGACGTTCATCAATGGCTTTTTGCATACTGAATGGTTGCAAGCCAGGATCGCCAAATTCACCTTTGGTATAGAATTCACTTTGCATGATGTAAAATTCGCGATCCACTTTTGGCAAGCCTTCTTTTGGCTCAACTAAAACTAAACCATACATCCCTTTGGCAAGGTGAATATCCACAGGCTGACTGCCACAGTGGTATAGATAAATTCCCGAACGTAACGCTCTAAATTGGAAGGTTGATGTACGCGTTGGTGGTGTTTCACTTGCGAGTGCTCCGCCCATTGGTACGGCTGCAGCATGGAAATCGATACTGTGTGGCATCATTGAACTCGCTGAGTTGGAAAGTTGCACTTCCACCATGTCGCCTTCGCGCACACGAATAAACGGCGCAGGCACGCTCCCATTTAATGTCCAAAATTTAAATTGCACACCATCCATTAAATCCATAATTTGCTCAAGTGCGGTCAGTTTTACCACGACTTTTGCTGGATAGTTACGCTCAATCGGTTTTGGCACATTGGGCGCAAGCGTCAGTTCAGCTTCAATCTCTGGTAAATTCTCAACTGCAGTGGTTGCTGTATTTGAGGCTTTTTCTTCTGCTTGAGCAGAAGGAATAAGGCTTAAACCAGCACCTAATGTAATTGTTGCTAGGCCTAGTGCACTGTTTTTAAAAAAATCTCGACGTTGTTCGTTCATGATTGACCTCAAATAATTAAACAGCTAAATCCACTTGGTCGCCATTGGTTTGTAACCAATTTTTGCGATCTTCCGCTCGTTTTTTGGCAAGTAACATATCCATTAATTCTAATGTTTCCGCGCCTTGATCTTCGCCTAGCTCATAGGTTAATTGAACTAAACGGCGTGTATTCGGATCCATGGTGGTTTCACGTAATTGTGATGGATCCATTTCACCTAAACCTTTGAATCGTTGTACGTTTAAAGTGCCTTTTTTACCTTTTAAGCGTTCTAAAATTGCTTCTTTTTCGTTTTCATCGAGGGCATAAAAGACTTCTTTACCTAAGTCGATACGATAGAGTGGTGGCATTGCCACATAAACGTGTCCATCTTGAACCAATTTAGGGAAGTGACGTAAAAAGAGGGCACAGAGTAGGGTGGCGATATGCAAACCATCAGAGTCCGCATCGGCTAAAATACAGACTTTCCCGTAACGAAGTTGAGATAAGTCTTCATTATCAGGATCGATACCAAGCGCCACAGCAATATCATGAATTTCCGTTGAGCCAAGCACTTGATCACTGGCGACTTCCCAAGTATTTAAGATTTTTCCGCGTAAAGGTAGGATCGCTTGATATTCACGATCTCGCGCCTGTTTGGCCGAGCCGCCCGCAGAGTCACCCTCTACTAAAAATAATTCGGTTTTTTCTAAATTTTGTGATGCACAATCGGCTAATTTACCCGGTAGAGCAGGACCACTCACTAATTTTTTACGCACGACTTTTTTGGCTGCATTCAGACGACGTTGTGCAGAACTGATCGCCATTTCAGCTAAGCGATCTGCATCTTGTACATTTTGATTCAACCATAAACTGAAGGCATCTTTTAAAACACCCGCAACAAAGACCGCACTTTGACGGGAAGATAAGCGTTCTTTCGTTTGGCCGGCAAATTGGGCATCCTGCATTTTCAGTGAAAGAATATAAGCACAGCGATCCCAAATGTCGTCTGCCGTTAATTTCACCCCACGTGGTAATTTATTGCGGAATTCGCAATATTCAGTCATGGCATTGAGCAAGCCTTGGCGAAGACCATTTACGTGTGTTCCGCCTTGTACCGTAGGAATCAAGTTTACATAGCTTTCTGCAATAAGCTCACCACCTTCCGGCAACCATAATGATGCCCAGCTTACCGCTTCAGTAGAACCTTTAAATTCACCCACAAAAGGTTTTTCAGGTAAGGTTTCAAAACCATTCACTGCTTCGGTTAAGTAATCGGATAAACCATCTTGATAGCACCACACATCTTCGGTGTTATTCACTTTATCGACAAATTTAATTTCTAAGCCTGAACAAAGCACGGCTTTCGCACGCAATAAGTGGCGTAAACGACTGACAGAAAAATTCTTGCTATCAAAATATTTTGGGTTTGGTTTGAAGTGAACGGTGGTACCGGTTGTACGTCTGCCACAAGTTCCGATGACTTCTAATTCTTCTACTTTTACGCCATTTTCAAAAGCAATTTTATATACTTCGCCGTTACGTTTAACTTGAATATCAACGCGTTCAGAAAGGGCATTGACGACAGAAATTCCCACCCCGTGTAAACCACCGGCAAATTCATAGTTTTTATTCGAGAATTTACCGCCAGCGTGAAGTTTAGTTAAGATCACTTCGACACCAGAAACTCCTTCAGTTGGGTGAATATCTACCGGCATTCCACGGCCATTATCAATAACTTCAAGCGATTGATCAGCATGTAAAATTACTTCAACTTTGGTGGCAAAACCCGCAAGGGCTTCGTCCACACTGTTATCGATAACTTCTTGAGCAAGATGATTTGGACGAGTCGTGTCCGTGTACATGCCGGGGCGAATTTGCACCGGTTCGAGATCTTTCAGAACCGTAATTTCTTGAGCGGAATAATTTGTAGTCATTTTTAAAATTAGTTACTTATTTATAAAAAAATTAGCGTGATTTTATCAAAAAATGACGCGTTTATAAAATCAAAGATGAGAAAAGATAAGGATACTATATCAAGTAAAAGTGCGGTCAAAATTTGACGTGAATTTTGACCGCACTTTGGGTTCATTTGAATCTATTTAATCTGTTATAGATTGAGTTATATCGATACTAAGCTTTTGCTTTTGTTGCTAAATATTCCTGCAAGCCTTTATCTCTCAATTTGCAGCTTGGGCATTCCCCGCAGCCACCTTCAACACCTTCGTAACAAGTATGAGTGTGATGGCGAATATAATCTAACGCACCTAATTCATCAGCTAATGCCCAAGTTTGTGCTTTGGTAAGATACATTAACGGTGTTTTTAAATTGAACGGATAATCCATGGCTAAATTAAGGGTGACATTCATGGATTTGATAAATACATCGCGACAGTCCGGATAGCCACTGAAATCTGTTTCACATACGCCCGTGATAATGTCATTAATATCTTGGCCTTTTGCGTAAATCGCGGCATACAATAAGAAGAGCGCATTGCGGCCATCCACAAAGGTGTTCGGTAATTCACCGTCTTTTTGTTCAATATCTGCATTTGCATCCATTAGGGCATTATGGGTAATGGATTTGATGACAGACGTATCAATCAACGTTTGTTTTACGCCGAGATCTTTGGCGATCCAACGGGCTTTTTCTAATTCTATAGCGTGACGTTGGCCATATTGAAAGGTAACTGTTTCCACATTTTCTACGCCATATTCGGCAATAGCTTGAATTAAACAGGTTGTGGAATCTTGTCCACCAGAGAAGATCACAAGGGCTTTACGGTTGAGATTAGGATTTGAAATATTCATAGGATACCTAGTTTTTTTATGTAGGAGGTTTGCGAACTACAAGTTAAAAATGAGGCGGTATTGTAGAAGTCAAAGATAAATTTTGCAAGAAAAGGACTAATTTAAGCAGGTAAAGCCAACAAAAGTTGTGATACAATTTGGACAAGTTAGTTTTAAAAAGGTAAACACAATGAAAAAATTAATTCTTATTGTTATCGGTGCATTAGTGATTTCAGCTTGCGCAAATAAAGACGTTTATTTTAATGGTTCAGAAGGATCTCATTCAGGCATGAAATTTGATAAAGACACTCGTCATTGGGGCGTTAATCAATAATTGTTTTGATAAAAGAAAAGCCATACAGTTGTATGGCTTTTTTATTAAATCACTTCTTCTTGGCAATGTGGGCAAGTCATTAAATGTTCTTCATTATTATTATGCACAATATAATGGCCCATTTTTTTCGCTTTAGTATCAAGATATTTCGTATTGTAACGGTTTTCACCTACATTCAATGGCACACGTTCTACGATATTAATTCCCGCTTTTTTCATGGTTTCTACTTTTTGCGGGTTGTTTGTCATCAAGCGAACTTGCTTCACACCTAATAATTCAAACATATCGGCACACACATTAAAGTTACGTTCATCGGCTTTAAAACCTAATGCAAGGTTGGCTTCAATAGTATCCATGCCTTGATCTTGTAATGAATAAGCACGAATTTTATTAATTAGACCAATGCCACGGCCTTCTTCACGATGATAGATCAACACACCACGACCCGCTTCGCTAATTTGACGTAATGCGGCGGCAAGCTGGAAACCACAATCACATTTTAAACTGTGTAATGCATCACCCGTTAAGCATTCAGAATGAATGCGGGCAAGCACAGGCTCATCTTGGTTTGAAATATCACCCATTACTAAAGCGACATGTTCTTTTTTTGTATCGGGAAATTCAAATCCGACCATTTTAAATATGCCATATTCGGTAGGCAAATTGGCTTGAGCAACCAGTTGGATTTTTGACATAACTTATCCTTTTTCAACTTTATTCTGCTAAAATATGCACTTTATTTTTATTATCAAGAGGCAACAATGTTTAAAAGGCTGTCATTATATACGTTATTCCTTTGTCTTGTACCATTTTTTGTTTGGGGTTTTGCTTATCATTGGCATGGAAACAACCAATTAATGGAATGGGATTATTGGCTTTATCTTTTAACCGAAACCGGTAGCGTGCCTTACGCTTTAATTACCTGTGGTGTGTTTGCTTTACTTTTCCGTTTTCTTTTTGAAAATCGTAAACAATGGATTATGGGCGTGATTGTAATGGGCTTGTCCGTATTATCCACACAAGTAATTAAAACAGGTTTAAAAACGGTTTTTGCCGAGCCGCGTCCTTTCACTGTCTATTTAGCGGAAAAAACAGAAAGTACGACGGATGCTTTTTATCATCAAGATCGTTCAGAGCGTGCCAAATTAGTGGATAAATTTTATTCTACCCAAGCCGATACACCAGCCTGGTTAAAAGCCCATTATGAAGATGAAACGGGTTATTCTTTCCCATCTGGTCATTCTATTTTTGCCGCTACTTGGCTTATGTTAGCCGTCGGATTCAGCCAATTATTAGGCAATCGTTCTTTTAAAGCAGAATTACTTATTGGTGCTATGACAATTTGGGGCGTATTAATGTTGATTAGTCGTGTGCGCCTTGGAATGCATTATCCTATCGATTTATTTGTGGCGATAATTTCGGCGTGGATTGTTCATTTGATTATTTTTGGTTTCTTACAGAAGAAAGGCTTATTTAACAATAAATAGAATCAAAGACCGGTTTTAGTGATAAAGCCGGTCTTTTTTATTGCTTGTAGAAAATATGATTTTTATCATGGATTTTCATTTTGATTTCAAGGAAAATACAGCCTATATATTCCAACAAATTTGACCGCTCTTTTAAGGAGACAATATGTATTACGGTATTGATATTGGTGGCACAAAGATTGAATTGGCTGCTTTTAATGAAAAATTAGAAAAACTTTATACCGAGCGCGTGCCAACGCCACAGACAGATTATCAAGATTGGTTACAGGCGATTAAAACTTTAGTCGAACGTGCGGATGCCCACTTTGGTGAAAAAGGCACAGTAGGTTTAGGCTTGCCTGGATTTGTTAATTTAACAACTGGGCTTGCTGAAGTGACGAATATTCGTGTTGCAGATAATAAGCCAATTTTAGCCGATCTTGAACGCGTTTTAGATCGTGAAGTGCGGGCAGAAAATGATGCAAATTGCTTTGCGCTTTCTGAAGCTTGGGACGAAGAGAATACCCAATATCCTTCTGTATTAGGGCTGATTTTAGGCACTGGTTTTGGTGGTGGCTTTGTGATTAACGGCAAAATTCACTCAGGACAAGTTGGAATGGCGGGAGAGTTAGGTCATCTTCAATTAAATTATCATGCCTTAAAATTATTGGGTTGGGATAAAGCACCTATTTATGAATGTGGTTGTGGTAATCATGCCTGTTTAGATACTTATATTTCAGGTCGCGGTTTTGAAATGTTGTACCGCGACTTAAAAGGCGAGGCATTATCAGCGAAAGACATTATCGATCGCTTTTATGAGAAAGAAGAAAGTGCGGTTGATTTTGTTCGCATTTTTGTGGAGTTAGCGGCTATTTCTATCGGTAACATTATCACTGCGTTTGATCCACATATGATTGTGCTAGGTGGGGGGTTATCGAATTTTGATTATCTCTATGAAGCGTTACCAAAAGCATTGCCACCTCATTTAATGCGTAGTGCGAAAGTGCCACCAATCAAAAAAGCAAAACATGGTGATTCTGGTGGAGTGCGTGGTGCTGCAGCGTTATTTTTAAAACGTGAATAGATTTAATCTAAAAAAATAGTAAAAAATTGAATAAAATTTATGTTATAGGATAAAAATCCAGTTTCTTTTTAAGAAAACTGGATTTTTTCTTTTATCTCTCTACAATCAAAATATTGATCTTTTTTAAGCGAGGTTTTTATGCTGACAGAATTTGGTAACTGGATCGAGCAAGGTTTGACATGGGTTGTTGAACATTTAGATGAACCACTATGGAATATCACTATTGTAATTTTATTAGGTGTAGGTTTATTTTTTACGATTACTACTGGTTTGGTGCAACTACGTCTTTTACCAGCAAGTATACGTGAAATGTGGTTTGGACGTGCGGCAGAAGGTAATTCTTTAACACCATTCCAGGCATTTGCAACAGGGTTAGCCAGCCGAGTTGGTGTCGGTAATATCAGTGGTGTGGCAACAGCTATTGCGCTTGGTGGTGAAGGTGCCGTATTTTGGATGTGGGTAACGGCATTTATTGGCATGTCGAGTGCTTTTGCAGAATCTACCTTAGCACAAGTATTTAAAATTCAAGATAAAGATGGCTCTTTCCGTGGTGGCCCTGCTTACTACATTACACAAGGTTTAAAATCACGTTGCTTAGCAGTAGCGTTTGCTGTATCACTTATTTTTACCTTTGGTTTTGCATTTAATTCAGTACAAGCAAACTCAATCGTAGAAGCAACTAAAAATGCTTGGAATTGGCAAGGTGAATATGTTGGTCTTGTTTTAGTTGTTTTAACTGCCGCGATTATTTTCGGTGGCGTGAAACGTATTGCGACCATTTCTAGTAGCGTAGTACCGATGATGGCACTCTTTTATCTAATTATGGCGGTAATTATCTTAGGCATGCATATTGATATGATCCCAACGGTAATCGCCAATATTTATAAAAGTGCCTTTACTTTCCAATCTGCAGCAGGTGGAATGTTTGGTGCTTTAGTCTCTAAAGCCATGATGATGGGGATTAAGCGCGGATTATTCTCTAATGAAGCAGGGATGGGATCTGCCCCCAATGCGGCCGCTGCAGCACATGTAAAACATCCGGTTAGTCAAGGTTTAGTGCAAATGCTTGGTGTGTTTGTTGATACCATGATCGTATGTACTTGTACGGCAGTGATTATCCTGCTTTCAGATAATTACGGCAGTGAAACACTGAAAAGTATTTCCTTAACGCAAAATGCATTGCGTTATCATGTTGGCGACTTTGGCGTGCATTTCTTGGCTTTCATTTTATTGCTTTTTGCTTATTCATCTATTATCGGTAACTATGCTTATGCGGAAAGTAATATTCGTTTTATAAAAAATAAACCGTGGTTTGTGTGGTCGTTCCGTTTGGCTGTCTTATTCTTTGTTTATTTCGGTTCAGTAAAATCAGGCAATGTCGTGTGGAATTTTGCAGATACCGTGATGGCAGTGATGGCAATTATTAACTTAGTCGCGATTGTTTTACTTTCCCCGATTGTGTGGAAGTTAATGAAAGACTATCAACGTCAATTAAAAGAAGGGAAAGAACCAGAATTCAAAATTGACCTCTACCCTGAAATTAAAAAACGAGTATTAGAACATCGAATTTGGAAATAAATGTTGATGGACATAAAAAAGGCGGGACATCCCGCCTTTATTGTTTTAAATTGACTTGAAAATTGACCGCACTTTATCGTTCATTTCGATAAGTCAGGAAGTAATAAGAGAGGACGGAAATGACCACGCAAGCTGTCATCGTATAGAGCATTGGGGCTGCTGTTTCCATTTTAAAGCTCGCTACAAGGGAACCCATCACAGCACCAACACCAAAACGAACACTTCCCATTAATGAATTTGCGGTACCCGCCATCGTTGGGAATTTTTCTAGAATAGAGGCTGTAGCATTGGAGGAGATTAATGGATTTTGTCCAACAAAAAAGGCTACACCAATTGCCATTGACCAGAAACCAAAATCAAAAAGTGCGGTTAAAAATAACCAAATTCCTGAAATAAACTGTACGGCAATACCAATTCGTAACATGGTTTCAGCACCTAGCTTCAATACAAATTTTCCATTTAGATAAGAAGCAGCGGTCATAATCGCGATATTGATCATAAAGAAATAGCCGAATTGATCGACTGGAATGCCATAAATACCGATATAAACAATCGAACCAGCAGTGACGAAAGCAAATAAGCCCCCAAAACCAAAAGATGCCGCCGCCATATAACCCAACACTTCTTTTTGTTTAGAAAGTGTCATAAAGTTACGGGCAATGATATTCAGGCGCAGAGGAATACGATTTTCTTGTTTATGGGTCTCGGGAATAATGAAAAAGACGAGCAATGCAGCAAGAAATCCCATGATACCAATCACATAAAAAATCATGTGCCAGTGGAAATATTTCACGATATATCCGCCAATTATAGGCGCAACAAGCGGCGCGATCATAAAGACAAGCGTGATGGTGGACATGATTCGAGAGAGTTGATCTTTGCTAAATAAATCTCGTAATAAAGCGCCTGAAAGCACAACAGGCGCAGCACCAAAGAAACCTTGAATGAACCGCAGCGCAGTGAAACTGCCAATAGAATGAATCCCTGTTAAAATAATGGATGTGATAGCACCAATAATGACCCCTAATAGAATAATAGGTTTACGACCAAAGCTATCACCAAAGGGCCCCCAGAACAATTGCCCTGCCGCCATACCATAAGCGAAGAATGTCAGCGTGTGCTGTACTTGCTCGGAGTCGATATTTAAGTCTTCGGCAATATTTAAAAAGGACGGAATATACATATCCACGCCCAAAGGCGGTAGCATCGAGAGGATGCCGAGTGTGGCAATAAAAATAAAGGTAGGTTTAATATTTTGGCTCATATTATTTCACTAAATTGTCGATTTCTTCCTGAGTGAGTGGACGAAATTCGCCTTCTTTTAAGCTTTCATCTAATTCAACGTTACCGATTTTCCAACGATGGAGTGCCACGACTTTATTACCCAGTGCGGCAAACATTCGTTTCACTTGGTGATAGCGTCCTTCAGAGATGGTCAGATTCACGTTGTAATCATCTAACACTTCAAGTTTTGCTGGCTTAGTCGGTTCTTTTTCTCCACGTAATAAAATGCCTTCTTCACAAGCTGAAGCATAATGGTTCTCAACCGGATCAGCTAAAGTGACTAAATAGGTTTTCTCACATTGATGTTTTGGTGAGGTAATACGATGTGACCATTGCCCATCATCGGTTAATAGCACGAGGCCAGTGGTATCCACATCTAATCGTCCAGCGCTGTGTAATTTGCTAGAAAGAGGCGGTTCAAAGAATTGATAAATGGTTGGATAGTCACCATCATCATGAGAGCAAACATAGCCCTGAGGCTTATGCAACATAAAATATTGACCTTCTTCCACCCAAGTCAATAATTCATCTTCAAAATAAATTTCATCTTCTTGGCTAACTTTGGTCGCCCCATTTTTTACAATTTCACCGTTAATTTTGACCGCACTTTGGCGAATGGCCTTGGTGGCTTGTGAACGGGTTAAACCGGTATTCTCGGCAATAAATTTATCTAATCGCATCGTAAACTCTTATTTTTGATTGAACCAGCTAACGTAATCAAATTGGTCGTAATATTTTTCGCCATTCCAACCGGAAAAGGTAAATAAATCACCCACTTCGTTTTCGTTTTCAAAGCCTTTAATGTAGAAAGCAGATTTAAGTTCGGGATAAGGCTTATGGGTAAAGACCACTTTGTTTGGGTAAGGCAAGTTATCAAAGGCTTGTAGGTCTTCATATTTTGCGCCTTTTCCGCCATCTTTATCCGTCATCATAATAAATAAATTATCGAAATCTAAACGCTGTGAGCGAGCTTCCCATTTCTCTTTGGCTTCTTGTTCAGAATGGTAATGCATAAAATGCACTTTAAGATCATCTAATAAGCCAACGGGATATGGTTTTTCTGTTTGTATAAATTGAAGCCGTTGTGCTTGATAGAATGCGATGTTCTGTAGATAGCGAACAAAATCGCTTGGATCTAAATAAAGGTTAACAAACGGAGAATTAAAAGGCTGATTGAGGTCGTGCAAAATAAATGCACCGACACAGTTTGCCGAAATCACTGACATGCCTTGGTTGGTTAACCGTTTTTGGAAGGTTTTGTTAATCGCTTTCCGTTGTAATTTATTGATGGCACTTCTAAATTTAGAAAACAAGCTCATTATTTAAATCCTGTATGTTTTTTGGCGACATAGTAACGTTTTTGGCCAAAAATGTGAAGAAAAGACAAAAAGTGCGGTCGATTTCACTCATATTTTGTAATCATTTTGTAAAATTTTTGCGGTATATCACAAATTTCTCTAAAAAAGAGAGTATAATGGCGCAAATTTTATTTAGCCTAAGTGAAAATGGAGTATTTTTATATGAGCGAACAATTACGCCAAGCCGCATTAGATTTTCATGAATTCCCAATTCCGGGAAAAATTGCGGTCACCCCAACCAAATCGCTAGAAACCCAACATGATTTAGCTCTTGCTTATTCTCCCGGTGTTGCAGAGCCTTGCTTAGAAATTGAAAAAGATCCTTCTGCTGCAAGCCGTTATACCGCTCGCGCTAACTTAGTTGCCGTGATTTCAAATGGTACAGCGGTATTAGGTTTAGGAAATATTGGTGCGCTTGCATCAAAACCCGTTATGGAAGGGAAAGGGGTATTGTTCAAAAAATTTGCCGGCATCAATGTATTCGACATTGAAATCAATGAACATGATCCAGATAAATTAATCGATATTATTGCTTCATTAGAACCAACATTTGGTGGGATTAACCTTGAAGATATCAAAGCACCGGAATGTTTCCACATTGAAAAAGCATTGCGTGAACGAATGGGAATTCCGGTATTCCATGATGACCAACATGGTACTGCCATTATCGTCGGTGCAGCAGCATTAAACGGTTTAGAAATTATTGGTAAAAATATTGCAGATGTTCGCTTAGTAGTAAATGGCGCAGGTGCTTCTGCTATTGCTTGTACTAACTTGCTTCGTGCATTAGGTTTCAAAAAAGAAAATATCACCATGTGTGACTCTAAAGGTGTGATTTTCAAAGGCCGTGGCGATAACATGGATGAAACCAAACAATTCTACGCGATTGAAGATAATGGTTGGCGCACATTAGCGGATGCCGTTAAGGGGGCCGATGTGTTCTTAGGTTGCTCTAAAGCAGGTGCATTAAAAGCTGAAATGGTGAAAACCATGGCGGAAAATCCATTGATTCTTGCATTAGCTAACCCTGTACCTGAAATTACCCCAGATGAAGCGAAAGCAGTACGTCCGGATGCGATTGTTTGTACTGGTCGTTCAGACTTTCCAAACCAAGTAAATAACGTACTTTGTTTCCCATTCTTATTCCGTGGTGCATTAGATGTAGGGGCAACAGCGATTAATGAGGAAATGAAATTAGCGGCTTCTCATGCGATTGCAGGTTTGGCGAAAGAACCGGTGCCGTTAGAAATTATTGCTAATTATGGTGCGTTATCTTTTGGACCTGATTATGTGATTCCAACACCATTTGATCCACGCTTATTGTTTACTGTGTCTTCTGCGGTAGCGAAAAAAGCGATGGAAACAGGTGTGGCAACACGTCCAATTACAGATTGGGCAGCTTATGAAAAACAATTAAAAGCATTAGTTTCAGCTTAATCTTTCTCTTCCAAAGTGCGGTCAAAAATGATGATGTTTTTAACCGCACTTTGTGTTTTTTTATCTGTCTATGAAAGGAATGGCACATTAGCGTGCTTTAAATTAATCAAAGGGTAGCGATTCCCTTAGGACTTATGAGTGTCAAAATGAAACAAACACGTTCTCCTTTATATCCGATTTTTCTCTTCGTCATCATTAATCTGATCATTTTCACCTTGTCTCGTCTTGGGCTTGCAATTTGGCAGGCTGACCGTGTCTCTGCGGTAGCGGGCTGGGGGCAATTATTCTTACAAGGCTTGCGTATGGACATCGTGGCTTTGTGTTATCTATTTGGTGTGCCAGCATTATTTACGGTGTTATTTCATAATAGCCGTATTTGGAAAATGATTTTACGCATTTGGCTTACTCTCGGTAGTGTGTTCATTCTATTTATGGAATTGGCTACGCCTGCATTTATCGAAACCTATGATTTCCGTCCAAACCGTCTCTTTATCGAATATCTAATTTATCCGAAAGAAGTCTTTTCAATGTTGATGGAAGGGCATTTAACTGCGGTCATTTTTAGCCTTATTTTCACTGTTACGGCTTTCTTCTGTTATTGGAAACTATCTGGTTATGCGGTCAAAGATTTACGCCCAATGAGCTGGAAATTACGCCCTGTAATAGCATTGCTCGTGATTGCAGTTGCTTTTTTAGGTGCGCGTTCGAGTTTCCAACACCGTGGTGTTAACCCTGCAATGGTCGCCTTTTCTTCCGATGGTTTAGTGAATTCTCTCGTGTTGAACTCTGGCTATTCTGTCCTTTATGCGGCACAGCAATTTAAAGATGAAGGAGCATCTTCTGAAGCCTATGGCAAAATGGATACTGATGAAATGTTGCGTATTGTCAAAGCAAGCCGTGGGCGCCCTGAAAGTGATTATATTTCAGAGAAGATTCCAACCTTA
Organism: uncultured Haemophilus sp.; assembly: GCF_905207935.1. Classification (GTDB taxonomy): domain Bacteria; phylum Pseudomonadota; class Gammaproteobacteria; order Enterobacterales; family Pasteurellaceae; genus Haemophilus_D. The sequence continues at coordinate 24,478 of NZ_CAJLNI010000009.1, forward strand.
ACGAAAAACCAAGCGACTTACCAAGGTAAACCGAAAAATATCGTCATTATTTTGGAAGAAAGTTTTGGGGCGCAATTTATCGGTACATTAGGCGGAAAACCACTTTCACCTGAATTTGATAAATTAGCCAAAGAAGGTTGGTTATTTGAAAATCTTTATGCTACGGGGACGCGTTCTGTTCGTGGTATTGAAGCTACCACAGCGGGCTTCACACCCACTCCAGCACGTGCAGTGGTGAAATTGAATAACAGCCAAAGTGGTTTCTTTACCATTGCAGATTTACTTGCTAAACAAGGTTACAACACTTCCTTTATTTATGGCGGTGAAAAGCACTTTGATAACATGGCAAGCTTCTTCTATGGCAATGGTTTCCAAACCATTATCGATCAAAAAGATTACCAAAATCCGAAATTTACTGCGACTTGGGGTGTGAGTGATGAGGATTTATTTGATAAAGCGAACGAAACTTTTACCCAATTACAGAATGAAGGAAAACCATTCTTTAGCTTAGTGTTTAGTTCGAGCAATCACGATCCTTTTGAATTTCCGGATGGTAAAATTGAGCTTTACGAACAACCAAAAGCAACCCGTAATAACAGTGCAAAATATGCGGATTATGCGATTGGTTATTTCTTCAACTTAGCGAAACAATCTAATTATTGGAAAGATACCGTGTTCTTGGTGATTGCAGACCATGACTCCCGTGCAGCAGGGGCAAGCTTAGTGCCAATTAAGCATTTCCATATTCCTGCGTTAATTTTAGGTGATCATGTTGAGCCACGCCGAGACAGTCGTTTAGTGAGTCAAATTGATATGCCGACAACCTTACTTTCTATTGCGGGGGTAAGTGGTAATTATCCGATGATTGGCTTTGATTTAACGCAAGATGTGAATCCGAATCGTGCCTTTATGCAGTTTGATCAAACCCAAGCTTTAATGAAAGGCAATCATGATGTCGTTATCCAAACACCAAATAGTAAAGCAAAAGGCTATGTTTATGATAAGGAAAAAGACACATTAACCGAAAAAGACGTGCCGGAAGAAATGAAAAAAGAAGCGTTGGCACATGCCTTACTTGGCAGCTATTTGTATAAAAACCGTTTATATAAAGGCAGTGAAGAGAAATAAAGTGCGGTCAGTTTTAGGCTAATTTTAAAGGGCGAATGATTTCGCCCTTTTTCTTTATATGATTTGTTCTTAGTGATTTTCAGCAATCACACGAGGGAATAAAATATTATTTTCACGATGAATATGCATCATTAAATCATCTGCAAATTCTTGGATACCGCTATAAAGCGCACGCCATGTGTTACAAGCATCTGCTGGAGGCGTCATATTGTTTGTTAATGATTTCAATACGTCTAAATGTTCGCCATGTTCTGCGTGTTCCATTTCCATCATACGAATCGGCATTTGTGCCATCATATAATTTCCCGCTTTGATCATAGGGAAAAGCACGTGCTCTTCTTTCATCATATGGTTGCTCAAATCTTCATAGACATTGCGCAATTCAGCTGCAACACCCATTGGACAATCTTCACGATCGCCATGAACACTTTCTACGCGATCCGCTAATACGATTAATTCTTGAAGTTGTTCACGATGGCGTTGATGGTAGCGAACTAAGATATGATCGATAATTTCAGGATAAGTTGCATTAACCCAATATTCTTCAGGGTTTTCTGCTTTGCTGTTTTGAAGCTCGGTTAAACGCGTTTCAATTTCAGCTACATTTAATCCTTTTTCTGCCGCTGCGTTTGCAAGTGTATCGGAACCACCACAGCAGAAATCCAAATCGTATTCACGAAGTAGGGAAGTTGAGCCGGGTACGCTGACAGCGATTTCACTTAATTTTTTATCTCCAAAAGACATAATGAATCTCCTTATTGATGAGGTAGAGTTAGAAGTTGAGTAAAATACTAAGATAATAAAAGAAAAATGCAACGGTTTTTTTAGCAAAGTATGATTTAAATCAAAGCTAAAAGTTAAAGTTACCGTGTTGTAGGTAGGTATTGATGCGTATTAAAGTGAAAGTTGCATTGCTTTGATGAGGTGTTATTATTCGAGCATAGAGAGGGGATAATCATGAAGCGAATCTATCGATTTTTGGCTATTGGCTTAGTGTTAGTGGTTTTAGGTGTTGGATATTTTCTTACGAATTTAACGATTTTTGACCATACATTTATTCAACTAAAAACGTCACAAAAAGTGAGTTATATTCCTTTTAAAAACAAGTTAAATATGCAATGTGACAAGGCTGATTATTCAGTGCCTAAATTAGCCAGTTCTCGTTTTAATTTGATAACTTGGAATGTACATAAAGGGCAAGATAAAGGTTGGCAAGAAGATTTAGCGCGACTTTCTAAACAAGCGGATTTTGTGTTATTACAAGAGGCGACGCAGTATCAAAATTTAAGTACATTTTCGACCGCACTTTTTGTGTCCTCTTTTTCTTTTAAAGATCTCTTATCAGGTGTAAAAACATTTACCCAAACACAGCCAGAATGGTATTGCGGTGGTGGCGTAGCTGAACCATTAATACAAATTCCCAAAGTGGCAAGTGTGATGAGTTTTCCATTAGAAAAAGGCAATAGTTTGCTACTTATTAATGTGCATTTAATTAATTTTGAATGGGGCATTTCCACTTATCAAACCCAGTTAGAGCAGCTATTTTCCTTTGTTGAAAATCATCAAGGTCCTATCATCATGTCTGGTGATTTTAATGCGTGGAATGAACATCGCTTGAATTTAGTGAATAATCTGATGCAAAAATATGGCTTAGGTTCTGTGGCGCTCACTCAAGATGAACGGGTTAGATTTTTAGGGTATCCACTGGATTATATTTTTACGCGAGGCGTAAAAATGGTAAGTGCGACATCAGAAGTGGTTACTTCGTCAGATCATAATCCATTACTGATGGAATTCGAATTGGAATAAAGTGCAGTCAGATTTTTAGAAAAATTTAGGGCTAACGTAATGTTAGCCCTATATATTAATTATTTAGTTTGGTTAATTAAGAATTGCGTTAATAAAGACACCGGACGACCCGTTGCACCTTTATTTGCACCCTGAAGCCAAGCTGTCCCCGCAATATCTAAATGAGCCCAAGTATATTTTTTCGTAAAGTTAGAGAGGAATGCGCCCGCAGTAATTGCACCGCCCCAACGACCACCAATATTAGCTAAATCGGCAAATGGTGATTTTAATTGCTCTTGATATTCTTCACTCAACGGTAAACGCCAAGCTTTATCAGTAGTTTGCTGTGCGGCTTGTAATAACTGTT
>NZ_CAJLNI010000010.1 GCF_905207935.1 uncultured Haemophilus sp.
AATTGAAGCGGTAGTCGAGCAAATTTATTTATTTTTAGAGAATGTAAGGGCGGATTGAGTATGAGGTTGGATTAACATCTGTCAAATCTCCCCTACCCCTCTTTGCTAAAGAGGGGGATTTCTTGAGTAAATTGATAGTAGCGGGCTATTTATATTTTAGAATATGAGGGATTATTGAGTATTAGGTTGGATTAACCTCTGCCACAAACGCAAGCGTTTGAACGTTGCTTTAGCAACGGCACGAAGTGCGAGCGAAGCGAGTAAATCTCCCTTAACCCCTCTTTGCTAAAGAGGGGAATTCTTGAGTAAATTGATTGTAACTGGCTTATTTACATTTTAATTTCAATGAAGATTAAATTATCTGCTTTCAAAAAACATTAAAGTAGAACATAGATATTTAACTCTGCAAAGATCCAATCCCCTCTTTAGCAAAGAGGGGTAGGGGAGATTTGGCAGAAGTGATAACGAAGAAAATAAGAATTTAAATCTACAGAATTTTTAAATAAGAGAAACAAAATGACAACCCAAAACTTCCTAGTAGAAATCGGCACTGAAGAGCTGCCACCAAAAGCTCTCAAAACATTAGCGACCTCTTTTGCTGATAACGTTGAGGCGGAATTGAACCAAGCAGGTTTAACCTTCGACAAAATCGAATGGTTTGCAGCGCCGCGTCGTTTGGCGGTGAAAGTGTTGAACTTAGCCACACAACAACCGAGCAAAGAAATTGAAAAACGCGGACCTGCAGTATCAGCTGCGTTTGATGCGGAAGGTAAACCAACCAAAGCGGCAGAAGGCTGGGCGCGTGGTTGTGGTATTACCGTTGAACAAGCAGAGCGCATTGCGACTGATAAAGGCGAATGGTTAGTTCACCGTGCAAAAATTGAAGGTCAACCGACCAAAAACTTGCTTAACAGCATCGTTGCAAATGCGTTGGCAAAATTGCCAATTCCAAAACCAATGCGTTGGGCAGACAAAACCGTGCAATTTATTCGTCCGGTACACACTGTGACTATGTTGTTAGGTGACGAGTTAATTGAAGGCGAAATTTTAGGTGTAGCAAGTGCACGCACTATTCGCGGTCACCGTTTCTTAGGCGAAAAAGAATTTGAAATTCAACATGCAGACCAATATCCACAATTATTGCGTGAAAAAGGTTCTGTCGTAGCCGATTTCAATGAGCGTAAAGCGGAAATCCTTGCAAAATCTCAAGCAAAAGCGACTGCACTTGGCGGCGTGGCTGATATTGAAGAAAGCTTGCTTGAGGAAGTGACTTCATTGGTGGAATATCCAAATGTTTTAGCGGCAAAATTTGAAGAACGCTTTTTAGCGGTGCCTGCGGAAGCCTTGGTTTACACCATGAAAGGCGACCAAAAATATTTCCCAATTTATGACAAAGACGGCAAATTATTACCGCACTTTATTTTTGTCTCGAATATCAACCCAGAAGATCCAACCGCGATTATCGAAGGGAACGAAAAAGTGGTTCGTCCACGTTTAACCGATGCGGAATTCTTCTTCAAAACAGACTTAAAACAAAAACTGGTTGATCGTTTACCGCGCTTAGAAACCGTGTTGTTCCAACAACAACTGGGTACATTGAAAGACAAAACAGACCGCATTGAGCAACTGGCAGGCGAAATTGCAAAACAAATCGGTGCAGATGAAGTAAAAGCAAAACGTGCGGGTTTACTATCAAAATGTGACTTGATGACCAACATGGTATTCGAATTCACCGATACACAAGGTGTAATGGGTATGCATTATGCTCGTCATGACGGTGAAGACGAAGAAGTCGCAGTAGCATTAAATGAACAATATATGCCACGCTTTGCAGGTGATGAATTACCAAAATCACTCGTTGCAAGTGCGGTCGCTTTAGCGGATAAATTTGACACCTTAACAGGGATCTTCGGTATCGGCCAAGCACCAAAAGGTAGCGCAGACCCATTTGCATTACGTCGTGCGGCATTAGGTGCATTACGTATTATCGTTGAGAAAAACTTACCACTTGATTTAGAAGATTTAGTGAAAAAATCAGCCGCACTTTTCGGTGATAAACTCACGAATCAAAATGTGGTTGCTGATGTGGTGGACTTCATGCTTGGTCGTTTCCGTGCGTGGTATCAAGATGAAGGCATTGCAGTGGATGTGATTCAATCAGTATTGGTGCGTCGTCCAACTCGCCCTGCTGATTTTGATGCGCGCGTGCGTGCGGTTTCACACTTCCGTACGTTAGATTCAGCGGAAGCGCTAGCTGCAGCAAATAAACGTGTTAGCAATATCTTAGCCAAAGCGGATGCTACAATCGGTGAGATCAATTTGACCGCTTGCGTAGAGCCTGCAGAAAAAGCGCTTGCAGAAGCCGTACTTGCATTACGCACTGAAGTTCAACCGCTTATCGCACAAGGCGATTACACCGCAGTATTAGATAAATTAGCGAACTTACGCGCACCAGTAGACAACTTCTTTGATAACGTAATGGTAAATGCTGAAGATCCAGCATTACGCCAAAACCGCTTAGCGATTTTAAACACGTTGCAAGGCTTGTTCTTACAAGTGGCGGATATTTCGGTATTGCAATAATGAATCTAAAAAAGGATGGTCAATTTTCCAACGACCATCCTTTTGTATATAGACTTCAAATGATTATTTCTCTATAATCAACCGCACTTTCCCCCCTTAGCTCAGTCGGTTAGAGCAGGCGACTCATAATCGCTTGGTCACTGGTTCAAGTCCGGTAGGGGGGACCATTTATTGAGATCGCATTAGGCGGTCTTTTTTATTGCCTTTCTCTAATGCGTTTTAGGCGTTATATCCTTTCAACAATTCAGTCCAATTTTCTTCATTGAATTGAATGTTCATTCTGCCGACTTCTTTGACAAAAGAGCGGTGTAATCTTTCCAAGTTGCCTTGTTTCCAAGAATCTCCTGATTTTTGACCGCACTTATCGAAATCAATGAGCCAACATTTTTGTTCATTTTCGAGTTGTTGAACGAGAATATTGTGAGCATTGAGATCCGTATGGCAAATTTGCAAATTATGTAACTGACGAATTAATTTACCGATAGCTTGCCAGACATCATTAGGCAGCTGCTGGGTTTGTAAAAGTGCAGTCAGATCTTGGGCGTTTTCGATCTTTTCAATCAAGATATCCGCTTGGTAGCAAATACCTAATTTGCCTTTTTTAACACGCGCAGCGATCGGTTTGGGTACGGCTACACCTGCTTGATGGAGTTGATTTAAAAGCTGAAATTCTGCCACGCTGCGTGTTTCGGTAAATGATTGCAAACGATAGCGATCTTTGTTGAATTTTCCCCATAAACCACCGCGATAATAGTGACGAAGGGCTGTATTTACACCAAACAGATCTTTTGTATCCAGGAAGTAGGTTGTGCCACGTCCTTTGGCTGAACCGGTAATTCGTTGTTGTTTTTCCCAAAACGCCGATTCAAAAAATGAAGCAGGCTCTGTTGGTTTTTCCGTGAGATTAAAAAGAAAGAATTGATTATCTTGTTGGAATTCAAGCATTTTAGTTGAACCGAATAATAGAAAATGCCCTCATTCTACTTTAAAATAGACGGAAATTAAATGCGCGAGGAATTCAAATGTCCCATTCTCCACTTTTTACCTCTCCCCCTAAATCACTTTGTATTTTGCGTTTGTCTGCAGTGGGTGATGTTTGCCATGCACTTGCGGTGGTACAACATATTCAATGTTATTGGCCGCAAACAAAATTAACGTGGATTGTGGGTAAAACAGAAATGGGCTTGCTTTCTGGTATTGAAGGCGTGGAACTTGTTCCTTACGATAAAAAGAGCGGTTGGAAAGGTGTGTGGAATTTATGGATGTTTTTGAAAAATAATCAATTTGATGCGCTTTTGAATATGCAGACGGCATTTCGTGCTTCTATTATCTCTCTTGGTATTCAAGCGAAATATAAAATTGGGTTTGGCAAAAAACGTTCTCGAGAAGGGCAGTGGTTGTTTGTGAATCGTCGAGTTCAAGATCCCGACACACCTCATGTACTAGATGGTTTCATGGCTTTTGCAGATTATCTTGGTGTACCACCGGCAGAGATGCTTTCTTGGCAATTGGCAATTTCTGATTCAGATCGAGAATATGCCAAACAGTTTATTGATCCTACGCGTAAAAATCTGATTATTTCTCCTTGCTCTAGTAAAGCCGAGAAAGATTGGTTGGTGGAGCATTATGCGGAGGTGGCAAACATTGCTCATCAACATAATGTAAATGTGATTTTTTGTAGCTCGCCGGCAAAACGCGAATTAGAAATGGTGAAAAAAATTATCATACTTTGTGACTTTCAACCGGTTGATGCTTCAGGAAAAACCAGTTTGAAACAGCTTGCTGCATTAATTCATCAAGCAAATTTAGTCATCTCGCCCGATTCTGGTCCAGCCCATATTGCTACGACTCAAGGTACGCCAGTGATTGGATTGTATGCCTATCACAACCCATTGCGAACCGCACCTTATCATAATCTGGATAATGTGGTGTCGGTATATGAAGAAAATATGCAAAAAGAGCAAGGAAAACCTTCAAGTGAATTGCCTTGGGCGACCAAATTAAAAGGTAAAAATTTAATGGCTGAAATTCAGGTAGAGCAAGTGGTGGCTCAGATGAGAGCTTTGAATTTATTTTAAAGTGCGGTCAATTTTAGAGATAAAAAAAAAAGCCCTCAAATGAGGGCTAAAAGAATCATAAAGTTCCTTGCGAATTATTCGCCTTTTTGTGCGTTGTAAGCTTCTAATGCACGAAGAGAGTAGGTGTAAGCTGCACCTGCATTTAATGCGATAGACATCGCTAATGCTGCTGCCACTTCTTCTTCAGTTGCACCTGCTTTCACTGCTTCATCAGCGTGCACGCCAATGCAGCTTTCACAACGTGTTGTTACTGCAACTGCTAATGCAATTAATTCACGGGTTTTGGCATCTAATACGTTACCTTCTGCTGCCGCCGCACCTAATGCGCCATAAGCTTGTAACATTTTAGGGTATTTTTTACCTAATGCACCGAATGATTTTTTAACGTGTGCTACATCATTTTTCCAATCTGCAAACATTGTTTTTCTCCTTAAATTTAGTACAAATTTCGAGAGGAATTATAAGCAGATTAGCGTATGATACTTGTCAAATTGTCTTAACTTTTAGACGGAAAATCTCACAATGGATTATTTAGATAAATTAACACAGCTGGCGCAAGTGCGCGGGGAAATTAATATTCACTGCTTGTTTCAAGGGGATTGGCAAGTTGAACATCAGCCAGATGCGGCGGAATATCAAGGTTTATTTCATTTAATCGAGCAAGGTGAGTGCTGGGTAACCTTTGCGGGAAAACAGTTTCATTTGAAGAAAGGTGATCTCTTTTTTCTCCCTCAAAATCGACCGCACTTTTTGGGCAGTTCTCAACAAAAAAGAGAGAACAGCCTACAGCGAGCGCAATCAAATGCACTTTTTAATGTTCATCAAATAGGGGCCGGTACGCCCGATCTGAAGATGTTTTGTGGGACGTTTTATTATCAAAAACCGTCATTATTAATTGATTCATTACCAGATTATTTGCATCTTTCGCTGCAAAATACACCTGTACAGCCCTTGGTTTCACTTTTTTTACAAGAAGCCGAGAAACCGGAGCAAGGCACAAAATCTGTGATTGATGCATTATCAAACGTATTGTTTATTTATATTTTGCGTCATGCTCAGCAAATAGGTTTGCTCAATCAAGGCTTATTAGCCGCGTTGCAGGATAAAAGGCTGAATCAAGTCCTTGAAAAAATCCTGTTTTCACCTCAATTAGATTGGAATATTGAGCAATTAGCAGAGTTGGCATCCATGTCTCGTGCGACCTTTATGCGGATTTTTCAACAGCAATTAGGGATGCCCCCAGGAAAATTTCTCACACAAGTGCGGTTAGAAATGGCGGCTGTTTTATTGAAAAATACGCAAAAGACCATTTTAGCGATCGCTCTTGAAGTGGGGTATCAATCAGAAGCACATTTTAGTAAGGCGTTTAAAGCAATTTATGGGCTTTCACCAAGCCAATTTCGCAAAACTTAGCCCATCGTTTAAAACTTGCGTTATAATGACCGCACTTTAGGCGGCTCTGTCGCCTTGTATTTTTAAGGTATTGTTATGTTTAATAAAATATTTTCATGGTTTGAAAACCGTTTAAATCCTTATCCGGAAAGCAATCCAACGACGCCTGAAAAAGGCTTGTTCCGTTTTATTTGGTCAAGCATTGATGGCATGAAAGGCTGGATCTTTTTACTCGCGGTATTGACGGTCGGTACCGGTGTGATGGAAGCCTTACTTTTCCAATTTATGGGATTATTGGTGGATTGGCTGGGTGCTTATTCACCAACCACACTTTGGCAAGAAAAAGGGCATTTGCTTGCCGGCATGGCAGCCTTGCTCATTTTCAGTATTGTATGGTCATTTGTGGGCGTGAATGTACGCTTACAAACGTTACAAGGGGTGTTTCCAATGCGTTTGCGTTGGAATTTCCACCGTTTGATGCTGGGACAAAGCTTAAGTTTCTACCAAGATGAATTTGCAGGTCGTGTATCGGCGAAAGTGATGCAAACTGCTCTTGCGGTGCGAGATACCGTCATGACCATTGCGGATATGCTGGTGTATGTTGCCGTCTATTTTATTACTTCAGGCTTGGTGCTTGCAGCTTTAGATACTTGGTTTTTAGTGCCGTTTTTCTTATGGATTGTGGCATTTGTGACTATTTTACTCCTGCTTATTCCTCGTTTAGCAAAAACTGCACAACGACAAGCTGATGCGCGCTCTTTAATGACAGGACGTATTACGGATGCTTACTCAAATATTGCAACGGTGAAACTCTTTTCACATGATGCGAGAGAAGCCAATTATGCAAAACGTTCCATGGAAGAATTTATGGTCACCGTGCATGCACAGATGCGTTTGGGGAGTTCATTAGATACCTTAACTTATGCAACCAATATTTTCTTAACGTTAAGCACCGCGATTTTAGGCGTGGTGTTGTGGCAAAATGGTCAAGTCGGTGTGGGAGCAGTGGCTACAGCAACCGCGATGGCGTTACGTGTAAATGGCCTTTCTCGTTGGATTATGTGGGAATCAGCTCGTTTATTTGAAAATATCGGGACAGTGAATGATGGTATGGCAACACTAACCAAACCGCATACCATTGTTGATAAGCCAAATTGTGTTGCATTAGAAGTAAAACAAGGTGAGATCAAATTTAACAATGTTTCGTTTGCCTATGATCCGAATAAACCGTTACTTAACCATTTTAATCTCACCATCAAACCGGGTGAAAAAGTGGGCTTAATTGGTCGTTCTGGTGCAGGTAAATCAACCATTGTAAATTTACTTCTACGTTTCTACGAAGCGCAAGAAGGTTCAATTACCATTGATGGTCAAAATATTTTAGATGTAAGCCAAGAAAGCCTTCGTCGTCAGATTGGTCTTGTAACACAAGATACCTCGCTTTTACACCGTTCGGTTCGCGATAACATTATTTATGGTCGCCCAACTGCGACGGACGAAGAAATGATAAATGCAGCTAAACGTGCGGAAGCGGCCGATTTCATTCCTTATCTCAGCGATGCTCAAGGCAGAAAAGGCTATGATGCTCATGTTGGTGAACGCGGGGTGAAACTGTCGGGTGGTCAACGTCAACGTATTGCCATTGCGCGTGTCATGTTAAAAGATGCACCAATTTTACTACTAGATGAAGCGACCAGTGCGCTAGACTCTGAAGTGGAAGTGGCGATCCAAGAAAGCCTCGACAAAATGATGGAAAATAAAACGGTTATTGCCATTGCTCACCGTTTATCCACTATTGCGGCAATGGATCGTTTAATCGTGTTAGATAAAGGGCAAATTGTCGAGCAAGGGACTCACGCAGAGTTGCTTGAACAAAATGGTCTTTATGCTCGCCTTTGGAAACATCAAAGTGGTGGCTTCTTGAGTGAGCATGCCGAGTAAAACACAGGAAAAAATGACCGCACTTTGCAAAGGTGTAAATCTTGAGAGAGTTTAGATAGAGATTGAACTTTTCTCATAATTAGTGCGAATTTCCTTTGACTATTTTATTGACAACAGGTAATATTCGCACCCTATGCAAAAGGTAAAACTACCCCTAACCGTTGATCCGGTTAAAGACGCTCAACAAAGAATTGATTATGATGGTTATTATACCGCTAGTCAGTTAGTGCGTTTAGCTGAATCTACGGGGAAAGTGCTCAGCGATGCACAGGTAACATTATCGTTTTATATTGATCCACAAAAATTAGTGGTGATGAAAGGGCAAGTACAAGTTGATGTCGAATTAGACTGTCAACGTTGTGGCGAACCATTCAAACAAACATTGGAATGTCATTTTATGTATAGTCCAGTGGCTAATTGGGATCAGGCTGATGACTTGCCGGAAATTTATGAGCCAATCGAATTTAATGAGTTTGGTGAAATAGATTTACTTGGTGCAGTGGAAGACGAACTTATTTTAGCTCTACCGCTTGTCCCAATGCATTCATCTGAACACTGTGAAGTGTCCGCGCACGAACAGGTTTTTGGCGAATTGCCTGAAGAATTGGCAAAAAAACCGAACCCGTTCGCTGTATTAGCTAATTTAAAGCAAAAGTAAATTAAATTTAGGAGTATAGCCAATGGCTGTTCAACAAAACAAAAAATCTCGTTCACGTCGTGATATGCGTCGTTCACACGATGCATTAACTACTGCTGCAGTATCAGTGGATAAAGCAAGCGGTGAAACTCACTTACGCCACCACGTAACTGCTGACGGTTACTACCGTGGTCGCAAAGTGATCAATAAGTAATTTTACTTATAAGGTATTCACTTGAACCGTCTAACCTTAGCGTTAGATGTGATGGGCGGGGACATTGGTCCCCGTATTACTATCCCCGCATCTCTTTCAGCGTTGGAAGCAGATCCAATGCTCTCTTTAGTGCTGTTTGGCAATAGCCAACAAATTTCCCCTTTACTGGAAAATGCACCTTCTTCTCTTTTAGAACGTATTCAAATTCATCATTGCACTAAGACTATTGATAACAATCAAGGTATTTCTCATGCATTGCGTCATAGCAAAGGCACGTCGATGCGTTTAGCGATTGAAATGGTTCAGAAAGGAGAGGCACAAGGTTGTGTGAGCGCAGGAAATACGGGCGCATTGATGGGATTGTCAAAGGTACTCTTACAGCCTTTAGAAGGAATTCAACGCCCAGCGTTGGTATCCTTATTACCGTCGATGACGGGTGATAAAACCGTGATGTTAGATTTAGGCGCAAACGTAGAATGCTCTGCTCAAAATCTTTATGAATTTGCCGTCATGGGCTCGATCTTTGCCGAAAACCGATTGAACTTAGTTTATCCACGTATTGCCTTACTCAATATTGGTGTGGAAGAAATTAAAGGACATCAATCCATTCGTGAAGCCGCGAATTTATTAGAAAAATCGACCGCACTTAATTATACCGGCTTTATTGAAGGTAACTTTTTATTAAATGGTGTGGCTGATGTGATCGTGAGTGATGGGTTTTCGGGAAATATTGCATTAAAAACCCTTGAAGGGGCAGCTAAGAATCTGTTATCTCTTCTGAAAGGAAAAGAAAAACAGCCTATTTTTAAATCATTTGCCAAATTTATTCTGCGTTTTTTCTTTAAGGATGCTTATCATCGCTTGAAACGCATTAACCCAGATGAATATAATGGGGCATCTTTACTCGGATTAACGGCTGTTGTGGTGAAAAGTCATGGCGGCGCAAATGTGGATGCATTTGCTCGTGCAATTGCGGATGCAGCTTTACAAGCTCGTTTGCAAATTCCACAAAAAATCTTGGCGGGTTTACAACGTTATTAATTAATAAGTTTTGATATTATGAATAGTAGAATTTTATCCACCGGTAGCTATTTGCCGAGCCATATTCGTACCAATGCGGATTTGGAAAAAATGGTTGATACTTCAGATGAATGGATCGTGACGCGTTCTGGCATTCGTGAACGTCGTATTGCTGCAACAGATGAAACTGTCGCAACAATGGGATGTGAAGCAGCTAAAAAAGCACTTGAAATGGCCAATCTTGATCCTCAAGAAATTGAGTTGATTATCGTTGCGACAACCAGTGGTTCTCACGCTTATCCAAGTTCAGCTTGTCAAGTTCAAGGTTTATTAGGCATTGAAGATGCGATTTCTTTTGATTTAGCAGCGGCTTGTACCGGTTTTGTTTATGCTTTAGGCGTAGCGGATAAATTTATTCGTTCAGGCAGCGTGAAAAAAGCTCTTGTTATTGGTGCGGATCTTAACTCGCGTAAATTAGACGAAACTGATCGTAGTACTGTTGTGTTGTTTGGTGATGGTGCGGGTGCTGTGATCTTAGAAGCATCAGAGCAAGAAGGCATTATTTCAACGCATTTACATGCATCGCCAGATAACAATGCGGCATTGCAACTTCCACAAGCAGAACGTGGCGTGGAGAAGTCGGGCTATATTGAAATGCAAGGTAATGAAACCTTTAAATTAGCGGTACGTGAGCTTTCTAATGTGGTGGAAGAAACCCTTTCTGCTAATAATCTCCAAAAAACAGATATCGACTGGCTTGTGCCACATCAAGCGAATTTACGTATTATCACCGCGACAGCGAAAAAATTAGAGATGGATATGTCGCAAGTCGTGGTAACGCTTGATCGTACAGCGAATACCAGTGCGGCGACTGTACCAACCGCTTTAGATGAAGCGGTGCGTGATGGCCGAATTCAACGCGGTCAATTGCTTTTACTCGAAGCTTTTGGCGGTGGTTGGACTTGGGGTTCAGCATTGGTGCGATTCTAATTAATTTGTTAGAATCCCGACAGAATTTTAAAAGTGCGGTTAAATTTGACCGCACTTTCAACATTTAAACGATGAAGAAATAGGAAGAAAACATGAAAAAATTCGCAATGGTTTTTCCAGGACAAGGTTCTCAAGCTGTTGGCATGTTAGCTGATCTTGCTAACGAATATCCGGTAGTCACCGAAACTTTTAAACAAGCATCTGAAGCGCTTGGCTATGATTTATGGAACTTGGTTCAACAAGGGCCAGCAGAAGAATTAAATAAAACTTGGCAAACTCAGCCGGCATTATTAGCGGCATCCGTTGCGATCTTCCGTGTATGGCAAGAAAAATACCCACAATTGCAACCAAGTGTGATGGCTGGTCACAGTTTAGGTGAATATTCAGCATTAGTTTGTGCAGGTGTCATTGATTTTAAAGATGCGATTAAATTAGTGGAATTACGCGGTAAATTAATGCAACAAGCAGTACCAGAAGGTACTGGTGCAATGTATGCGATTATTGGCTTAGATAATGAAGCGATTATCAATGCATGTAAACAAGCCGAGCAAGGCGAAGTGGTATCTGCGGTAAACTTTAACTCACCAGGTCAAGTAGTCATTGCTGGAGCGAAAGAAGCGGTAGAACGTGCAGCAGCATTATGTAAAGAAGCGGGTGCAAAACGTGCTTTACCATTAGCGGTAAGCGTGCCTTCACATTGTGCATTAATGAAACCAGCAGCAGAACAATTGGCCGTAACACTTGAAGGCATTACGCTTAATGCGCCAGCAACACCAGTATTAAACAACGTGGATGTCAAAGCGGAAACAGAAAGTGCAGAAATTCGTACCGCACTTATTCGTCAGTTATATAGCCCAGTTCGTTGGACTGAAACCGTTGAGAAAATGGCGCAAGATGGCGTAGAAGTTTTAGTTGAAATCGGCCCAGGTAAAGTATTAAACGGTTTAACAAAACGTATCGTGGCAGAATTACAAGCAACATCAGTAAATGATGCAGCATCATTAGATGCTGTTGAAGCATTATTAGCATAAAAGGGGATTAAAAATGCAAAATAAAATCGCATTAGTGACAGGTGCAACACGTGGTATTGGCCGCGCAATTGCAGAAGAATTAGCATCAAAAGGTGCATTTGTAATTGGTACCGCAACCTCTGAAAAAGGTGCTGATACAATTTCAGCTTACCTTGGCGATAAAGGTAAAGGTTTAGTATTAAATGTGGCAGACAAAGAAAGTATTGATGCCGTATTAGAACAAATTAAAGAACAATTCGGTGATATTGATATCCTCGTGAATAACGCAGGTATCACTCGTGATAACTTATTAATGCGTATGAAAGATGAAGAATGGTTCGATATTATGCAAACCAACTTAACTTCTGTATTCCATCTTTCTAAAGCGATGTTACGTTCCATGATGAAAAAACGTTTCGGTCGTATCATTACTATCGGTTCAGTGGTGGGCTCAATGGGTAACCCTGGTCAATCTAACTACTGTGCCGCAAAAGCCGGCTTAATTGGTTTTTCTAAAGGCTTAGCAAAAGAAGTGGCATCACGTGGTATTACTGTAAACGTTGTGGCTCCAGGCTTTATCGCAACAGATATGACAGAAGTGCTTACTGAAGAACAAAAAGCGGGTATTCTTGGTAATGTCCCAGCTGGTCGTTTAGGTGAGCCAAAAGATATCGCAAAAGCGGTAGCGTTTTTAGCTTCTGACGATGCGGCTTATATTACCGGTACCACATTACATGTGAATGGTGGCTTATATATGAGCTAACCCTTTCATGGGGATATATGAGTGATTTTGTCTATAACATATAGCAAAGCAGTTTAGTTAATGATAAAATCCCAATCGCAATGTAACTTTTTCTCTGTATGTGTTTTTACATTGCCTGTTTTTTGTGGTGCGACCACCTAAGAAATAGTTGCAACTTTATCAAAAATGCATACACTAACCGCTCTTAAATGAGTTAAAACAACAATAGGAAAAACAAATGAGTATTGAAGAACGCGTGAAAAAAATCATCGTTGAACAATTAGGTGTTAAAGAAGAAGACGTAAAACCAGAAGCTTCTTTCGTTGAAGATTTAGGTGCGGACTCTTTAGATACAGTTGAATTAGTAATGGCTTTAGAAGAAGAATTCGATATCGAAATTCCTGATGAAGAAGCTGAAAAAATCACAACTGTTCAATCTGCGATTGACTACGTTCAAAACAATCAGTAATTTTTAAGTTGGGCGATCTTTTAGGTCGCCTAATTTTTTTCTTTAAATTTCTTTTCTACATTCTTTATCTTCAAATAAAAAAATATATCTAAATCTCTTAAATTTCTGACCGCACTTTCCTTTTTTAATCTTTCTCAGATTTGCTTTTATTATTAAGTCCCTTTATTTTTTGATTTAAAACAAGATTTACCTTAAAAGTACTTATTATGAGTTAATTTTGATGCTAGTATTCGATCAAAATTTTTTCTAATTAACCATAAAATGATTCGGAGTATCTTATGGATTTTCTAATGAACCTAGGTGAAGGTAGCCAGTTTGCTATTCAGCTTGTTATTGTTCTTATCTGTTTGTTTTACGGGGCAAAAAAAGGTGGTATCGCACTGGGTATGCTTGGTGGGGTAGGCTTAATTGTTCTTGTTTTCGGCTTTGGTATTGAACCAGGTAAGCCAGCTATCGATGTAATGCTAACTATCCTTGCGGTGGTAGTGACATCGGCAACATTACAAGCCAGTGGTGGTTTAGATGTCATGTTACAAATCGCGGAGAAAATGCTTCGTCGTAACCCGAAATATGTCAGTATTTTGGCGCCGTTTGTAACCTGTTTCTTAACCATTTTATGTGGTACAGGTCACGTGGTTTATACCATGTTACCAATCATTTATGATATTGCGATCAAAAATGATATTCGTCCTGAACGTCCAATGGCGGCAAGTTCAATTGCCTCTCAAATGGGTATCATTGCGTCACCTGTTTCTGTGGCAGTAGTGACTTTAACCACATTCTTAGTGAATGCTAAAACACCATTAGCAGGTTTTGATGGTTATTTAGATTTATTAAAAATTACCGTGCCTTCAACCCTTTGCGGTGTATTGGCTATCGGTATTTTCAGCTGGTTCCGCGGTAAAGATTTAGATAAAGACCCAGAATTCCAAGAGAAATTAAAAGATCCAGAATTCAAAAAATATGTTTATGGTGATAGCACATCATTATTAGATAAAAAATTACCACAATCTAGCTGGAATGCGATGTGGATCTTCTTTGGTGCAATTTTAGTGGTAGCGGTATTAGGTTACTTTAAAGATTTACGCCCAGCCTTTGAAAAATCAGCACCAGCTCAAGTAGTTGAAATTGTTTCTGCCGATAAAGCAGTGAAATCTTTCAATGTTAAAGACGGTAAAATTGTTGCATTAGCAAAAGATGGTACATTAGTGCTTGATGTTAAAGACAGCAAAGCGAAAACACAAACAGCCTACAATAACGTTGCAATTTATAACGATAAAGGTGAAGTCGCTCAAACAATTACCGCTCAAGATAACAATGTTGTCATCACTGCGGGTGATAAAACTGAAACTATCGATAACGCTGCAATCGTATTAAAAGACACTGCGAAGAAAAAAGTGAATTTAAGTATGGTTCACGTTATTCAAATCTTCATGTTATTAGCGGGTGCATTAATCGTTATCTTTACGAAAACTGATGCGGGTAAAATCAGTAAAAATGAAATTTTCCGTTCAGGTATGATTGCGTTAGTGGCTGTATTCGGGATTTCTTGGATGGCAGAAACCATGTTTACCGTTCACACTCCAATGATGAAAGCAGCACTTGGTGATGTGGTAAAAGCACATCCTTGGACTTACGCCGTGATGTTGTTATTAATTTCTAAATTCGTAAACTCACAAGCGGCAGCATTGGTTGCATTCGTTCCACTTGCTTTAGGTATTGGAGTTGACCCTGCGATTATCTTAGCCTTTGCTTCAGCTTGTTACGGTTACTACATTTTACCAACTTACCCAAGTGACCTTGCGGCAATCCAATTCGACCGTTCAGGCACAACCCACATTGGTAAGTTTGTAATTAACCACAGCTTTATTTTACCGGGCTTAATCGGTGTAATCACTTCATGTATCTTTGGTTACATTTTCACAAGCTTGTTTGGTTATCTATAATAACTAACAGATAAAAGAAAAGGCTATTCGTTTGAATAGCCTTTTTTGTTTGTAAAGTGCGGTTAAATTTTAGGATGTTTTATCTCGATGCTCTATTTGACTTTATCATTCATTAAAATCCCTAAAAAACGACCGCACTTTGCGCTTCTTAAAATAAATTCCTGCTAAAGGTTGAAACATAGGGGGATTTATTGCGATAATCCTCATTATTTTTTGGGTGATCTTTCGGGCTACCATTTTTTCAGGTGGCCAGTTTTTATTAGGAAAGATTAAATTGAACATTATTTAAGTAAGTTAGAAGAATAACAATGGCTGAAAAACGTAATATTTTTTTAGTAGGTCCAATGGGCGCAGGTAAAAGCACCATTGGCCGTCAGCTTGCGCAACAATTGAATATGGACTTTGTCGATTCAGATGCAGTAATTGAGGAACGTGCGGGAGCAGACATTAGCTGGATTTTTGATTTAGAAGGCGAAGAAGGTTTTCGTAAGCGTGAAGAGCGAATTATCAATGAATTAACCCAATTACAAGGCGTTGTGCTTTCCACTGGTGGGGGAGCAGTGATGTCAAAAGAGAATCGTAATTATCTTTCTGCTCGTGGTATTGTGATTTATTTAGAAACCTCAGTAGATAAACAATATCAACGTACGCAACGTGATAAAAAACGTCCTTTATTACAAGGAACGGATAACCCGCGCCAAGTGTTGGAAGACTTAGCCAAAGTACGCAATCCGTTATACGAAGAAATTGCAGATATTACTTTGCCAACAGATGAGCAAAATGCCAAAGTAATGGTTAATCAAATTGTTGATTTAATTGATAATCTAAACGGCTTAAACGGTTCACTCTAAGGATTAAAAATGTTGTGCGTAAATGTTGAATTAAAAGAACGTCGTTATCCTATTTATATTGGCGAAGGGTTACTTAAAGATGAAACCTGTTATCCGCTGAAGAAAGGGGATAAAGTGATGATTGTGACTAATCCAACCGTCGCACAATATTATCTTGAGCCCGTTACAGAAACGTTAGAAAAAATAGGTTGTCAGGTTGAATCGGTATTATTGCCTGATGGCGAAAAATATAAAACGCTCGAGTCTTTAAACCTCATTTTTACCGCACTTTTAAAGCATAATCATGGGCGAGATACCACGATTGTTGCATTAGGTGGTGGCGTGATTGGTGATGTAGCAGGTTTTGCTGCAGCAAGTTATCAGCGTGGTGTGCGTTTTATTCAAATTCCTACCACATTATTAGCCCAAGTGGATTCTTCTGTTGGTGGCAAAACAGCCGTTAATCATGAATTGGGCAAAAATATGATTGGGGCGTTTTATCAACCTTCTACGGTGATCATTGACACCCTTACACTCAATACCTTGCCAAAACGTGAAGTGAATGCGGGACTTGCGGAAGTCATTAAATATGGGGCGATTTTAGATTATGCCTTTTTTGAATGGCTTGAAGCACATATCGATGAATTAGTTGCGTTAAATCAACATTCATTACAGCATTGCATTGCACGTTGTTGCCAAATTAAAGCGGATGTTGTTGCGCGTGATGAAACCGAAAAAGGTGATCGAGCATTACTAAATCTCGGTCATACTTTTGGACATGCGATCGAAACACATTTAGGCTATGGGAACTGGTTACATGGTGAAGCTGTTGCAGCTGGAACTATGATGGCCGCTGTGTTATCTGAACAATTAGGCGATCTTTCTTTTGAAGATGTTGCACGTTTAGAAAAACTTTTAGCGCGTGCTAATTTGCCGACTGTTTCGCCTGATACCATGCAGCCAGACGATTATTTACCGCACATGATGCGTGATAAAAAAGTGTTGGCAGGCAAGTTGCGTCTTGTGTTGCTAAAAGCGCTTGGTCAAGCCCACGTGGCGACTGATACTGACAAATCTCTTGTGCTAAACGCGATTGAGCGTTGCACACAACATGACTAACTGTCATTGCTCTCATGTTGCGTCCGAAAAATAACAAAACGAAACCTCGAATTAAACACCGCCCGTTTTTAAAATGGGCGGGCGGTAAATTTCGTTTAACGGACGATCTCAATCGTGTCTTTCCAAAAAGAAAACAATGCTTAATCGAGCCTTTTGTGGGGGCGGGTGCTGTTTTTTTGAATTCCCATTTTGAACGTTATATTTTGGCGGATATTAATCCTGATTTAATTAACTTGTTTAATATCGTCAAAGAAAATGTAGATGCCTATATTGAGGCTTGTAAGCCAATTTTCTTCGCTGAGAATGCGAATACAGCCGACTATTATTACGCACAGCGAGATGCCTTTAATCAATCAACCGATCCTTTCGTGCGTTCGGTGTTGTTCCTTTATTTGAACCGTTTTGGGTTTAACGGCTTGTGCCGTTATAACAGTAAAAATGAGTTCAATGTGCCCTTTGGCGCTTATAAAACTCATTATTTCCCAGAAGATGAATTACGCTATTTCGCCCATAAAGCGCAAAGTGCGGTCTTTTTATGTGCCGATTTTCAACAAACGTTTGAATTAGCGGATAAACACAGCGTGATCTATTGTGATCCGCCTTATGCACCGCTTGCGCAAGATACCAATTTTACTGGATATGCAGGGAATGCTTTTGGACTTGAACATCAAAAGAATTTAGCAGAATGCGCCAAAAAAGCACAAAAAGAAAAGCAAATTTCTGTTGTGATTTCTAACCACGATACGAAATTTACGCGTGAGATTTATAAAGGGGCAAAATTTAAACGCGTTAAAGTACAGCGCTCGATCAGTCAATCTTCAGAAAAACGAGTTAAAGTAAAAGAATTAATCGCCATCTTTAAAGGTTAGCTTAGCAGGTTAATTCAGGATTAATTTTAATCTCAAAGCCTTTTACTTCGGGATAGGTAGGTTGAATTGCCGCGAGTAATTCGCTTTGGCGAAATAAAATCCCTTGGCGAACGACCGCACTTTTGACTTCGATAAAGAGTTTCCCATCCGTAATGGCACCTAAACGAAAAAGCCCTTTGAATTCTTGTGGGAAAAGGCGACTAATGTTTTGGTTCAGTTCATTCAATATTAACCCTTTCTGCATGATTTTGGCAAATTGTGATCCTTCTAGCACATCAATAATATTCATGGCTTTTTGATAACGCTCATGCTTGTTTTCCACAAAAATACCCCAATAATGACTTTACGTTGAATTTCCGATACAATACACACAAATTTTGTCAGAGACAATAAGATGATGAAATCAAACAAAGGTAAAACAAATTTCTGGTCGCAGTTGCTGTTAAGCATGATTGCGATTTTTGCTTTACCTGTCGCTCAGGGATTAGAAGCACCGCCTTCATCAAATATGAGTGGCGAAAATTACCAAACATCATCTGAACAATATATGTTGATTGCAGTGCGTGAAATTCGTCAAGCATTGCAGGTTCAACCTCAGCCAACAAATCACAAAACCCATTCCAATCAAAAACACGAAAAAATTCAACCGCACTTTATTGCGGCAGAATTTCCTGTTTTTGCCCCTATTCGTGCCGGCCCAGCCATCATTTAATTTTCTTTTATCTTTAAACGAACCGATTTTTTAATCGGATGATCCTTTTTATTTTTTATTTGAAAGAGAAATTATGAGTTTTTTAACAAAAATTTTTGGCAGCCGTAACGAACGTATTTTACGCAGATTAAGAAAACAAGTTGCGAAAATCAACAAAATGGAGCCAGCTTTTGAAGCATTAAGTGATGATGAATTAAGAGCAAAAACTGACGAGTTCCGTAGCCGTTTAGCTAACGGTGAAACCTTACAACAAATTTTACCAGAAGCATTTGCTACCGTGCGTGAAGCGGGTAAACGTGTACTTGGTATGCGCCATTTCGATGTGCAATTAATCGGTGGTATGGTGCTAACAAACCGTTGTATCGCAGAGATGCGTACGGGGGAAGGTAAAACCTTAACCGCAACCTTGCCTTGTTATTTAATGGCATTGGAAGGTAAAGGCGTACATGTTGTGACTGTGAATGATTACTTAGCACGTCGTGACGCGGATACCAACCGTCCGTTATTTGAATTCTTAGGTATGACTGTTGGGGTGAATATCCCTGGTTTACCGCCTGAAGCAAAACGTGAAGCTTATGCGGCCGATATTACATATGCGACAAACAGCGAATTAGGTTTCGATTACCTTCGTGATAACTTAGCGCATTCTAAAGAAGAGCGTTTCCAACGTCATTTAGGCTATGCCTTAGTGGATGAGGTGGACTCAATCTTAATCGATGAAGCACGTACGCCGTTGATTATTTCAGGTCAAGCGGAAGACAGTTCAGAGCTTTATATTGCGGTAAATAAATTAATTCCGAATTTAGTTAAGCAAGAAAAAGAAGACACCGAAGAATATACCGGTGAAGGCGATTACACCTTAGATCTTAAAACCAAACAGGCGTATTTGACTGAGCGTGGTCAAGAAAAAGTAGAGAATTGGTTAATCGAACAAGGTTTAATGCCTGAAGGTGATTCACTTTATTCACCTGCGCGTATTGTATTGTTACACCATGTTATGGCGGCATTGCGTGCAAACACCTTATTTGAGCGCGATGTAGACTATATCGTGAAAGATGGCGAGATCGTGATCGTGGATGAACACACTGGTCGTACTATGGCGGGTCGTCGTTGGTCTGATGGTTTACACCAAGCGATCGAAGCGAAAGAAGGGGTAGAAATTAAGAGCGAAAACCAAACTGTTGCTTCTATTTCTTACCAGAACTACTTCCGTCTTTATGACAAATTAGCGGGTATGACAGGTACAGCAGATACCGAAGCCTTTGAATTCCAACAAATTTATGGTTTGGAAACTGTCGTCATCCCAACAAACCGCCCAATGATTCGTGATGACCGTACGGACGTCATGTTTGAGAATGAAGAATACAAATTCAATGCGATTATTGAAGATATCAAAGACTGCGTCGCTCGTAATCAACCGGTTCTTGTGGGTACCGTATCAGTTGAAAAATCAGAAATGCTTTCTCAAGCGTTAGATAAAGCGGGCATCAAACACAATGTGTTGAATGCAAAATTCCACGCACAAGAAGCGGAAATCGTTGCTGAAGCGGGGGCACCAGGTGCAGTAACCATTGCAACCAATATGGCTGGTCGTGGTACCGATATTATCCTAGGTGGCAACTGGAAAGCTCAAGTAGCAAAATTGGATAATCCAACACCAGAGCAAATTGAAGCAATCAAAGCTGAATGGGAGAAAAATCACGAGATCGTGATGCAAGCCGGTGGTTTACATATTATCGGGACAGAGCGTCATGAATCCCGTCGTATTGATAACCAGTTGCGTGGTCGTTCTGGTCGTCAAGGTGACCCAGGTTCTTCACGCTTCTACCTTTCTTTAGATGATGGCTTAATGCGTATTTATCTGAATGAAGGTAAATTAAATATGATGCGTAAAGCCTTTACTCAACCAGGCGAAGCGATGGAGTCTAAGCTTCTTGCTAAGGTGATCGCATCAGCACAAGCGAAAGTAGAAGCGTTCCACTTTGATGGTCGTAAAAATTTGCTTGAATATGATGATGTAGCGAACGACCAACGTCATGCGATTTACGAACAACGTAATTACTTGCTCGATAATGATGACATTTCAGAGACTATCAAAGCAATTCGCAGAGATGTATTTAACGATGTGATTGACCAATATATTCCACCACAATCGTTGGAAGAACAATGGGATATTAAAGGCTTAGAAGAGCGTTTAGCGCAAGAGTTTGGCCTTGAGTTACCAATTGAACATTGGTTAGAAGAAAATAATAATCTTCACGAAGAAAACTTGCGTGAGCGTATTATTCAAGAAGCGGAAGATGAATACAAAGCGAAAGAAGCGCTTGCGGGTGAAGAAACCATGCGTCATTTCGAAAAAGGCGTGATGTTACAAACCCTTGATGAGCTTTGGAAAGAGCACTTGGCTGCAATGGATTATTTACGTCAAGGTATCCATTTACGTGGTTATGCGCAAAAAGATCCAAAACAAGAGTACAAAAAAGAATCTTTCCGTATGTTTACTGAAATGTTGGATTCTTTAAAACATCATGTGATTACGACACTTACTCGAGTGAAAGTCCGTACACAGGAAGAGATTGAAGAAGCGGAACGTGCACGTCAGGAAATGGCTGAACGTGAAGCATTAACACATCAAGCTGTAGATGAAAATACAGAGCAAGCTCAAAGCGAGGACTATTCTGATCGTCATATTGGGCGTAATGAGCCTTGTCCTTGTGGGTCAGGTAAAAAATACAAGCATTGTCACGGCAGTAAAGCCCGATATGCTTAGTTAAGGAAAAGAGCGGTTAAATTTTTGCGTGTTTTAAAACACCGCTAAAAATGACCGCTCTTTCTACTTTTGAGATAAGGAAAAACGATGAGTAAGCCTATCATTCAAGTTGCGGCAGGGATTATTCGTAATGAATTTGGGCAGCTATATTTGACCCAGCGCTTAGAAGGGCAAGATTTTGCGCAAGCATTAGAGTTTCCTGGCGGCAAAGTTGATGCAGGTGAAACCCCTGAAGAAGCCTTAAAAAGAGAATTGGAAGAAGAGATTGGCATTCATATTTTAAATGCTGAGCTGTACGAACGTTTTCAATTTGAATATCCAACCAAAATTTTAGATTTTAGTTTTTATTTGGTCACTGAATGGATTGGCGAGCCGTTTGGTCGAGAAGGTCAGGAAGGTTTTTGGCTTGAACAAAGTGAGCTTGATGCAGGGCAATTCCCCCCAGCCAATTTAAAGCTGATTCAGCGTTTAGTGGCTGAGAGTGCTAAATAACATTTAATCAAATTTATTTATTATGATTCCAAGTATTTTTCTGAGTTTATTTTTTATTGCGACGGTGATTTTTATCGTCAATTCGCACTATCGTTGGACATATTTTTTTGCGATTGCATTATTCGTTTTATTGTTTAGCTCAATGTTTGCGATAACTGGTCAATGGCAACGCGGATTGAATTTTGCGTCCGTACTTTTTGTAGTGTTGATGCTATTCCATCGAATGAAAATTCATTACTACAAACAACCTTTACTCATTTCAGATTTTTGGCTCGTGACAGACTGGCGAAATTGGGAAACCCTTTTACATTATAAAGGGGCGATTTTCGGTGTATTAGGGCTATTAGGTCTATTGGGTTATGCTATCTTTGGTTGGTCAGATGTGGAAACTGCATCTACTGGATTCCGTGTATTTGCAGCAATACTTGCAGCGACGAGCTTTGGTTTAATGTGGCATTATTCTAAAGATCCGGATGCGACAAAAGTCTGGCTAGATTCATTGCCAGATGATGGTCGAGATGTATTCTTAAACCTCCCAATGTCTTGCCGTGGCGTATTCTTTAAAGTGCCAGAATTTGAAGGTAATAGCCAAAAATTTAAAGAAAAAATGACCGCACTTTTAAGTGAAAAGGCAGAGAGCAAAACTGAAAGTGCAGAAAAGCCAGATATTGTGGTGTGTCTACAAGAATCAACTTTGAATCCCCATCAATTTGATTTTGATGCAGAAACCATTCCGCCATTTTCAATGTTTAATAAGCAGGAAGATACCGCATTTGTAAGTCCATTGCGCGTACATACGCTGGGTGGCGCAACGTGGAAATCTGAATTTGCTTTCCTTGCAGGGGTGCCTTCAACCGATTTTGGTGCTTTAGCAAGTGGGGTGTTTTATTCGGTTGTGCCACACTTACAGACGGGTTTTATTAAAAATCTTCGTGAGCAAGGCTATTTTTGTGTGGCATTATCGCCTTTTACGAAAGGTAACTACAACGCAAAACCTGCCTATGACCACTTTGGTTTTGACTTGATGTTACAACCACAAGATTTAGGCTATCCGGCATCAATCAGCAAAAATCTCTGGCACATTACCAGTGAAGAGATGATGTATTACACCAAGCTGATTCTGCAGAAACAGCATCCATCATTGGAAAATGTGAAACAGCCGATGTTTGTTTATGTGCTAACCATGAAAGAGCACGGCCCTTACAACACGAATATGCCAAACCATTTTAATTTGGCGAGTAAACGTTTAGGGGGAAAAGCGATTTCTTGCTTGAACGATTATATTGATCGCATTGCTAGCCTCAATGAGGCAATCGAAGGTTTAAATGATTATTTAAAATCACGAGAAACACCTTATGTATTCGGTTATTTTGGTGATCATCAAGTCGCTTTTGATAATCAGCTTCCACCGAAAAAAGGTAATTTTGCAAATCCAGATTATGTGACTCAATTTGTAGTTAGAACTAATCGTAAGACTGACTTTGTTCAACAGCAAGATTTCTTAGATTTAGCCTTTGTTGGTGGCGTATTACTTGATGTGGCAGGTTTATCACCGAAAGATGACTTTATGCGAGCGAATATCGCTATGCGTCAGTTAAGCCAAGGGAAGCTTGAAGATGCAGAGGATATGGATTTAGTGAATAGCTATCGAAATTATCTGTATCAAGATTTAAAAATTGCGCAATAATAAAAAATCTCGGTTAACGCCGAGATTTTTTATAAACAAATTTTAACCGATAGGTCTGCCAATTTTACCCACACGTCTTGACCATATTCTTGTTTGGTGATGCGCTCAATATCGGCCAATTCTTGCAATATTTCAAAGAGCTTTTGATAGGTGAGTCGTTGTATCGCTGCCGTATAAAGATGACGACGACTCTGCCAAATTTTGAGACGGTCAAAATCCGCTTTGAGTGCCTGTGTAGGCAAACTCGTGTTAAGAGATGGATTACGCAGCTGTGGTTTGGTTAATTCTAACAAGGTGAGTAGTTCACGCTGTAAAGTACGCAATAAAATGACAGGTTGCACATCTTCAGCTTGTAAACCACGCAAAATCCGTTTTGAGCGGTTTGCTTTGCCTGATAACAATGCATCAATCCATTGGAAAGGGGTAAAGACAGAAGATTGCTCTACGACTGATTTAACGCGGTTATACGTGAGTTTGTGATCAGGATAAAGCAAATCTAAAAGCTGTAATGTTTGTTTTAATGCCAGTAGATTATTTTCATAGCTGTAGCAAAGTAGTTGAACGGCTTCCTCATCCGCTGATAACCCCATGTTTTTTGTACGATGCTTCACCCAACGAGAAAGCTGTTCTGAACTCGGTGTTTGGCAGTTAACAATAACGGCTTGTGGCTCAAGTTGATTTGCCTGAATAAACCACTCTTGTTTTTCGGCTGATTTAGACAATTTAGGCAAGGTGAGGATAAGTAAGCTATCTTCATTTAATCCACTGATAAATTGCTGAAGGTTTTTCTGCAAAAGTGCGGTCAAATTTTCGGGTAAATTGAGAATGAAAATTTGCTTATTAAAGAAGAGCCCCATAGATTGGCTGGCCTCAATTAATGCAGACCAGTCAGTATTAGTATCTATGGTGATTTGATTTTTTTCATCAAAACCTTGAAGAAGGGCGGCTTGATGAATGAGATCTTCACTTTCACTGAGTAACAGAGGGTCTGTCCCAACCAAAAAATAGACTTTCGCTAAATGGCTGTTCAGGTTAGAGGCCAGTTGCTCAGGAAAAATGCGGTTCATTATTTTCCTTGAACTTGGTGTTGCAAGGCGGCCATTTTATTAATTAATTGGCGAGCCGCTTGTTCACGCATATCATTCCAAATCACATCACGTTCAGCTGATTTTGCTAATGCAGCACGTGAGTTATCAAAGAAAGTGCGGTTGATTTTTGCAGAGATTGGATAGGTTTCTCCGTTAGCCAAGCGTACACTTGCTTCAACATCAAGGGTTAATACTTTTTCTGCTTCTCGGCCTTGTTTAAAGACTGACGCCACTTTATCGCTTGAAGTCTGTTTATTTAAACGCAACACTGGCACACCTTGTTTTGCAGGAACAAGGTTTACGTTGTTGCTAAGCAGTTGCTTACGCATTGCCATTGACATTTCACTGTATGGGTCGCTGCTTTCAAGGGCCATTGTTTTTAATTCTGCAGGAACCGCAGCACCATTATCGAAGTGCCAACCACAAGCCGTTAAAAAGGCAGTTGCCCCAACAAAGCAGATCGTTTTGATTGATTTCATCATAAAAATTACCTGTAAAATTCACCGCACTTTATTTTGTTTAAGAGTCGTTTATGCAACGCTTGGAATAAAATGCGGTTATTTTATGGATTATTGCGGTTTAACCACCACATTTAACAATTTACCTGGTACATAAATCACTTTCACGATTTGTGTATTGTCAGTAAATTTCTTCACATTTTCATCTGCAAATGCAACAGTTTTCACGGTTTCTTCACCCGCATCAGCAGCAACGGTGACTTTACCACGAACTTTACCGTTGACTTGAACCACGATAAGTTTTTCATCTTCGACCATCGCTGCTTCGTCAGCTTTCACCCATTCGGCATGATCAATGTTACTTTCGTTGCCTAAGGCTTTCCATAATTCAAAGCAGATATGTGGTGTGATTGGATAAAGCATACGCACGACTGCGCTTAATGCTTCTGCCATAACCGCACGATCTTGTTCACTTTCTAATGGCGCACGGGTTAATTTATTCATTAACTCCATTACTGCCGCGATAGCGGTATTGAAAGTCTGACGGCGACCAATGTCATCGCTCACTTTCGCGATCGTTTTATGCACATCACGGCGAAGCGCTTTTTGGTCTGCAGAAAGTGCGGTCACATCTAAAGCGGTTTTTGCAGGATTTTGACTGTATTCATACACCAAATTCCATACACGACCTAAGAAACGTTTTGCCCCTTCTACACCGGATTCTTGCCATTCAAGTGTCATTTCTGCAGGAGATGCGAACATCATGAAGAGACGCACAGTATCTGCACCGTATTTTTCCACCATCTCTTGTGGGTCGATACCGTTGTTTTTGGATTTCGACATTTTGGTCATACCGGTATGCACCAATTCACGGCCTTCCGGATCAGTGGCTTTGATGATACGACCTTTTTCATCACGCTCAAGGGTCACTTGCGTTGGGCTTACCCAAATACGCTCGTTAGTCGGGCTGGTGTAGTAGAACGCATCCGCTAATACCATGCCTTGGCATAATAATTTTTGAGCTGGCTCATCGCTCGTTACGAAACCTGCATCACGCAATAATTTGTGGAAGAAACGGAAGTAGAGCAAGTGCATTGTCGCGTGCTCGATACCACCGATATATTGATCCACCGGTAACCAGTAATTAGCTTCATCTTTATCCAACATGCCTTCAGCATAGCTTGGTGAGGTGTAACGCGCGTAGTACCAAGACGATTCCATAAAGGTATCAAAGGTATCGGTTTCTTTTAATGCAGGTTCACCGTTGAAGGTGGTTTTTGCCCAGTTTGGATCCGCTTTAATTGGGCTTTTCACACCATCCATGACCACATCTTCCGGCAGAATAATCGGTAAATCTTCGATTGGTGCCGGTACGGTTTCACCGTTTGCTAAGGTGAGCATTGGAATTGGTGCACCCCAATAACGTTGACGGGAAACGCCCCAGTCACGTAAACGATAGTTAATTTGGCGTTTACCTACGCCTAATTTTTCTAATTTATCCGCGATACCGTTGAATGCGCCATTAAAGTCTAAACCATCAAACTCAGCTGAGTTAACTAATTTACCGTGTTCAACAAAAGCTTGTTTAGTTAAATCAATTTCTTCATCGGCAAGCGGTGCGATTACTTGTTTAATTGGCAAGCCATATTTTTGAGCAAATTCAAAGTCGCGTTGGTCATGTGCCGGAACCGCCATTACCGCGCCAGTACCGTAGTGCATTAACACAAAGTTAGCGACCCAAATCGGTAATTTTTCACCGGTTAATGGATGAATGGCGAATAATCCGGTTGCCATCCCTTTTTTCTCCATAGTGGCAAGGTCTGCTTCTGCCACTTTGG
>NZ_CAJLNI010000011.1 GCF_905207935.1 uncultured Haemophilus sp.
GGAATAAATACTCTCCAGTTCCAATTCCTTGTGACGTTAAGTCTGAGAACGTTACATTTCCTCTTCTCGGTATTACCGTCGACAGAGTCTGGCTAGTATCTCCAGTTTTTACTTCTTTCCAGATATATTCATACCTGGTTCCATCTACGCCATCTCCATTAGATTTTTCCTTTAGCTCTACAAGTTGTACTCTTACTCCATTTATTCCGGTTTCCCCATCATCGCGTTTTCCAACCATTGCATTATTTACTTCTTCTGTTCTCTTGTCTTCCCAAACAGTACCTTTTATTGTTCTAACATTTTGACGGTTTAACGTAATTTTAATGTTTGGAGCTTTATCTGTATCATCTTCAAATTTAGAAGTATCGATTTCACGTAAGTTACCTGGTGTTGAATCTGTATCTGGAATACCTGCAATATCGCCTCTTACAAACTCTGCCATAGCTTGTGTATTTCCAAAGTTTGGAGCAACTGCTTTTATTCCATAATAAGATTTATAACCATTTATTTCTGCAACATTTTCTTTACCTGAATCATTATCTAGAAGTATGTTTCTATTTGCATCTTTCTTAACTTCAAATGTTACATAGAAATATATGTCTTTATTCTTATCTGGATCTGATAATGGGAAACAGCCTGCTGTTGCCACATCATCTTTTGCACTACTATATATATTTGAACCTGTTACATATATTGTATTATATCCATCCATTTTCTTCATTGTTGATTCTGAATATCTACTCTTTTCATTTAATGTTATGCTTCCTATACTTTTTCCGTCCTTATCTCCTAAATATGAGCGTTCTGGAACCGGTGTAAAATCAGGATCATATAATCTACAACTTCATTTCGATTTTTGCCTTCTTGCAACAATTCAAATACTTTGCCACGCATATCTACAGCAATAGTTGCATTCGAATCTGCAATATTGTTATTTTGACATTGAGGACAACGCAGTTCTTGCGTTAATTGATGATAGTCCTTTTCTTGCTCTGGTGAAGCAAAATTTAGCGCATCAATTGCGGCAGTCGCTGAGAGACTCACAAAAAGTGCGGTTAAAAAAAGCCATGATTTTTTCATTATGGTTTCTCCGCGAGTTTGTCATAAATCGGTTTTAAGGTCTCATTCCAAACGCGTTCATTCACATCACCTGCTAAGCGATAATGAATCACGCCTTTACCGTCCACGATAAATGTTTCCGGTGCGCCGTAAACCCCCAAATCTAATGCAAAAGAACCTTTTTCATCTTTAAGCACAAGACTATAAGGATTGCCTAAATCTTTCAGCCATTTTATAGCTTTTGGTGATTCATCTTTATAGTCGATACCAATGATTGTTACACCTTGTTTAGCCAATTGATTCAAGTATTGATGCTCTGCATAACAAGTTGGACACCAAGTTGCCCACACATTTAAGAGAATCGGTTTACCTTGTTGGAAAATTTCATTACCGTAGGTTTTATTTTCCAATAAATCCGTTAATGTTTTCTGTGGCACAGGTTTTCCCACAAGCGCAGATTCTAACGCTTTTGGATCATCACCTTGCGCGTTACGTCCTAACTGAACTAAAAAAGCAGCAGCCACGGCAAGAAAAATAATAAGTGGGATAAGTAATTTTTTATTCATAACACTATCAATTTCACATCTATTTCTAGGGGGCATACGCCCCTTATTACAATTAAGACTGTTTAACTAACCGACTAAAACGATAACGACGATCAAACATACAGAGCAAGCCACCCAATGCCATAAACAATCCACCAATCCAAATCCAACGGATAAATGGTTTATAGTAAAGACGTAATGCCCATGAGTTATCATCTATCTTTTCGCCCAAGGCGACATAAAGATCGCGAGTAAAGCCCCAATTAATTGCTGCTTCCGTCATTGGCATCTTACTGACGGTATAAAAACGTTTTTCAGCAAATAATGTTGCTTCCGGTTTACCCACTTTTGAAATGTCGATTTGTGCTTTACCGCCCATATAGTTAGGACCATTTGCATCACTCACGCCTGCAAATTTGAAGTCATAGTTAGCAATCTGTACCGTATCACCCACAGCCATTCGCACATCACGTTCTACACTAAAGTTTTGGCTAAAAGCAATTCCCCAAACGGTCATCGCCACACCAAGGTGAGCCAAAATCATCCCCCAATGGGAACGAGAAAGTTTGGTAATACCTTTAAAGAAAGATTCTCGGTGTGTTGCCCGTTGTTTCATTTCATAGAGACTCAGTAACACAATAATGACGGACATCATGGTACCAAGCACAGCACTGACGGTGAGTTTATTTTGTAAGAAATATGGTAAAGCAAAACCTGCAATCGCCATCACAATGACACTCACAACAACCGGTGTACGAATTTCAGAGAACTGATCTCGACGCCATTTTACTAATGGCCCAATACCTAGTAATAAGGCAAATGGGGTCATAATAATCAGGAACATTTGATCAAAGAACGGCGCACCGATCGAAATAGATCCCAAACCTAATTGTTTGTGAACTAACGGTAATAATGTTCCTAAGAACACCACACAAAGTGCGGTCATTAATAGGATGTTATTTAATAATAATAAGGTTTCACGAGAATAACGTTCCGCATTATCACGTGAACGAATTTGGTTGCCTTTATAAGCATACAAGGTTAACGAGCCACCTATCACTACAACCAAATAAGCAAGAATATACAAACCACGTGTTGGATCTGAAGCAAAGGCGTGTACTGACACTAAGATACCGGAACGAACTAAGAACGTACCCAGTAAGCAAAGTGAGAAAGCAAGGATTGCTAAAAGCACAGTCCAAGCTTTAAAAGAGCCACGTTTTTCAGTCACCGCTAAAGAGTGGATTAATGCGGTTCCCGCAAGCCAAGGCATTAAAGAAGAGTTTTCTACGGGGTCCCAGAACCACCAGCCGCCCCAGCCGAGCTCATAATATGCCCACCAAGAACCGAGCACAATCCCGAGTGTTAAAAACACCCAAGCAGCAATCGTCCAAGGGCGTGACCATCTAGCCCAAGCTGAGTCTAATTTACCCGTCATTAATGAGGCAATCGCAAAGGCAAAGGCAACAGAAAAACCAACATATCCCATATAAAGTAATGGAGGGTGGAAAATTAAGCCCACATCTTGCAACATTGGGTTGAGTTCTCTGCCATCTACTGGGAAATCAGGGAATGTACGGGTAAATGGATTCGAGGTAAATAATACGAAGAGTAAAAAGCCGATGCTAATAATCCCCATAATACCTAATACACGAGCTACTGCTTCTTGTGGCAAGTGTTTGCTAAATAAGGCTACAGCTGCACCCCAAAGTGTTAATAACCAAATCCAAAGTAATAATGAGCCCTCATGTGAACCCCAAACTGCAGATAAACGATAATAAATCGGCAAGCTGCTGTTAGAGTTATTCACCACATATTGCACACTGAAATCATTGACAGCAAACAGATAGAACAATGCTGCAAACGCAATGGTTAAAGTAAAAAATAAACCATAAGTCATTGGACGAGCCAATGACATAAGTTGAGGATGACCTTTTTCAGCTCCCCATAATGGGAGAATGGCTAAAAAGAATGAAACGGCAAGACTTAAAGCAAGCGCATAATTTCCTAGTTCAGCAATCATTATTGACCTTCTTGCGGTTTTTGCTGGGTTTCTTTTTTATAACGACGATCAGCTTCACTCTCGCCTTTTAACTCTGCGCCCATTGGCTTATGTACTTTCTGCATTTTTTCACCTAATTCAGGTGGTACATAATTTTCATCGTGCTTAGCAAGTACTTCTGCCGCCTCTAATAAAGTTGGCTCTTTTAATACGCCTTGTGCGACGATACCTTGCCCTTCACGGAAAAGATCAGGAAGAATACCTTCGTATTCTACAGTGATAGATGGACCAATATCATTTAACTCAAAGCGAACTTTTAAGCTTTTTGGATCGCGTTTTACCGTGCCTTCCACAACCATGCCACCTACACGGATTCGTTGGCCCACTTCAGGTTTTTGATCCGCCTTACCTTCTTTACCTTCAATCACTTCTGATGGCGTATAAAATAAATCGATATTTTGGCGAAGCGCATAAAGGACTAAACCTGTTGCAATCGAAATACCTAAAATCACAAAGATAATGATAGAGAGTCTTGATTTACGTCTTGGATTCATAGTGTATTCCCTTTATTTGCTTGGTTTAAACGGGCTTCACGTTGTTGCTCGCGTAACACTTCTTTTAATACGGCTTTACGCCCCTTGACGCTTTGTATCGCCAAAATAATCATTGCCACGAGGCTAATGCCGTAGGAAAGCCACACATAAAAACCGTAGCCTCCCATATTGATAAAATCACTCCAACTTTGGAAAAACATTTTCCGCTCCCTAAAATAAAAATGAAAAACTATTTTAGCTTACTTGCTAACTCTTTTACCCATGGACGTTTGTTGTCTTCTTTTAGCAATTCAACGCGATAACGCACGAGCGTAAACCAAATGGATAAAAATAAAAATCCAAAAATACATAAAATCAGTGGAATTAACATCGGCGTTGCAATAGACGGTTTTTCAAACTTCGTGATACTTGCCCCTTGATGTAAAGTATTCCACCACTCTACGGAGAAGTGAATGATTGGTAAATTCACCACACCAACAATACACAAGATACCCGCTGATTTGGCGCCCACCGCACGATCAGAAAATGCAGAATAAAGGGCTAATACACCGATATATAAGAAGAAAAGAATCAGTTCAGCAGTTAAACGTGCATCCCACACCCACCAGGTTCCCCACATTGGTTTACCCCAAATTGCGCCTGTGACTAACGCGATAAAGGTAAACATCGCACCAATAGGCGCCATGGCAACCATCGAAAGATGTGCGGCTTTAATTTGCCAAACTAACGCAATAATCGCTGCAATCGCCATCGAACCATACACGCCCATTGACCAAATCGCCGCCGGCACATGCACATACATAATTCGGAAACTATTGCCTTGCTGATAATCAGCCGGTGCGTAAGCTAAGCCCCACACGATGCCAACAGCCAATAATAAAACCGCAATCGCACCAAAAAATGGGCTTAATTTGCCACATAAATGATATTGGGTTTCATGTTTTGCGTAAGGATGTAACCACTTCCACATAAAAGATCCTTAATTCCAAAAAATAAAAAACAGTTAAAAATCTGACCGCACTTTCACCGTAATAGTGATTAATTATCTAAACTAATTCGTAGTGCCGCTGCAATAGCGAAAGGCGATAAGGTTATCGCGCCAGCCAAAATTGCACCTAAAATAGCAAGCTGTCCACCATAAGGGAGATTTAACGCAGCGGCATCTAAAATTGCTGAGGCAAAAATTAAAACCGGAATGAATAATGGTACCACAAGTAAACTCAGCAATACGCCACCTTTACGCAATCCTACCGTTAATGCCACACCAATTGCGCCAATGCAGCTTAAAATCGGTGTGCCCACCAATAGTGTGAGCACCAACGCCCACCAAATATTCACTTCCAACGAAAGCAATAACGCCGCAATAGGTGAAAGTAAAATCAACGGCAAACCTGTTAATAACCAGTGAGCAACAACTTTTGCGAGTGCCGTTAGCGCTAAAGGTTGAGCCGTAAGCATCAATTGTTCTAAAGAGCCATCAATAAAGTCATCTCGGAATAAGCGCTCAAAAGACAGCAACGCAGAAAGCAATGCCGCCACCCAAGCAACCCCTGGTGCAATGCGAGACAGGAGTTTAGGATCCGGCCCAATCACCAATGGAAACAGCGTGATCACGATTAAAAAGAACCAAAGCGGGTTCAATATTTCCGCTTGTTTACGGGTCGCAATCTTCAGCTCACGCTTTATAATCTGTAAAAATATCATAAAAATCTAAGAGTTATATTTATAATCAGCAAGATTGATTTTTTTCAATAACGTACTTGGCACTTCTTGGTGGCTCGTTAAAATCACCATTCCACCTTTTTTAGCATGATTTTCAAAAAGTGCGGTCAAAACTTCAACCCCTTTTTTGTCTATTGCTGTAAAAGGTTCATCCAAAATCCAAAGAGGTGCTTCTGAGATCCATAATCTCGCCAAGGCAATGCGCTTTTGCTGACCTGCTGAAAGTTGAGCTGCCGGTAAATCTTCACGTCCAAGTAAACCCACAGTTTCAAGCACATCCCATAAAATATCGGTGCCTTGCTGGCTTTGACTAATCTGCTGATAAAATTTTAAATTTTCCCATGCCGTTAATTCAGGTTTCACGCCTGAATGATGGCCGAGATAAAGTAGCTGATAATGGTATTCTTCGCGTTGTTTTGTAATTTCGTCTGAATTCCACCGCACTTTACCTTCTACAGGTTGTGCAAGGCCGGCTAAAATCCGTAATAAACTTGTTTTGCCGATACCATTGTGCCCTTCAATTTGCACGAAATCACCGCTTTGAAATTGCAGTGAAAGATCAGTGAACAACACACGATCGCCACGCTGGCACGCTAATTGTTCTAATTGAAGTTGATGAGCAGGAAACATAGTCTCAGCCTTAAAAATAAAATCTTGTGAAAAATCAGCGGGTATTCTACCACAAGGGGAAATTTTGACGAGATTTTAAGGGCTAAAAGGTATAACTATTTAGAAGTAGATCGGTGTGTTTATTGATTTAAAACAAATTAAGCTTTTCTAGTCTATTCATCGGATAATCAAATAATTAAAAGATTTACTGATCTAAATCAAATTTTCTGCTACCATTTAACTACTTTTTGATGTTGTTTTATCAAAAACATTACCTTAACTTCATTTAAAAAAGGAACATATTATGTCTTATACTCTACCTGAATTAGGTTACGCTTATGATGCGTTAGAACCACATTTTGATGCACAAACAATGGAAATTCACCACTCTAAACACCACCAAGCCTATGTAAACAATGCAAACGCGGTGTTAGAAACTTTACCTGCTGAATTTTCTGAAATGTGCTCAGGTCAATTAATCAGCCAATTAGACAAAATCCCAGCTGAAAAACGTACTGCATTACGTAACAACGCAGGCGGTCACGCAAACCACAGCTTATTCTGGAAATCATTGAAAAAAGGCACCACTTTACAAGGTGATTTAAAAGCAGCTATCGAACGTGATTTCGGTTCTGTAGAAAACTTCAAAGCTGAATTTGAAAAAGCAGCGGCGACTCGTTTCGGTTCTGGTTGGGCATGGTTAGTGATCAACCAAGGTAAATTATCTGTTGTTTCTACCGCAAACCAAGATTCTCCATTAATGGGTAAAGAAATCGCAGGTTGTGAAGGTTTCCCACTTTTAGGTTTAGACGTTTGGGAACACGCTTACTACTTGAAATTCCAAAACCGTCGTCCAGATTACATCAAAGAATTCTGGAACGTAGTAAACTGGGATTTCGTTGCAGAGCGTTTTGCTAAAAAATTAGCAGATTGCGGATGTGCAGCTAAATAATAGCTTCTCAAAATATATAAAAAATCGCCTATTTTTAGGCGATTTTTTTATTGGTTAAATCCAACGTCTGACTTTTTTCTTGTAAGCCAAATAAGACTCACCAAACTTCTTCTCTAGCCAGTATTCTTCAGGTTTTATTTGCCATTGTGTGATGAGATAAATAAACAGAAAAACACCTAAAAAACTGACCGCATTTTGCAAATAAAACGCCCATGCCACTAACAAGCCTGCTAAGCTTAAATACATTGGATTGCGGCTAAAACGATAAATACCATTTACCACAAACACATTACTTTTTTCTAAGTGAATCGGATTGATATTCGCTTTACTTTTATAGAATTGCCAAAGGCTAAAAAAAGCGATGGCAGAAGAAACCGATATAATCAAATAAACTGCTAATACATTAATTTCGAGCAGATAAGGATTAGGCAAATATACCATGATAAGTGCACAGCCAATAAAAATGACGGGTGGCGGCACAATAGGTTTCTGAATCATAAGATCAAAAATCCAATAAAAAAGCCCGAGCAATTCGGGCTAATTAAAATATTACAGATTATTTAATTTCATCTGCGCCATTTGTTTTTCTAACGGGTTACCGCTTTTTTGTGCATTCTCAAAGCTTGCTTTAGCACCATTCACATCGCCTTTTGCGACTTGAATATCACCCGCTAAAAGATCTTTACGCGCACTAAAACCTTGGCTTTTCACTTGATTTAGACTTGCTAATGCTGCATCAAATTGACCTTGTTGGAATTGCACCGCAGACAAACGAAGCGCTGCAAGAGAAGTTAAGATATCATCTTGTGATTGAGCAATCGCTTGTTTTAAGCTATTTTCAGCAGAGGCGTAATCTTGTTTTGCAACAAAACCTTTTGCTTCATCTAATAAGCTAAATACCGCATAGCTGGTTTTATCATGCGCTTTCACAAATTCAGCCACTTTAGCTTGTTGTGCCGCGGCATCTTTGTTTGCAGTATAAACTAACGCATCATATTCAGCAGACGCTTGCATAATTTGATTAGCTTGATAAGACTGCCAATAACGCCAGCCCAACATCCCGCCTATACCAAGAATAAAAGCGGCAATAATGGTTTTGCCATTGTCTTTCCACCATTCTTTTAACTGGTTCAGTTCTTGTTCTTCTTCAATGGTATATGCCATTTTCCTATCCTTCTAAAATTAAAATTGGGCTTTCACGTGTTCAATTAAATTGTCCACATCAATGGTTTGTTGCTCTGCTGCGCCAAGTAAATGTTTTACCACAACTTGATTATTTTGCACTTCACTTTCTCCAAGCACAAGAGCCAGAGTCGCACCAGACTTATCTGCGCGTTTAAATTGTTTTTTAAAGTTACCGCCGCTGCAATGCAACATGGTGCTTAAGTGCGGTAATTCTGAGCGAAGTTTTTCAGCGAGTTGGAATGCAGCTAACGTTGTACCTTCACCTTGATAAACAACGTAAATATCTACCGCACTTTTTACCGGAATCGATTTATTCACTTCTTGAACGAGTAGCACTAAACGCTCTAAGCCCATTGCGAAACCGACACCACTTGTTGCGTGGCCGCCAAGTTGTTCAACTAAGCCGTCATAGCGTCCACCACCACATACAGTACCTTGTGCACCTAATGCTGATGTCACCCATTCAAATACAGTTTTATTATAATAATCTAAACCACGAACC
The DNA here is from genome assembly GCF_905207935.1 of uncultured Haemophilus sp. Taxonomy (GTDB): domain Bacteria; phylum Pseudomonadota; class Gammaproteobacteria; order Enterobacterales; family Pasteurellaceae; genus Haemophilus_D. Next base: position 9,131 of record NZ_CAJLNI010000011.1, read on the forward strand.
AATTTTGGATTAATTTCATATTGAATGCCAACCGCATCTAGTAGACCGCATAACTGCGCAAAATGCTCGCGACTTTCATCGTCTAAATAATCCAATAATTTTGGTGCGCCGTCCAATACATCTTGTAATGCTTGATTTTTAGTATCCAAAATACGTAATGGATTTTTTACAAGACGTTCTTTCTCTTCTTCGCTCATTAAATCTTGGTGATTTTCTAAGAAGGCTACTAATGCAGAACGATAGTTTGCACGTGCTTCTAATGAACCAATCGAATTTAATTGTAGTGAAACATGTTGATCAATACCTAACGCTTTCCACAAACGTGCCGTTAAAATAATTAACTCTGCATCAATTTCAGGGGTTGCGATACCAAATACTTCGACACCCGCTTGATGGAATTGACGGTAACGACCTTTTTGTGGACGCTCATGGCGGAACATTGGTCCCATATACCATAAACGTTGTTCATTGTTGTAAATCCAACCGTGTTCAATCGCAGCACGCACACATCCTGCCGTACCTTCTGGACGAAGTGTTAATTGTTCATCATTATCCCAGAATGTGTACATTTCTTTTGAGACGACATCTGTGACTTCACCGATTGCACGAGCAAATAATGGCGTACTTTCCACGATTGGCATACGCACTTCTGAATAGCCGTAGCTGCTTAAAATTTGGCGAACCTGCCCTTCAATCCATTGCCAAAGTGGAGATTCAGTTGGGGAACAGTCATTCATCCCACGAATTGCTTGAATATTTTTTGCCACGAGTTTTCCTTAAATAATTCGATTTTTTGGATCTTGTTGTGCAACTTTGGCACGAATTTTTGCTTCTAATTGGTCAATAATTGCGTCGTTATCAAAACGTTCTTTTTGACGCTCACCATCTAAATAATAACCACTTTTCTTATTACCACCGGTCACGCCAAGATCAGACACTAATGCTTCACCCGGGCCATTTACCACACAACCAATAATAGACACATCCATTGGGGTAATAATATCTTCTAAACGTTGTTCCAGTGCATTCACCGTGCCAATCACATCAAACTCTTGACGAGAGCAAGTTGGACAAGCAATAAAGTTAATCCCGCGAGAACGAATGCGTAACGATTTCAAAATATCAAAACCAACTTTGATTTCTTCAACTGGATCTGCAGCTAAAGAGACACGCAAGGTATCACCAATGCCTTCTGCTAACAACATCCCTAAACCAATCGCTGACTTCACAGAGCCCGCTCGCGCGCCACCTGCTTCCGTAATACCTAAATGCAATGGTTGTTTAATGGCTTTTGCCAATAAACGGTAAGATTCCACCGCAAGGAAGACATCTGATGCTTTTACGCTCACTTTAAATTGATCGAAGTTTAAACGATCTAAAATCTCAACATGGCGTAATGCTGATTCTAATAAGGCTTCTGGTGTTGGCTCACCAAATTTCTCTTGGATATCTTTTTCTAATGAGCCAGCATTGACACCGATACGGATAGGGATATTTTTATCACGCGCACAATCCACCACTGCACGAATACGATCTTCACGACCGATATTGCCTGGATTAATACGTAAGCAATCCACCCCATATTCAGCGACTTTTAACGCAATGCGATAGTCAAAATGAATATCCGCCACTAATGGCACATTCACTTGCTGTTTAATGATTTTAAAGGCCTCGGCGGCATCCATGGTAGGTACTGAAACACGCACAATATCTGCACCAACACGTTCCAAAGATTTAATCTGTGCAACGGTCGCTTCAACATCAGTTGTGCGAGTATTTGTCATGGATTGCACTGCAATCGGCGCATCACCACCGATTGGTACATTGCCCACATAAATTTTTGTCGATTCACGACGCTTGATAGTAGGTTTTACTGCTGACATTCTTTCGTAAATTATTCGTTAAGGTTTTGGTAATTTAAATTTAGCCACACGGCCATCAACTGTAAGCGGATACGCTTCGCCCTTATAAGTAATGCGAACGTTACCTGGCGCACCAATAATCAAAGCATATTCGTCACCATTAAAAGTTAAAACTTCGCCTTGTTTATATTCTTTTTGCGCTAATACTTTACGGTTTTGGTCTTTCACACTAATCCAGCTTGAATTTTTTGTGATCTCAATAACGAGATCGCCTTTCGCTGTGGTTGGTGCTTCAGAAATAGCGGGGTTTTCAACCGCACTTTGTGTATCTGGCACAGTTTGCTCTGTTATTGGTTCTGTGTTAGGTAACGTTTGTTCCACAACCGGTGCTTGAGCTTGTTCAACAGTAGGTGCTGAAGTTGCTGTGGTTGAAACTCCTGCGTTTACTGTCTGAGCTTGATTTTCTTGAGTAGTTGAAACTGCGGGTTCAGTAGCGGCATTATTTGTTGCTCCCACTACTGGCATAGTTTCATTGTTTGACACAGCAGGCTGACTATTTACTGTTACTGGAATTTCATTCGAATGAGTAACCGGTACCTCTGCTGTTTTTTCTTTTTCAACGTAGGTTTGCACTAAATTATCACGTTCTTCGTTTGATTTTTGATAATTTTGCCACCACCATAAGCCAGTCATTCCAACAGCAGCAAGTAAAATAATAGTTGTAAGTGTGCCTACCCAACGGCTGTGGGATGAATATTGGTTTACTGAACGAGTCGCACGTGCATTTTTACTTAAATCATTTTTATGTGCTTCACCAAAAGTTAAATGAGCCCATTCAGCATCAGGAATACGTAAAAATTTCGCATAGCTGCGAACGTAACCTCTCAAAAAGGTTGAAGGTACATTTTTTTGGACAAATTCATTATTTTCTAATTTTGCCAAAATGCTTGGACGTAAAGAAATGACCTTTGCCACATCTTCTAAAGAAAGATTTAATGCTTCGCGTGTTTGACGAAGTTTATCCCCAAAGGAGATTTCAGTTGTTTCGGTTTGTTCGACGATTGTATTCATAGGTATCAAAATAGAGCAATAGAAATAAAAAACTAAATACCAAATTTTAAAGTCGAAAGGGGCTTTTGGCAATGATTATTTGAGCGTGCGAAGCTTTTCCGCTCTAGAAGGATCAACTTGGCGTAATTTATCCAACGCTTGTTGATAAACGTCGGTTTGTTTTCCGGCAAAAGCACAAAGTGCTATGTTTTCGTAAGTATCGGCTTGATGATAATAATTTGGCGCAGCGAGTGCCGCATTAAATTGTGAATAAGCTTGTTCAAACTCACCTTGCCCACATAAAAAAGTACCAAAGTTGTTATACACATCGCCTTGCTTATCATCTAACTTAATCGCCTGTAAATAAGCTTGCTTCGCTTTTTCCGTATCGCCTTGTAATTGATAAAAATGCGCAAGTGCCGAGTGCACAAGATAATAGTGTTCATCATGTTCAAAGGCTTTATCTAAATTCAATTTTGCTTGAACAAAATCCTCTTGTTGCAGATAGCCTAATGCCAATTCAACTCGTGCTTTTGCTGCTTGTTGTTTATTAAAATCAACAGAAGACTGAGAGACACAAGCCGAAAAAACAAAAGGAAAAATGACCGCACTTAGAATGTTAATTGGGATTAATTTCATCTTATCACTCCTCTATCTTATCACTCTTCTTTAGGCCATTTTTCCTTTACAAGTATTGCTATATTTAGCTTAATTAACCGCTTTTACGTCAATACCTTCGCCAAACTTACGTTTCATTGCTGTACGTTTGGTTCGGTCGATCACATCGCCCGCCAACTGACCACAAGCTGCATCAATATCATCACCGCGGGTTTTGCGTACAATCACCGTAAAGCCGTATTCCATTAAGGTTTTTTGGAAACGATCGACACGGCTATTTGAGCTTTTACCATAAGGCGCTTCTGGGAACGGGTTCCATGGGATCAAATTGATTTTACATGGGGTATTTTTTAATACTTGAGCTAATTGATGCGCATGCTCTGTGCCATCATTCACGTGATCTAATAACACATATTCAATAGTCACTTTACCATGGTTAGCATTCGATACCTCTAAGTATCTGTGTACCGAATCCATCAACATTTTGATGTTGTATTTTTTATTGATCGGCATAATTTCATCACGCAATTCATCGTTCGGTGCATGAAGTGAAATCGCTAATGCCACATCAATCTTATCACGTAACATATCGAGCGCAGGCACAACACCTGAAGTGGATAAAGTCACGCGTCGTTTAGATAATCCATACGCGAAATCATCTAGCATAATTTCCATCGCAGGTACAACATTAGCGACATTTAACAATGGTTCACCCATGCCCATCATCACCACATTAGTAATCGGACGTACACCCGTCACACCAAAATTACCGATAATTTTTGATGCACGCCAAACCTGACCGATAATTTCAGACACCGTTAAATTACGGTTAAAACCTTGTTGTGCTGTTGAACAGAAAGTACAAGCTAAGGCACAGCCTACTTGAGAAGAAACACAAAGTGTTGCGCGATCCGCCTCAGGAATATAGACCGTTTCAACTTGCTGTTCACCTACCTGCATCGCCCATTTAATGGTGCCATCTGCAGAGCGTTGCTCAACCGCCACTTCTGGCGCTTTAATTTCAGCGACCGCTTTTAATTTTTCTCGTAATTTTTTATTAATATTGGTCATATTGTCGAAGTTATCTTCGCCAAAATGATAAATCCATTTCACTAATTGATCCGCACGAAATGGTTTCTCGCCTAATTCAGCAAAAAACTCACGCATCTGCTGACGCGTTAAATCCATTAAGTTAATCTTTTTTGTATTCGTTTCGGATGAAAGGGGTTGTTCTAACATAAAGCCTCGTTATTACACATTACGGCGATGATGTTACTCAGAATTGAGCAACAAAAAATTCGCATATTAAAAATGAGCCGAGATTTTACAGATTTACCGACGGATAAGCTAGCAGATTTGAAAAACAAAGAAAATTTTGACCGCACTTCTTTGAGATCGCTATCGCAAAAATCAAAAAAACAAAAGAAAAAAGTGCGGTTAAAAAACTTTAAATTTTTTCTCTTTCACACATCCCAAACCCTTACAAAAACTGATAGAATACAAGCTTTGTTTTATTCTCTAAGTTGGCTATATTAAAAGATATGTTAAAAAAAGTTCTTTCTGTATTGTGTTTAGTGCCAGCAATGGCAACGGCACAATCTTATGTCGTGTATGATTTCACCCATGATCGAGTGCTCGAAAGTAGCTCACCGAATCATGTTCAACCTATCGCATCCGTCACCAAGTTAATGACTGCAAATGTATTTCTTGAAAATAATCGAAACGCAAATTGTACTGCATCGATTACTGACGACGATTACGATTACATTAAAGGCACACATACAAAATTACCAAAATACACGCCGATTTCTTGTAATGAATTATTAAAAGCGATGCTTGTCCATTCTGACAACTATGCTGCCCATGCCCTTTCTCGCTCTGCCGGCATGAGTCGTTTGCAATTTATCCAAAAAATGAATGAGAAAGCGCGAGAATTAGGTATGCGCTCTACCCGCTTTTCAGATAGCTCAGGTTTATCTGACAGTAACATTTCAAGTGTGATGGATCTGGTTAAATTGGCTAAATACTCTCTTAACAAAGCACAAATCAAAAACATCTCGAATATGCCAAGTGCTTTCATTCAAGCAGGCGGACGTAGCGTTTTTGTTAAAAACACCAATAAATTAGTGCGTGAAGAAGTATTTGATGCAGCAATTAATAAAACCGGTTACATTCGCGAATCTGGCTATAATTTAGTCTTTGTGAATAAAAATCCGTGTAATCGCGCTACCATTGGGGTGATTAGTTTAAATAACCATTCATCTGCGTTTCGTACTAACTTTACCAAAGGAAAATTGGAACAATACGGTTGTATCGCAGGGCGTAGCATGCACAACTTTACCGTTGATGAAGCCCAATATGAAGAAGGCTATGATGAAGCGGGTATGGATCGTCTAATCCAACAAGTTGGTGGTTAATTATTTCAAAAAAGAGCGGTCAATTTTTCACAAAATTTTCCGCTTTTTAATTTTAATCACCTATCGATTTGATAATTATTTTCATTTAAAAGTCTTATAAAAAATGATATTATTCTGCAGAATGCTAATCAATCATTATTTTTAAGGAGATCTCATGAAGCATTTATTTAAAAGCCTATCTGTTATCGCTCTAGGTTTAGCTACTTTACAAGCCGAAGCGAAATTTAAAGTGGTGACCACATTTACTGTTATTCAGGATATCGCACAAAATGTTGCGGGCGATGCCGCGACGGTGGAATCTATCACCAAACCTGGTGCAGAAATTCACGAGTATGAACCAACCCCTAAAGATATTGTAAAAGCTCAATCTGCTGATTTAATTTTATGGAACGGATTAAATTTAGAGCGTTGGTTTGAGCGCTTCTTCCAAAATATCAAAGACAAACCAGCCGTTGTGGTAACCGAAGGCATCACGCCACTTTCTATTTATGAAGGTCCTTATAAAGATGCCCCTAACCCACACGCTTGGATGTCGCCATCTAATGCGTTGATTTATGTCGAAAATATAAAAAATGCATTAGTTAAATATGATCCGCAAAATGCTGATACTTATCAAAAAAATGCAGCGGCGTATGCAGAAAAAATCAAACAGCTCGATAAACCTTTACGTGAAAAACTCGCACAAATTCCTGCCGACCAACGTTGGTTAGTGACCAGTGAAGGCGCATTTAGTTATTTAGCGAAAGATTACGATCTCAAAGAAGGCTATTTATGGCCAATTAACGCTGAACAACAAGGCACTCCTCAACAAGTGCGTAAACTTATCGATTTAGTGAAAAAAAATCAGATTCCAGTGGTATTTAGTGAAAGTACCGTGTCAGCCAAACCTGCTCAACAGGTAGCAAAAGAAAGTGGAGCCAAATACGGTGGCGTGCTTTATGTCGATTCCCTTTCTGCTGCTGATGGCCCTGTACCGACTTATATCGATTTGCTCAATGTCACTGTATCTACCATTGTGAAAGGATTTGAAAAATAATGACCGCACTTTCCGCTTCTATTTCCGTTAATGATGTAACCGTGCGTTACAACAACGGGCATACTGCAATTTATGATGTTTCTTTCGAATTACAGGGGGGAACCATCTGTGCCCTTGTCGGCGTAAATGGAAGCGGAAAATCAACACTATTTAAAAGCATTATGGGCTTAATCAAACCACAACAAGGCAATATTGCGCTTTGTGGTTTGCCAATTAATCGAGCGTTGAAACAAAATTTGGTTGCCTATGTGCCGCAAGCAGAAGAAGTCGATTGGCAATTTCCAGTCTCCGTTTATGATGTTGTCATGATGGGACGCTACGGCTATATGAATTTCCTACGCATTCCAAAGGCTGAAGACAAACAAAAAGTGTTCGAAGCGATGCAACGAGTGAACATCGAGCATTTAGCTGAACGACAAATCGGTGAGCTTTCTGGTGGACAGAAAAAACGCGTATTTTTGGCTCGAGCATTAGCACAACAAAGTAAGATTATCTTACTCGATGAGCCTTTTACGGGTGTGGATGTTAAAACTGAAAATGCTATTGTGGAACTCCTTCGCCAATTACGTGCTGAAGGGCATTTGATTTTAGTTTCTACCCACAACTTAGGCTCTGTACCAGACTTCTGTGACCAAGTGGTGATGATTAACCGTACTGTGATTGCTGCTGGTAAAACGGAAGATACATTCAATCAGCATAATTTGGAAAAAGTCTTTGGTGGTGTATTACGACACATCAAATTATTGGGTGAAGATCTGCATAATGATGAAGATAAACGTGCTGTCACCGTGCTTACGGATGATGAACGCCCTGTTGTCTTCTATGGCGAAACCAAAAATGATCCGCCTGCAACGGCTGTAAAATCCTGTCGTCTGCCTCCGTCTGACAAGGAATAAGTCATGCTTGAATATTTACTGGAACCTTTCTCCTATGAATATATGCAAAAAGCCATGTGGATAAGTGCCGCAGTTGGTGGCATTTGTGCCTTTCTTTCTGCCTATTTAATGTTGAAAGGCTGGTCATTAATTGGCGACGCGCTCTCTCATTCCGTGGTTCCGGGTGTGGCGATAGCTTATGCCTTTTCACTCCCCTATGCTTTAGGTGCTTTTTTTGCCGGAATTTTGGCCGCACTTTCCATTTTATGGATCAAATCCATTTCTAAACTCAAAGAAGATGCCGTTATCGGCTTTATTTTCAGTACCTTTTTTGCCCTGGGACTGCTGATTATTTCTCTGAATCCAACTTCAATAAATGTGCAAAATATTATTCTCGGTAATATCCTCGGGATTGCCGATGAAGATATTTATCAAGTAGCCATCATTATGTTGATTTGCTTGGTCTTATTGCTTATTTTTTGGAAGGATCTGTTACTGATTTTCTTTGATGAAACGCAAGCAATTACAGTTGGACTTTCACCACTGTTTTACAAAGTTCTCTTTTTTACACTCTTGAGTGCTTGTGTCGTTGCGGCATTACAAACTGTCGGGGCGATTTTAGTGATTGCGATGGTAATCACACCAGGCGCAACCGCCTATTTACTTACTGACAAGTTCAAAACTCTGATCAAAATTGCTGTAGCATTAGGCGCAATCACTGGTTTTGTCGGTGTCTATTTAAGCTATTATCTGGATGGTGCAACAGGTGGTGTCATCGTGACATTGCAAACCTTGTTATTTTTATTGGCTTTCCTCTTCTCACCAAAATACGGATTAATGAGTCAAAAACGACGTAAGGCGGTGACCCATGAGTGAAATATTCGCTATTTTCGTTGAGCCATTTCAATTTGCTTTTATGCAAAATGCACTGCTCACCGCATTAGTGGTTGCAGTGATTTGTGCGCTACTCTCTTGCTATTTGGTGTTGAAAGGATGGTCATTGATGGGGGATGCTATTTCTCATGCTGTCCTACCTGGCATTGTCTTAGCTTTTCTAGCAGGTATTCCATTAGTGATTGGTGCATTTGTCTCTGGTATTGCCTGTGCTTTAGGGGTGGGTTATTTAAAAGAAAACAGCCGTATCAAAGAAGATACCGCGATGGGGATTGTATTTTCAGGGATGTTTGCCATTGGTTTGGTGCTGTTCACTAAAATCCAAACCTCACAACATCTTACACATATCTTATTCGGTAACGTATTAGGTGTAAGCCAACAAGAGCTGATTCAAACGGCTATTATCGCCTTGATCATTTTTATTTTACTTGGATTAAAACGTCGCGATTTTCTACTTTATTGCTTTGATCCGAGCCATGCTCGCGTTGCGGGTCTCTCGCCTAAATTACTGCACTATGGCTTGCTCACATTACTCGCACTCACCATTGTGAGTACGATGCAAGTCGTTGGGGTTATTTTGGTTGTAGCGATGCTAATTGCGCCTGGCATCACCGCGCTAACCCTGACGAATCGCTTCGATAAGATGCTTGTTATCGCGATCATCAGTGCAGTAACTGCAAGCCTACTAGGCGTGCTACTTAGCTATCATTTTGATGCGTCCACTGGCGCTTGTATTATTTTGTTACAAGCGGCATTTTTCTTGCTTGCCCTGATTTATAGCAAAATAAAAGTGCGGTTAAATTCTTAAATAAAAAAGCTAATATTTCTGTTAGTTTTTTTTATTAAGTATTCAAACAATACTATAATTTATCTTAAAAATTTACTAGCCAATTTATAGACCTGCGTAATCTCTTTAGTTTCTAAATTCCAGCTATTAAGTTCTATTCTAATTAATTCTGGATATTTCTTACTTATATCTCGTAAAGCATTACCAACTGATTTTCTAACATATTCACTAGAATCATCTTTTAGCGCTGCTAATCTTCTAATCGCTTCATTAGGATTTTCTTTGAAATAGGGTCTCCCCGTCCATATTCTCAATCCTTCAGTAACTGCTCTCCTTGTATTAGGATTGCTACTTTTTAACCAATCATCTATTACAGGAAGTGCTTTCTCATATCCAGTTCTCTTACAAAACTCATCAAATGATTTTGCCAAGACTTCTTGAACTCTCCAGTTGGCATCTTTAGATACTTCGTCTCTTAAAAAAATCAAAATATCCTTATCCTCTGATAAGTATCCCAAAAGAAATACACTATACATTCTGACTTGATACTCATCAGACTGATAAGACAAAAAAGCTAATTTCTTAATGTATTGATGATCATTAGATTCATAATCAATTAACGCTCTTTTTTCTTCCTCTTTGAATCCGTTTTCTATTGAGGAAAATTCTCTTTCTAGACTTTCAACATATTCATTCAAATGAGATCACCTCACTCATAAAAAATTAAATTTTAAGAGACAAAAGTATTAAAGTTTCATAATGCGCTGTATGCGGGAACATATCAAATAATTGAATTTGAGTAAGTTTATAATTGGTTAGATGCTGTAAATCTTTTCCCATGGAAACTGCGTTACAGCTGGAATAAAGAATAAAGTGCGGTTGCATTTCATTGAGAAATTCAGCAAGTTCCTTTCCGATGCCTCGACGAGGCGGATTGACGATCACCAAATCGGGTTTGTTTTCATCTTGTGTTAAAGCAAAATTAGCCGCATCCAAAGATTGGAATTTAACGTTGTTTAACCCTAACACCTGGGCGGATTGAGTCGCCGCTTGAATAGCAGATGGGGAAATTTCAATCCCAGTCAATTCCACTTCTTGTTGATGTTTATCCTGTAAAGCTTTAGCGCAATGAAGTCCAAAACCTCCAACGCCACAAAAGAGATCCCAGAGTGTAGTAATCGGCAAATCTTGCACCCAATCTTGTGCCGTTGCATATAGCCCTTGTGCTACCAGTGGATTCGTTTGGAAGAAACCTTGAGGGCGAATAAACAACGGAATACCGTTAAAGCTTTCTGATAAAGTATGTTGGTCAGTCAAAAAGATTTCTTTCTCACCTTCTAAGATCGCCGCATGTTGAGGTTGGATATTCACGCTCACCACTTCAAGTTGTGGTAATTTTTCCAATAAGCCTGCAAATTCACGTTGAATTAACGGCAATTTAGTTTCTGAACGCAATACAAAACGCAACATCAATTTTTTTGTATGTTGGCTTTCTGTGAGCAGAATATATTTGAGCTCACCTTTTTGCTTAGCCACGTTATAAGGGACTAAACCCGCACGGCCAATAAAATCTTTTAGAATCGGAAAGAGTTCAGCAAAGCGTTGCGGATAAATCGGACAATCACATAAATCCACCGCACTTTGTGGATCATTCGAGTCTTGTAAAATACCTAAAATGGGACGTTCCACCGCGCCACTTACAACCATTTTCGCTTTATTACGAAAGGCAGTCTCGGAGGAATAAAAAGGCGGATGCCAAATTAAATTATCACAATCTAATTTGGCAAGTTGTTGTTTTAGATGCTCTTCTTTCTTGGCGAGTTGCTGTTCATAAGGCATTTCAAGCCATTGACAAGAACGGCAATCGCCTTTTTGATAATGATGGCAATCAATCATTTAGAAGCAAGCCACTCTTGTTGAAGTGCGGTCAGTTTTTGATGATTTTCAATCCAACGCGAAGTTTTTGTGAGTTCTGACCAATCAAAGGATTTTTGTTTAAAGAGCGATTTCAAGCGAGCTTGGCGTGCTGCAAAATGCTCTGTGGTTTCCTCTAACTTCAGATTATCAAGCACTTGGATGACACCTTCACGTTCATTGCAAAGCAATAATAAGTCACAACCAGCATTCAAGGCTTTTTCACTACGAGCCACAAAATCGCCCATAAAGCCTGCGCCTTTCATGCCTAAATCATCAGAGAAAATCGCCCCTTGGAAGCCCAACTGTTTACGCAAAATTTCTTTTAACCAATAAGTCGAACCACTTGCAGGCTGGCTATCACACTGCGTATAAATCACGTGAGCCGGCATAATCGCATCAAGCTTACTCTGTTGAATTAATTGCTGGAATGGCAAAATATCATGATTAAAAATCACTTCTTTTGCTCGCTCATCATAAGGGGTTTCAAGATGAGAATCAGCTAGAACATGACCGTGTCCTGGAAAGTGTTTTCCTGTTGTTGCCATGCCTGCTTGATGCATACCATCAATAAAAGCAGCCGCCAAATTGACCGCACTTTTTACATCACAGCCAAAACTACGATCACCAATCGCACGACATTCGTGACCTAAATCCAACACGGGAGCAAAACTCAAATCAATATCTAACGCCACCATTTCTGCTGCCATTTGCCAGCCTGCTTCTTTTGCTATTTGCTGTTGCTGAGTTGAGCCCTCAACTAATGCCGCAAAAGCCTGCATCGCAGGGAGCTGAGTGAAACCCTCACGGAAACGTTGCACGCGCCCACCTTCTTGATCAACCGTGATCAATAAAGGCTTTTTCACTCGCTGACGAATGGATTTAATTAGCGCTTGAACTTGCTGACGATCATAAAAATTGCGGGTAAATAAAATCAAACCGGCAACTAAAGGATGTTCCAGTAATTCAACTTCTTCTTGTTTGAGCTCATGACCTTCAAGGTCAATTAATAGTGTGGACATAAACTATTGTAAATAAAGACGATAATTAGTACTTTCTGTGCTTGGTTTTGGTAGCTCAAACACTTTCTTTTCTTGTGGTTGCAACAAAATATTACCTGATTGGCTTTCTTGCTGATTCGGCCAAACTTGCGTTACACCTTGTGTGTTATACCAATAAAGATGGTAAAGCACATTGAGTTGTTGCGTGGTTTTATTTTTTAAAGCTGCCGTATTATCAGACAAATCAACATCTAAAACCGGTGCTAAATTTGCCGCCATATTTAAAATTGGCTTATTGGTTCCCACAATATTTGGTGCAGATGAACAAGCCGTTAAAAATAATACCGTTGCTGTAATTAGGATCTTTTTCATTATTTCGCCAACATTCTACCTAAAGGTTCACCACCAACAAGATGCATATGGATATGGAATACTTCTTGTCCACCGTGTTTATTACAATTCACAATTAAACGATAACCGTCTTCGGCAATGCCTTCTTCTTTAGCAATTTTAGCCGCGACAGTAAATAAGCGACCCAAGGTAACTTCATCTTGTTCTGTCACATCATTAACCGTTGGAATGACTTTATTTGGGATAATCAAAATATGGGTTTTCGCTTGCGGTGAAATATCTCGGAATGCGGTCACTAATTCATCTTGATAAACAATATTGGCAGGGATTTCTTTGCGAATAATTTTGCTGAAAATCGTTTCTTGAGCCATAGTCTTCTCCTTGTTTTATATAAAAAAGTGCGGTCAAAATTTACCGCACTTTGCTTTTATTTTCCATCAGAAATTGATGATGAATGACATTTCAATCGGCTTAGTGAGCCGCACCTTCTTCTGAATCATCTTGATTAATAAAGCTGGTATTAATCTCGATTTGTGCTTTTTCACGCAATGCTTGCATTAACTGTCCTTGCAATTCACCTTGACGCGCACGAACAAGTTGAGTGCTAAATTTCGCTAATTCTTGCTCATTTAAAGTAGGTTCTTCTACACGTTCAAGGGCAACCACAACCACATCACCTTTGCTGTTACGAGCAACTTGATAAGCCGCTTTGCCATCTTGTGGTTTTGCAATGGCAAATACACCTTCATAAAGCACCGGATCTTTATTATCCACTAACGTAAAGGTTTGTGGCTCACCAAAACTAATACCTGCTGGAACTTTAGCAGGATTCGCAGATAGTTCTTTAACTGCTTGTTCTGCTTTTTCAGCTAATACTTTATCGGCTTTTTCACGTTTTAAGAACTGCTCAATCGTTGATTTCGCTTCATCAAGGCTTTGTAAACCTTCAGCTTTATGATCCACGACACGCACCACAACAAATTCATTTTCACCCACAGTTAATGGCTCAGAATTTGCGCCGCCGTTTGCAATATCTGATTCAAAAATGGCAGAAGTCACATTTGGGAAATTTAACGCCGCAGGGACATTATTTTTACCGAAATAATCTGTTTCTTCCACTTTCACGCCTGCTGCTTCTGCTACCGCAGCTAAAGAATCACTGCTTTCTGCTGCTTTTTCACGAACCGCTTTTTCTACTGTTTGGAAGCGGCTTTCTGCTAAGTTTTTACGCACAGTCTCTGCGATTTGTTCTTTCACTTCTTCTAAAGTACGTTCTTTACGATCTTGCACTAAAATAATATGGTAAGCCCCATCCACATTAACCGGTGTGCTGTATTGACCTACATTTAATAATAATGCTGCATCTTCAAAGTTTTTTGGTAATTCGTTGTCTTTTACCCAACCTAATTCACCACCTTGAGCACCAGAAAGTTTATCTAGGGATTTTGTTTTTGCTAACTCAGCAAAATCAGCGCCTTTTTGCAGTTCTTGATAAACCGCATCCGCTTCTTTCTCAGTTGATAATTGAATATGTGCTAATTTTTGGCTAATGAATTGCGCTTTATTTTCTTGATAATATTGCGCAATTTGTGTTTCAGTTACTGGTTGTAATTTACCTAATGTATTTGCCGAAACGCTAATATATTGCACTTTCGCTTGTTCAGGTTGAACAAGTGACTTCGCATTCGCATCGTAATACGCTTTAATTTCTTCGTCCGTCACTTTTTGTTTTGCAATTTCATCGGCTAATGGAAGAGTTGCAAGACGAGCGATACGTTTTTGGAAAAAGACTTGTGCGTTATCTTTTACTTGAGCTGGCACAACAAATTCACTATCTGCCAAACCGTTTTGCATTTGTTCAAGTGTTAATGCATTACGTAAAATAGCCGCATAAGTATCGGATGTTAAACCATTTTGAGTCAATAATTGTTGATAACGCGCGTTATCAAATTTACCGTTAGATTGTAAGTTAGGATCGCTTACAATCGCACGTTTGATCATCTCATCACTTACACCTAATTTTAATTCTTTCGCATATTGACGGATTAATTCTTGATCCACCAAACGTTGAATTAAATTTTGACGAAGTGCAGTCACAAATTCCACAGAGTCAGTTTTCGCTAGGAAGCTCTCGCCTTCTTGTTGAGCTCGCGCTTCAAACTCTTGGTTATAACGATTTAAGAAATCTTGTTGAGAGATAGTCTCGCCATTTACTTTTGCCGCAAAACTATCGTTGCTGCTATACAGATAACCTGACATCCCACCAATCAAAAATGAAACTGGAATTAAAGCAAAGATCGCTTTTCCGATAAAGCTATGGGCGATGCCATGCATTTTTTCAATTAACATTCAATTATTACCCTTTTAAAAAAGACAAAGTTCGTAAGATTATAATCTAAAAGGCGAAAATTCGCACTTAAAAAACACCATGTTCGTGTAGGATTTTCACAGCCATGACTAATAACACTAAACCGCCAAAAATCTCTGCTTTGCTTTTGAATTTTTTCCCTAAAAAATGACCGCTCTTTACTCCAATAAAAGAGATGGCAAAGGTTGTTAAACCTATGATGAAGACAGCCAATAAAATGTCCACGCAGAGAAAAGCAAAAGAAACACCGACGGCTAATGCATCAATACTCATTGCCACGCCAAGTGTTAGCAAGTGTTTTAAACTAATCAATGAGAGAGCGGGTTCATCATCTGAGCTAAGTCCTTCTCGAATCATATTCACACTGATGAACGCAAGCAAAACAAAGGCAATCCAGTGGTCCCAATTTTGAATCATCTGACTAAATTGCAGCCCAACAACATAACCGATTGCCGGCATAATGCCTTGAAATAACCCAAAGCAACATGCGATAGCTAATGCTTGTTTCCATCGGAAAGCGCGCATTGCTAAGCCTTTAGAGATGGATACGGCAAAGGCATCCATCGAGAGACCAAGAGCAATGACCCACAACATATGAAAAGTCATAAACTAAAGTTTATTTTCCAATACAGAAAGAACTGAAAATATTACCGAGCAAATCATCCGAAGTAAATTGCCCCGTAATTTCACTCAGGTTAGCTTGAACTAAACGAAGTTCTTCCGCCAGTAATTCACCCGCATGAAACTCGGTTAATTGGACTAACCCAATTTGTAAATGTTCAGCCGCTTTTTCTAAGGCATCAAGATGACGACGGCGCGCTAAGAAACCACCTTCCATCCCTGTTTGGAAACCCATCGCCTTTTTTAAATGCTCACGCAACAAATCTACGCCTTGGTGTGTTTGGGCGGATAAACAAACGGTCGTTGTGCCATTTTCTTCTTTTAGTCCAACTGCCTCGCCACTTAAATCTACTTTATTGCGAACAATGGTCACCGGCATATTATTTGGCAATTTTGATAAAAATTCTGACCGCACTTTTTCGATATTTTGGCTATCAGGATCGCTACTGTCTAACATTAAGATAATACGATCGGCTTGCTCAATCTCCGTCCAGGCACGCGAGATCCCGATACGTTCAACTTCATCTGTCGCTTCACGAAGCCCTGCGGTATCAATAATATGTAAAGGCATGCCATCAATATGAATATGCTCACGCAACACATCGCGCGTTGTTCCTGCAATATCTGTCACAATGGCTGCTTCTCTGCCAGCTAAAGCATTCAGTAAACTTGATTTACCTGCATTTGGACGACCGGCAATCACCACTTTCATCCCTTCACGTAAAATCGAGCCTTGTTTTGCTTCGCTACGGACTAAATCAAGTTGATCAATAATTTCTCGTAATTTTGCTTCGATTTTACCGTCTGCCAAAAAGTCAATTTCTTCATCGGGAAAATCAATCGAGGCTTCCACATAAGTACGAAGATAAATGACGGAATCCACCAACTGATTCACTTTATTGGAAAATTCACCTTGCAATGATTTTAATGCCGAACGAGCAGCTTGCTCCGAAGTCGCATCAATCAAATCGGCAATGGCTTCTGCTTGAGCTAAATCTAATTTATCATTTAAAAAAGCTTGTTCAGAAAACTCACCTGGACGCGCAAGACGAACACCATCAAGTTGTAAAATTCGTTTTAGCAACAAATCTAATACCACTTGTCCACCATGGCCTTGTAATTCCAGTACGTCTTCACCAGTAAAGGAATTAGGTGATTTAAAATAAAGCGCAATGCCTTGATCTAAAACTGAGCCATCAGCATCTTTAAAAGGTAAATAGTCTGCCATTCGTGGTTTAGGACATTTACCGAGTACCGCTTGTGCAACTTCAACCGCTTTGGGGCCTGATACACGCAAAATACCAATACCGCCACGTCCTGGCGCTGTCGCTTGTGCGACGATTGTTTCTTTCATAAAAACTCACTAAAAATTGACCGCACTTTTATCTGCGATAAAAAAATGAGAGGGCGCATTAATACGCCCATGTGATTATATATCAATCAATGATAGAAAAAAGGCATCTTTCGATGCCTTCTATCTGTTATTTTTTACGGGTATGTAACCCTTTTTTCTCTAAACCACGGTAGATCATTTGT
>NZ_CAJLNI010000012.1 GCF_905207935.1 uncultured Haemophilus sp.
CCGACATTATTTGATTATATGCCGTCTGATGCGATTTTGATTATTGATGAATCACACGTGACTGTGCCGCAAATTGGCGGGATGTATCGTGGTGACCGTTCTCGTAAAGAAACCTTGGTAGAATATGGTTTCCGTTTGCCTTCTGCATTGGATAACCGTCCCTTACGTTTTGAAGAGTTTGAACGTTTAGCGCCGCAGACGATTTATGTTTCTGCGACACCTGGCCCTTATGAGTTGGAAAAATCTGGAACTGAAATAGTCGATCAGGTTGTACGTCCAACGGGCTTACTTGATCCACAAATTGAAATTCGTCCAGTATCCATTCAAGTAGATGATTTACTGTCAGAAGCACGCCAAAGAGCGGACAAAAATGAGCGTGTTTTAGTGACGACGCTAACGAAGAAAATGGCGGAAGATTTAACGGATTACTTAGATGAACACGGTATTCGTGTACGTTATCTCCATTCTGATATTGATACGGTTGAGCGTGTAGAGATTATTCGTGATTTGCGTTTAGGGGAATTCGATGTGTTGGTCGGTATCAACTTGTTACGTGAGGGCTTGGATATTCCAGAAGTTTCTCTTGTTGCGATTTTAGATGCGGATAAAGAAGGTTTCTTACGTTCTGAACGATCTTTAATCCAAACCATCGGTCGTGCTGCTCGAAACTTAAATGGTAAAGCGATTTTGTATGCTGATAGCATTACTAAATCTATGGAAAAAGCCATTACTGAAACGAATCGCCGTCGTGAAAAACAAATGAAATACAATGAAGAGAACGGCATTGTTCCACAGGCATTAAATAAGAAAGTCGGCGAGTTGTTAGATATTGGTCAAGGTGCAAATCAAAAAGCGAAATCGAAACAGCGTGGAAAAACGGCAGCTGAACCGACCGCACTTTACAATGCACCTAAATCAGCCAAAGAATTCCAACAACAAATTAAGAAATTGGAACAACAAATGTATAAATTTGCTCAAGATCTCGAATTTGAAAAAGCCGCCGCAGTACGCGATCAGCTTCATCAATTGAGAGAGCAGTTTATGATGTCAGAGTAAATATGATTAATTCTATGAAGCAACATTAAGGATTTTTAAGAAGTTTTAATAGAATAGGATAAGATAAGAACTGATGTAAGTAGGCTAATTGTCTTATGTTGAGTTGGATTTAATCTCTGATATTCAAGAAAATAGTTTCTATATATCAGAGATAGTTATATAGGAAAAGTTTATTACGGAGTTAATTAGCTACTTCTAATTTTGCCAATAGTTCTTCCATCGTTTTTTGAATATTAACTAGATCAACAAAGTGTAACTTTACAGTTGTGCCATCTCCAGATTCAAATTTAATTTCCGGATGATTTCTCATTTCATCATTTAGAGGATATAAAAGCCATATTTCTGATGTTTTATATTTTTTGGAATAAGCATACATTTGATACATATCACTTTGTGAAATACCATAATTTACTCTGCTATTATTAATTAGATTTTTCCATTTAGTATCCATGATTATGATGCGATCGCCTTTTTGACAAACTATATCTGGTCTTAAAGCAAATTGTTCTTTGGGTTCTGTGAATAAAAAGTATCCTTTATCTTGGGTAGAAATTTCCCAATCATTTGGTCCGAATACTTTTTTGATTTGTTGAGCAATGTAACTTTCGAACACACTTTCCATTGGGAATAGTAAGGCTCTAGAATTCTTTCTTCCTGAGAAAGTAGTAAACGACTGATTAAATAAAAATACTTTTGACCACTGTAAGAGCATTTCATAATCTTTAGTATTTCTATCTATTGTAATTTTGGAAAAATCTTTAGTGTAATTTTTTGATGGTTTAATCATTTCAAAAGCAGTGAGTAATTGCTTTATCTCTTTTGAATTTTCTGAGCTTGTTGTAAGTTGATGTAATTTTAATAACGTTGCTTTAATTAGCTTATTTTCAGATCTATTGGGATGAAACTCATCATAAGCTACATAGAATCTTTCTTTATGAATTATATTTTTCTTTAAATGCTGAGATGTTAAAAGTTTTCCCTTATAATAGCTTAAATTATCTTCTTGTCTAAGGTATGCTGATTTAATCCCTTTCTTTATTAATTGTCTTACTTCTTTCAAATACATATTAATGAAAATTTCATAAAGATTCATTTTATCAACTTTAAGACTAGCATCATTAAATGATTTGCTTGGGAAGTTTTTCATGCTTTTTAGCATTCTAAGAAAGACTTTTTTGGTTTCTTGATTTCCTACGTCATTGTATTCCCCAAAACTAATTTTAGGCAGAACCTGAATTTGATACCCATTTTTTATCTGAATTAAACCTACATAATTTCGAATAGTTATAACATCACCGATATTCCGCTTATATGAAATTCTCATAAAATTAAGAATATCGGCAATTTCATCATCTCCTGAAAATTCACGGATAAACTCGATGAGATTTTGAAAGGCAACTGCATCCAAATATTTAAAATTTTCATCATTTTCAAAGTCAACATTTCTAGTAATAGAGTCAAACTCTTTTACTTCTAAAAGTTTAGCCATGTTTAACTGATTCCTATATGATTTTTTTGTAGCTTTCTATGTTGGAAAATGCGATTTTATTAATCTTGAATTTTTTTTCAGGAAGATCGACTACATCATCAATATTTCCTTTAAATATATTTTGTACTTTTATTTTTTCATCTTGAATAAATTTAAGGTCGTTGTTTTTTTCTCCATTATCACCTAGTATTAATTGTATTTTTTGATAATCTTCATAAAAATATTCTTGTAAAAGAGGAATGATTGTTTTGTCAAAAATTAGCTCTAAAGTTTTTATATCTGGACTGTGAGCAAGTTTGGTAAAGAATGCATGGCCGATAGTATGCTCTCTGTCATATAGGAATGTAATACGTTCATTGATTTTATCGAGCATTAATGCAACGTCTAAATCATCAACTTTGTCTGCGCCTATTTTTTTTAATACATTTGAATCAGGCATCATTTCAACAAACTGGAAACGTCTACGAAGAGCGGTATCCATTAAAGCGATTGAGCGATCTGCGGTATTCATTGTTCCTATAATATAAACATTTGATGGGACACTAAATTTATGCCCAGAGTAAGGAAGAATTGCAGAAATCTGCTCAGGCATCCCTTTACGTTTTGTATCTTCAATTAGTGTAATAAGTTCGCCAAAAATCTTAGATATATTACCTCGGTTGATCTCATCAATAATAAATACATATGGTTTTGTACCTGATTCAGGTTGTTTCTTACGTAGTTCTGGATTTTTTTGAATTGCGAATTCAATTAATTCAGTAACGTTCATATTGGGTAATTTGGAGACAGTATGTCTAGCCATCATCAGACCTTTATTTAAAGGTGTGATATCCTCATGTATATTACAAGCAAGCCATGTAACATCTCTAGTTGTTTTACTTGACTCTACATCATCCTGTTTATAGGCTTCATCAGAGGTAGCAATAGCAATACCATTTATATATTCTCTATTACCATTAGTCGTTAGGATTATGTCTCCAGGATTAATGTTCTTTACGAAACTGATTGCGCCCTTGTCTTTAATGTCAAAATCAATTCTAACTTGGTTCTTTTTAAAACATTCATCTATGACCGTATCGTAAACTGTAACTTTCCAAACTTTTGCATCTTTAGCAATTGAAAATGGAAATCCACTACTTTTTATTGTAGCTCTTTCAGCTTTTTCACAAAAATCTTTAAAAACGCCAGATTCTAATTCATATTTTATTATATTAGGATTATCCTCGTTACCTATTACTGGACGAATGCCTTCAATAAATTCTTCATAACTATATGATTGATGAAATGTAGTAAATGCGATTCGCTCCTCATTTATCAATTCATTATATCGCTGTAGAACTTGCTTATAATCTTTAGCTTTAACGGAAGATAAGTCTTCATTATCGCATAAAGCCACTGCATAACTTACAGTGTTATATGTTTTCCCTGTTCCAGGAGGTCCATATAAAATAGTATTTAATCCAATTCTTACGTCTTCCATTTTTATTTCTTCCTTATTTTTTTCATCTTTATTGGTGATGTCTATTCCTCTTTCTTGAAGGATATATTCATAAAATGGAATTAGTTCTTTAGCAGCCTCTAATGAGTCCTGTATGATTTTTGAGGTATTGTTTTTTGTATATGGTCCTATGACATTCCTTACAACCTTTAGTTTTTTTATTATTTTAGATTTTAAAGCTTTTTTTACTTCCTCATATTCTTCAATTCTAAAATTTTTTTGTTCGCCAATATTGAAATCTGCTTGATAATAAATTTTTGTATTTTGCTGGATTGGAAAATTAATTATTTTATTATGAAATTCATAATCTGATGGTTTGGATTTTGTATCTTTAGTTTCTACACTTAAAGATAAAATTATTTGATCGTTGCTATCATTCTTAGAATTGATATAAATAGCAACTGATAGACTATGAGGATATTCTTGAGCAGTATACTTTTTTAATTCGCCCCAAAAGTATGAATATCCTTTTTGAGCTTGATTAATCCAGTTATTAGATGTGTCTACTATATATCCAGTGTTTGAGGCTATAATTTCAATATATTTTCTAAATTCCTGGACTGCTTTTCTACCATGTTCTTTGAATTCAGCCATTTCAGAACTATTGGCTTGTTGTTTTTTGGGGGCATAATATTGTTCCCCAGCATATTTTTCCAAATAACTTGTAATATATTCAAAGTTTATTATCTCATTATTTTCGATTTCTTTTTCTTTAAGATTGGACATTTGGATACTCTCTTTGCATCATATGTATGTTATTTTCATATTATATTCTGAATTAAAAATAATCCCAATCATCTTTACCTAATTATTCTTATGTCAGTTTTTATAAATAAAAAAGTGCGGTCAAATTTGACCGCACTTTCATGTTATTGCACTAATAAGTAGAAGTTGTTTTTACCACGTAAGATATTGAGTGCAACGGCAGATGGTTTTTCATCTAGCGCCTTGCGTAAGTCTTGCGTGCTTTCAATTGGCTGACGGTTGATGCCAATGATGATATCACCTGATTTTAAACCGCGTTGTGCCGCCATTGAATTTGGCTGTACTTTGCTAATTTCCACACCTTTAACGCCTTTTGCATCATAGTTGCTTAAGGTTGCACCATCTAATGCTGGAAGTTCCGTTTTGCTCGCAGTTTGAGTGCCATCGTCTGCTTGTAAGGTCACTTTTACGTTTTCAGATTTACCATCACGTAAATAAGTAAGTTCAATTTCTTTGCCCGCACCAGAAGTCGCGATTTTGGCACGCATTTCGGCGAAGCTTGAAATTTTTTGACCATTCATTGCGGTAATCACATCACCCGCTTTTAAGCCTGCTTTTTCGGCAGCAGAATTTGGAATGACTTCACTCACAAATGCACCTTGTTGCGCACTGACATTAAAGGCTTTCGCTAAATCTGCATTTAATTCGCCACCTTTAATACCGAGTAAACCACGGCGTACCTCACCAAATTCTAAGATTTGTTGAACGAGATTGTTGGCTTGGTTGCTTGGAATCGCAAAGGCAATCCCAGCGTTACCGCCACTTGGAGAAATAATAGCCGTATTGATACCAATTAATTCACCTTGTAAATTCAATAACGCACCACCAGAGTTACCACGGTTTACCGCAGCATCGGTTTGAATATAGTTTTCATACGCACCGCTATCTGAACCAGTAGAACGACCAAGTGCTGAAACAATACCTGATGTCACGGTTTGGCCTAAACCGAATGGGTTACCAATAGCAACGGTAAAATCACCGACACGTAATTTATCGGAGTCAGCCATTTTGATAGCAGTAAGATTAGTTGGTTTTTCGATTTGTACTAAAGCGATATCAGATTGTTCGTCTTTTCCAACGAGTTTTGCTTTGAATTCACGTCCGTCTTGTAATTTTACGGTAATTTTATCCGCACCATCTACCACGTGATTATTGGTTAAAACATAGCCTTTATCTGCATTGATGATCACGCCAGAACCTAAACCACGGAAGTTGCGTGATGCGCCACGATCTCCGCCGAATTGTTCGCCAAATTGATCACCAAAGAAAAATTTAAATTCTTCTGGAATATCATCAGGTAATGCTGAACGGCTGTTTGCTTTTGCTTTGCCTTCAACTGAAAGCGTCACAACAGCTGCTTGCGCTTTTTCTAACATTGGCGCAAGGCTGCCTTGTTCCACGATTTCATTTGGAATAGCCGCTTGAGCGGATAAAGAGGTCGCAAATACGCTTAAACCTAATGCGATGCCGGTTAATACAAAATTTCTTTTCTTCATAGAGTTCTCCAAGTAAAAATAAATGACTGAATAAGTGTTCATTCAGACAAAGAAATGGGGGAAATGTTCAGTAAAAACAAGGGAGTTTAAAAAAATATTTAAAAAAGTGCGGTTAGAATTGAAATTGTTCTTTTTGCCCGCATTTATCTAAACCTACTTGTCAATTTGAAGGATAAAAAATCATTCTGCTTAAATAGCGCTGGTACAACCTATTTTTACGCCAAAATCCTTGCCAGATAAAGTGAAAGGTAGTTTAATAACGACCTACTTGGATTGCTTAACGAGTACAAGTTTTATGCAGTTGTATAAAATTAGCGCATGATTTCAATTGAACTAGTTTACTAGTACAAAAAATAGGTGTAGAGTAACGCCATTAGATTTTAAGCACAACATTTAAGATTTAGAGAGTGACATATGGCGACGAAGAAAGAAGATATCGAAATAAAAGTTGCAAATGACGATACCCGAATTGAAAAAGTGGATCAGGTATTGCCTCCCATTGCTTTATTAGAAAAATTTCCTGCAAGTGAAGAAGCAGCTGAGTTAGTTCGTGAAACCCGTTTACATGCCCACAATATTATTCATGGAAAAGACGACCGTTTACTTGTGGTAATTGGTCCTTGTTCTATACATGATCCTAAAGCTGCATTAGATTACGCTAAACGTTTAAAAGTATTACGTGATAAATATAAAGATACACTCGAAGTGGTGATGCGCGTTTACTTTGAAAAACCGCGTACAACAGTGGGTTGGAAAGGCTTAATTAACGATCCTTATTTAAATGATACGTATCGTTTAAATGATGGTTTACGTATTGCGCGTAAATTATTATCTGATATTAATAACTTAGGTGTGCCATCAGCCGGTGAGTTCTTAGATATGATCACACCACAATATGTGGCAGATTTTATGAGCTGGGGCGCAATTGGTGCGAGAACAACTGAATCTCAAGTTCACCGTGAATTAGCTTCAGGTTTATCTTGTGCGGTAGGATTTAAAAATGGCACAAATGGTGGCGTAAAAGTGGCTCTAGATGCAATGGGTGCAGCAGAAGCTTCCCATTATTTCTTATCCGTAACAAAATTTGGTCATTCTGCTATTGTTTCTACAAAAGGAAACGAAGACTGCCATATTATTTTACGTGGTGGCGATAAAGGCCCTAACTATAAGGCTGAAGACATTGTAAAAGTGTGTGCAGAGATCGAAAAATCAGGTCGTATTCCACATGTAATGGTTGATTTCAGCCATGCAAATAGTAGCAAACAATTCAAAAAACAAATGGAAGTTTGTGAAGATGTTTGTCAGCAAATTTCAGGTGGTTCAAAGCAGATCTTTGGTGTCATGGTAGAAAGTCATATCGTTGAAGGGCGTCAAGATTTAGTCGATGGTAAAGCGCAGACTTACGGACAAAGTATCACTGATGCTTGTATTGGTTGGGAAGATACAGAAATCGTGTTAAAACAGTTATCTGATGCTGTATTAGCACGTCGCCAAGTAAATGGCTAATCAGTTTAATTTTCAGATGATTAAAAGTGCGGTTGATTTGACCGCACTTTTTTTATGCGCTTTGAAAAAGAGGACGAAAAGGGGTATGCTAGCTTCAATGGAATAAGAAAGGAGAAGTATGATGCAGGATATGATAAATGGCTTATTAATTGTCTTAATACCAATGGTGTTAGGTTATTTATTAAAGGTCAATAATAAATCCTATATTGCAAAAATTAATCATATCGTAATGTTTTTGCTTTACATCATTCTTTTCTTAATGGGCTATTTACTCGGCCAGTTAGATGATTTAGAGCATAAATTGCCGATTATTGGCACAACTGCGGTAACACTATCTGCGATCATTTTGGGATCCAATCTGATTGGTTTGATGCTTTATGACCGCTTTAACCCGGCTGAGCCACTTAGATCACAAGGTAAAATTGATTCTCGCTGGCACTCCTTAATTGACTCGCTCAAACTTTCCGGTACAGTGGTGATTGGCACCCTTTGTGGTTTCTTATTTAAATCCTATCTCATGTTGCCTACAGGTATTAATCTGTATGTATTGATCGTACTGATTTTCTTTGTAGGGATTCAGCTAAGAAATAACGGCATTTCCTTAAAAGAGGCCCTTTTCAATAAACGAGGTTTCCAAACAGGGATGGTGTTTACTTTTACTTCATTACTAGGCGGTATCATTGCTGCTTTCGTTTTGGCTATGCCAATTACGCAAGGATTGGCGTTTGCCTCTGGAATGGGGTGGTATTCGTTATCTAGTGTGGTATTGACCAATGCATGGGGACCAGTACAGGGTAGTATTGCCTTTTTTAATGATTTATCCCGTGAAATTGTCAGTTTATTTGTAATCCCATTATTTATGCGTCATTTTCGTTCGACTGCAATTGGGATTACGGGTGCGACAGCAATAGATTGCACTTTGCCAATTATTCAAAAAGCGGGAGGTATTGAAGTCACGCCAATTGCGATTTCATTTGGCTTTGTGACGAATATTCTGCCACCGTTACTATTGGTTTTCTTTTCCAGTATTCCGTTATAAAAGATAAAAAATAAATACAAAAACAAAAGAGTTAATCGTTATTTTCCGATTAACTCTTTTTCTTATATTTAATATTAAGGATTATCAGTTTCTATGCATGGCAATAACCGCCTGACCTAAACTGAGTCCGCCATCACCCATCGGTAGTTTATGCGCACTTAGTACATGGAATTCGCTCAAATTTTCTTTTAATAAGCGACGTAGCAGTTGGTTGTGTATCACGCCACCAGATAACACGATCGTACGACATTGGTGCTTGCGTGCTTGGTTTGCAGCAAGTTCAGCAAACCCTTGGGCGAGAGCATAGTGAAAGGCGAAGGCTTTATCTGCGACAGGCGCCTGGTAATTCAACCAACTTTGCCAGAAATAAGCCAAATCCAGTTTATTGCCGATAAGTGGCATTTTTACTGGAATACTGACCGCACTTTGTGCTTGGGTAGCCAAAGATGAGGTGTTTGCTAGCGCTTCGAGATGGCAAGCCGCTTCACCTTCCCAAGAAACAATGGTTGGTGCAATACCGAGATCATAAGCTACGGCATCAAATAAACGCCCCGCAGATGATATAGTTGGACAATTGAGTCCGCGCTCAATGGCATTGA
Source organism: uncultured Haemophilus sp. (assembly GCF_905207935.1). Taxonomy (GTDB): domain Bacteria; phylum Pseudomonadota; class Gammaproteobacteria; order Enterobacterales; family Pasteurellaceae; genus Haemophilus_D. Next base: position 9,449 of record NZ_CAJLNI010000012.1, read on the forward strand.
CTAGTATTTGCCAATTCGGTTCCGTGCAAGTTTTTGTGAGAATTTCTTGCCATTGTGGCACAAATTGGTGAAGGTGAGCCAGCCAGTTGCGCCAAGGTTGTTTGGCCGCAAGATCGCCACCCGGTAGAGCAACAGCCGGCAGACCACCTAAATATTGGCTATGTTGATAATCAACAAGTAGGCATTCGCCTCCCCAAAGTTGTCCATTTTCGCCCATGCCGATACCGTCTAGAGCAAGACCAATTACTGGTTCATTACAATTGTGTTCGGCCATCACGCTGACAATATGAGCATGATGATGCAGTACTTCTATTGGTGTGATTTGTTGCTGTTCGGCAAGTTGTTTACCAATGGAAGATGAAAAATAGCCAGGGTGAGCATCCACCGCGATAATGTCTGGTTTAAATTGATAAATATTTTGAAATAATTCAAGATTTTCACTTAATTGTGACCGCACTCGTTCATTTGCTGTATCGCCAATATGTTGGCTCAGTACGGCTTTATTGTGACGTAGCAGGCAGAATGTATTTTTCAGATCAGACCCTAAAGCCAACACATTTTTTGTGCTTTGTGTTTCAAGTGGTATTTCATCGGGTACATAGCCACGAGCACGACGTAGTGTTTCGAGTCCATCGAATGCAATACGAACGAGACTATCATCGGCACGTTGTAGAATATCGCGATTGTGACAAAGATAAAAATCAGCCAAGTCAGCTAATTGTTCTACAGCATGTTCATTTTTCAGTACGGGAGGTTGCCCGCTTGCATTCGCAGAAGTCATCACGAGTGGACGATTAACCGCTCGTAACAACAAATGCTGCAGTGGGTTGCTCGGTAGCATGACACCGATTTCTTGTAAGTTAGGCGCAATATTATCAGCAATATTAGGTACTTTATGTTTCGCTAGCAGTACAATTGGCGCAGCACTGCTGGTTAGTAATTCTGTTTCTTGAGAACTCAAATCCTGTAAAAACTGCAGGTCAGGCACCATAATGGCTAACGGTTTTGTCGGACGATGTTTCCGTTGACGTAATAAATTAACGGCCATTTGGTTATTTGCATCACAGGCTAAATGAAAACCGCCCAAGCCTTTAACGGCGACGATATGACCTTGTTGCAATAAAAGTGCGGTCTGTTTTAGCGCAGTTTCATGAGTAGCAAGCGTTTGTTCTCGATCTTGTAACCAAATATGGGGGCCGCAAACAGAACAAGCATTGGGTTGTGCATGAAAACGACGATCAGCGGGATCTTTATATTCTTTTTCACATTGTGGACAAAGCGGAAAAACAGACATCGCTGTGTTTTTTCGGTCGTAAGGAATTGCCTTGATGATGGTAAAACGCGGACCACAGTGGGTGCAGTTAGTAAAAGGGTAATGATAGCGTCGGTTGTTGGGATCGAATAAGTCAGCTAAACAATGTGGACAGGTTGCTGCATCGGGAATAATTTGCGTGTCCATTTGATTGTTTTCACTTTCCCGAATGGTAAAGCCCGTTATGGCAGTTGCTTCTGGCCAATCTATTGGACGCTGAGTAATATCGGTAATTTGCGCTAGCGGTGGGAGTTTGTTTTGCAGGTCGGACAAAAATTGCTTGAGTGCATCTGCTGATGGGGAGACAAAACGAATTAATACGCCTTGTCCATCGTTATTTACATCTCCGTTTAACTTATATTGATTTGCTAGCAGCCAAACAAAAGGGCGAAATCCCACGCCCTGAACTTTTCCTTTTATGCGTAATTCGATCCCTTGCATAACGCAATCCTGTTTATTTTTGATTTAAGCCAAGAAAATCGCCGACTTCGTGTTCTAGCTGACTCATGGCAATTAAAGCTTCTTGCGTTTGTTTGGCCTCTTCTTCATCGATAATTGTCATGGCAAAACCCACATGCACGAGTACCCATTTACCAACGAGAGGTTTGGGGTCATCCTGACAAATTAATGAAATATTAACTTCTCTTTTAACACCACACACATCGACTACAGCAAGCTGTAATGCACTGTCTGCAACTTGAATAATTTGTCCTGGAATACCTAAACACATAATCTGTCCTTAGTTAGAATGTTTATGAGATAAATCGTTTATTGTGTTTCAATAAACGTACTGTGAGTGTGAAATTTTATCATGTAAGCACCTAAATTTGTATAGCCATATTTTAAATAAGGCTACTGCATTTTTGTTTAAAGTCTGTTCACATTTTTAACATAAAATTATTATGTTTCACTGTTATTTAACAGGTGCATCACAGTAATAGAAAAACAATGGAAATCTTTTGATCTTAATCACAAATTTTCGAATTAGTTCTTGAGCTTTACTTTTTTACAGGAGTATCCTTACTCCTAGAGTGGTTATTGTAAAAAACGTTATTTACATACAAGGAGGGGAATGTATGAATCGTTTTGTAATCGGTGATCCGAAGGATTGCATTGGATGCAACACCTGTATGGCCGCTTGTAGCGAAGTGCATAAAGCTTTCGGATTACAATCTTTTCCACGCTTACAAGTCATGCGTAATGATGATGTAACCGTGCCAATTCTCTGTCGTCATTGTGATGATTCACCATGTGCTACTGTGTGTCCGGTGCACGCAATCACACATATCAATGACACTATTCAACTTAACGAAAGTCTCTGTATCGGTTGTAAACTTTGTGGTATTGCTTGCCCATTCGGTGCAATTACCCAACATGGTTCTGCACCGATTGACGCACCAACCTATTATGAAGGATTCTCCTTCACTGATGCGGTAAAACGAGATATTCGTACTGCACCAGATAATACGGATTTACACAATATGTTGGCATGGCAACCAGGTGTGAAAGCCATTGCTGTGAAATGCGATCTTTGCTATTTCCGTGAAGATGGCCCGGCTTGTGTGCAAACCTGTCCAACTAAAACATTATTTATTATTAGTGATGAGAGTATCAAACAGGCTAACGAAAGAAAACGTGAAATGGCAATGGTTTCTTCGCCTGCTATCCCAAGATAATTAGTGTGTTTAACTTGTAATCAATGGAGTGATATTATGAGTTTACCAATCAATTTACTCATCACGACCCTGTTGATTTATGTCGTAGGTGCGTTTATTTCGCTCGCAGTGAGACGAAACGAACAACTTTCAATCAATATATCCGGCGTGACCGGTGTACTTGCTGGAGTGTTAGGTATTGTTGCCTGCATCCCCGTTCTGATCAGCAGCGACACAGTCGTTGATGTTTTCAAAACCCCATTTGAATTTGCCTCGTTCTCCATCCGTATTGACGGATTGGCGGCGTTTATGGTGTGTGTTATTTCTTTATTAGTGATTGTGACTGCACTTTATTCTTTCTCATATGTAAAAGAATATAAAGGTAAAGGCGCAGGTTCTATGGGCTTTTTTATGAATTTATTTATCGCTTCCATGGTTGCGTTAGTCACCAGCGATAATGCGTTCTACTTCCTTGTATTCTTTGAAATGATGTCATTGGCATCTTATTTCTTAGTCCTTACCGAACAAGATGATAATGCCGTAAATGCAGGCTTGCTTTATTTCTTTATTGCGCATGCCGGTTCGGTATTAATTATGATCGCCTTCTTCATTTTCTACTGCTATGCCGGTAGCTTTGAATTTAGCGCATTCCGTCAAACCACTTTACCGGCACCGCTTGCCTTTACCGCCTTTATTTTGGCATTTTTAGGTTTTGGTGCCAAAGCAGGGATGATTCCATTACATAGCTGGTTACCAAAAGCTCACCCGGCTGCACCTTCTCATGCATCCGCGATGATGTCTGGTGTGATGGTAAAAATTGGTATTTTCGGGATCATTAAAGTAGGTGTTGATCTTCTCGGTTCTACCAATGTTTGGTATGGCGTTATCGTACTTGGTTTCGGTGCAGTATCTTCCGTACTCGGCGTACTTTATGCCTTGGCAGAACATGACATCAAAAAACTCTTGGCTTATCACACGGTAGAAAATATCGGCATCATTATGATGGGTGTAGGCGTTGGTATGATTGGTATCGCGACACATCATCCAGTATTAGCAACCGTGGGCTTACTTGGTGGGTTATACCACTTACTTAACCATGCTGTATTCAAAGGCTTATTATTCTTAGGTGCAGGCTCTGTAATGTATCGTTTGCATACTAAAGACATGGACTTAATGGGCGGCTTAGGCAAACTTATGCCTTACACTGCGTTCTGTTTCTTAATCGGTACTATGGCGATTTCTGCATTGCCACCATTTAATGGTTTCGTCAGTGAATGGTTTACTTATCAATCCTTGTTCACATTAAGCCAAAGTGATGACTTCGTATTAAAACTTGCCGGTCCAATTGCCATCATTATGTTGGCATTAACGGGTGCGTTAGCAGCACTTTGTTTCGTGAAAGTATACGGTATAAGCTTCGGTGGTGCACCACGTAGCGAAAAAGCAGCCAATGCACGCGAAGTGCCAAAACCAATGGTCATTGCCATGGCGGTATTGGCCTTATGCTGTGTATTGTTAGGTGTAGGCGCATCTGTGGTGACCCCAATAATTGTGAAAATTTCGACCGCACTTGCTCATGGCGAACCGCTAATGTTGGCTCAAAATGGCGTAGTGGTTGCGCAAGCTGAACCGCATACCGCGCTTTCAACACCGATGGTGACTATCATGCTATTGGCATTCTTCTTCTTGCCATTTAGTTTTTATGCCTTCACCAAAAATCAACGTTTATCCGATCGTGCAAAAGGCAATCCATGGGCTTGTGGTTATGCTTATGAACAAGATATGGCTGCCTCATCGGGTAGTTTCACTCGTCCGTTACGTACGATTTTCAAATCGCTTTATACCTTGCGTGAAGTGTTGGATCCTGCACCTTTAGGTGATAAAGGCATCCAAGCGGTAATTAAAGGCGCAACAAAAGCTGAACCTTTCTGGGAAGAAAAAATGACGATGCCAATCGCTCGTTTTATTCCTTGGTTAGGAACTAAAATCCAATGGTTGCAACAAGGTGACTTCCGTGTGTACTGCGTGTACTTCGTGATTGCCTTGGTGGCAATACTACTTTCCATTGCGTTGATGTAGGAGGTTGAAGATGATTACGTTACCTTCAGAAATTGCAACATCTGCCGGAATGTTTGTTTTTGCCATTGTGCAAGCCTTGATTTTGCTTGCCCTTGCACCGTTATTTTCCGGTATTTCACGTATGATCCGTGCTCGTATTCAATCTCGTCGCGGTCCTGGCGTGTTACAAGATTATCGCGATATTGCGAAATTAATGAAACGTCAAAACATTTGGCCTGACAATGCGGGTTGGGTTTCTAAAGCGATGCCTTATGTGTTAATTAGTACCGTGATGGTGGTCGCTATGAGTTTGCCTTTATTTACTCGTGTTGCACCATTTGGCGCTGGCAGTGATTTAATCACCGTGATTTACTTATTCGCCTTGTTCCGTTTCTTCTTTTCAATTGCGGGTTTGGATTCAAACAGCACATTCTCAAGTTTAGGGGCAAGTCGTGAAGTCACATTAGGTGTCTTGGTAGAGCCAATTCTCATGTTGGCATTCCTTGTCATTGCGTTAATTGCCGGTTCAACCAATTTTGCGGTTATCGGTAATGCACTTTCCGAAAACACTTGGCAATATCCAATTGCGACAGTGATTGCTATCGCTGCAGCATTCTTCGCCGTATTTATTGAAATGGGTAAAATTCCATTTGATTTGGCGGAAGCGGAACAAGAGTTACAAGAAGGTCCATTGACTGAATACTCTGGTCCGGCACTTGCCTTATTAAAAGTCGGCTTAAGTTTAAAATCTATGGTTGTGGCATCTATCTTTGTGAGCGTGTTGCTTCCTTTCGGTATCCCGACAGAGATGAGCTTAAGTGCGGTCATTTTAGGTGGCATTTTATTCTTCGTGAAATTATTAGTGGTGTTCGTATTGGCTTGTGTCTTTGAAAACACACTTTCTCGTACCCGCTTTATGTTAACAGGACGTTTAACCGTGGTCGGCTTCGGCATTTCTGTGTTGGCGTTTGTATTTTACTTCACTGGGTTGTAAGGAGGACAAATATGGAACGTTTAGCTCTGATTACAATCATTTTACCTTTCGTAGGGGCGTTTATTGTCGGTTTGAACAAAAAACATTTTGCTCAAATTGCCACCGTATTTGCTGCGCTTGCTACGCTGGGCACCTTGTTAGTCGCAGGACAATGGTTTGCCGATGGTCATCAAAGCGTCACTTATGACATCGTCGCTTTTGATAAAACCGCGATCTTTGGTGTAACGCTTGATGCAGTCAGTACATTAATTGCCTTTGCCGTTGTGGCCTTAGGTTTCTTAATCTGCTTATATTCTTGTGGTTACTTAACTGATAAAAACCGTGAACACCCACATAATGGGTTACCACGTTTTTATGCATTCTTGCTCATCTTTATCGGTGCCATGGCGGGCTTGGTGTATTCCTCAACTTTAGCAGGACAATTATTGTTCTTCGAAATTACTGGGGGATGTTCTTGGGCATTAATCAGTTATTACCAAACACCAAAAGCTCAAGCAGCCGCAATGAAAGCCTTGATTATCACCCACGTGGGGGCAATCGGCTTATATATTGCCGCAGCTTATTTATTCAGCCAATCAGGTACTTTCTCTATCACCGCGTTAGAACATTTAGATCCGAGTGCGAAAACAATCGTGTTATTCGGTGTGATGTTTGCTGCGTGGGGGAAATCAGCACAATTACCAATGCAAATTTGGTTGCCGAATGCGATGGAAGCACCAACACCGGTGAGTGCGTATTTGCACGCCGCATCAATGGTTAAAGTTGGGGTCTATATCTTCGCTCGTTCTGTTATGTCTGCTGGTGAGATTCCACATATTGTGGGGGAAGTCGGCATCATCATGGCGATGATTACCTTAATTTACGGCTTCTTAATGTACTTGCCACAAACTGACTTAAAACGTTTATTGGCATATTCAACCATTACCCAACTTTCTTATATCTTCATTGGGATTTCTCTTGCTGCATTGGGCTCTAAATTGGCCTTTGTAGCAGCGATTAGCTACATCTTCAACCATGCTTTCGCGAAAAGCTTATTCTTCTTGGTTGCGGGTTCATTAAGTTATGCGACTGGAACCCGTTCTATGCCATTACTACAAGGCATTATGCGTACAATGCCATTGGTAGGGGCTGGATTTGGTGTAGCAGCATTAGCGATTGCCGGGGTACCACCGTTTAACGGATTCTTCAGTAAATATCCATTATTTGCGGCCGGATTTGAATTAGGCCATGAATATGGCTGGATTACTTGGTTAATGGTGCTTGCTTTAGTTGAATCTACCGCGACATTCGTATGGTTGTTGTATAAATTCGGACAATGTGTCATCGGTAAACCATCAGAAGCGGTTGCCAATGCACAACCTATACCATTCTCTATGCGTTTCGTGTTAGTTGTATTAATGGTGATGTCCGTGGTGTCCAGTTTTATCGCCGCATATTGGTTAGGTTTGGCTGGTTAGGTTAAGGAGGAATCTATGTTAATGATAAATGGACTTGCGTGTTTACTCATTATTACCTCTCTTTGCGTAATTATGGTTCGAACCGCCAAAAAAGCTGCGTTATTTTACAGTTTGCAATCATTGGTATTGGTATTACTGTTTGTTTATCTTGCTAATGAAATGCAAGCCCATGAACTTTACATGTGGTCAATTAGCGCATTTATTACCAAAGTGGTTTTGGTGCCAGCAATTTTAATCTATGCGATGAAAAAAGTTGATGAAAGTCAAACTCCAACTGGAATAAATGTTGCTTGGTTGATCCCGATCACAGCAGTAATAGTCACATTGTGCTACTTTGTCGTTGTCCCAATCGATTTACCGTTGGTTGCACATCTTAAACCGGCATTATCAGTGTCATTAAGTCACTTCTTATTAGGTTTAGTATGCATTGTTAGCCAACGCAATATCGTAAAACAAGTATTCGGTTATTGTTTGATGGAAAACGGTTCTCATCTCACATTAGCCTTATTGGCAAATAAAGCACCTGAGTTAGTGGAAATCGGAATTGCCACAGATGCTATTTTTGCCGTCATCATAATGGTGGTGTTGGTAAACAAAATTTACCGTACATTCCATTCATTAGATGCAAAACAACTTATGAGTTTGAAGGGGTAACGCTATGTATGAACAATGGATAATCGCGTTATTAATCGCACCTTTAGCAATATCACTTGCCAGTTTCGCTTGTGGCGTGACAAAAACACGGACAGTTTGTACCGCACTTCATGTTACAGGTTTGATTTTGATGTTAGCATTTGCCTTACAAGTTATTAATGGCGTGCTAACTCAGGGGGAAATCAGTGCATTAAATAACTGGGTTTACATCGACAGTCTATCTGCTATTTTCTTAGGTCTTATCGCTATTGTCGGAACGTTAGCCGGTATTTATTCTATCGGTTACATTGGTACTGAATATCGCGAAGGGCATCTTGATTTGAAAACATACTGCAATTATTACGGCTTTTTGCATTTGTTTTTCTTCACCATGATTATTTCTGTGATCACCAATAATGTGATTTTGATGTGGGCTGCTATTGAGGCAACTACATTAAGTTCTGCGTTCTTGGTTGGAACTTACAAACAAAAAACTTCTCTTGAAGCTGCATGGAAATACATCATTATTTGTTCCGTTGGGGTGGCGTTCGGATTGTATGGCACGATTTTAACGTTCTCTAATGGTACTAATCTTTTAGCGGATCCTAGCCAAGCCATTTTCTGGACAGAAATCAATCAACAGGCAGCAGGTTTGAATCCGATGCTTATGTATCTCGCTTTTGCCTTCATTTTAGTTGGCTTTGGTACTAAGTGCGGTCTATTTCCAATGCATACTTGGTTATCTGATGCGCACAGTGAGGCTCCAAGTCCTGTGAGTGCGATTTTATCAGCGGTATTATTGAACTGTGCCATGTTGGTGGTATTGCGTTATTACATCTTAGTTTCTAAAGCAGTTGGTTCTACATACCCTCAAACTTTGTTGTTGGTATTTGGTTTACTTTCTGTATTAGTCGCGGCGTTGTTTATTATCGTTCAATTCGACATCAAACGCTTATTGGCATACTCCAGTATTGAAAACATGGGTTTAATCAGCTTCGCTTTTGGTTTAGGTGGCCCAATAGGTGTATTTGCTGGGTTATTACATACCATTAACCATAGCTTAGCGAAAACCTTGCTGTTCTGTGCTTCTGGTAACATTTTATTGAAATACAAAACCCGTGATATGAACCAAGTTCGTGGTTTATGGCGTGTGGCACCCATGACAGCGGTATTATTTGCCGGTGGTGCATTAGCACTAGGTGGTATTCCACCGTTTAACGTGTTCGTCAGTGAATTCAGTATTGCTGTTGCCGGTATTTACGCAGGTAAAACTTGGTTAATGGTGTTCTGTTTAATTTTACTTACTATCGTGTTAGCTGGATTGTCTTTAATGGTATTAAAAACCGTATTAGGCAAACAACCGGATAATGTTGAAGTGGGGGATGTGAACAAAGTTTCACTCGTGGCGATGGCAATTTTATTGTTATTCATGTTTATTATGGGTATTCATATTGCCGAACCAATTTTGCAGTTATTAAAAAGTGCGGTCGGAATTGTACTCGGATCTGAACAAGTGTCTTTTGGTGAAATGTTAGTTTTACCTTGGCAAAGTTTAGCGCAATGATCGACAGGAGGGATAAATATATGGAATTAACTAAAAATACATCAGTCGATCCAGCCAAAATGATTGGCAAAAATTACATTGAAGCAGTCAATGCAAAATTTCCAAATACCATTTTGGATGAGGAGTGGTCAACACCAAATCAGGTTACCCTTACCATTAAAACCAATATGTTACCTGATGTTGTTGAATACCTTTATTATCAACATGAAGGTTGGTTACCTTTGGTATTCGGGAATGATGAGCGTTCAATTCATGGCAACTATGCAGTGTACTACGTGCTTTCCATGGAAGGGGAAGTGAAAACTTTTATCACTATTAAAGCCTTAGTTGATCCTGTGAGCTTAGAATTTCCGTCAGTGACACCAAAAGTCAAAGCAGCTGTTTGGGGCGAACGTGAATTATTCGATATGTATGGTTTGAAAGCCGTCGGTTTACCAGACCAACGCCGCTTAGTGTTGCCAGATGATTGGCCGGATGATCTTTATCCATTACGTAAAGACTCCATGGATTACCGTTTACGTCCCGATCCGACAACCGCGACAGAAACATACGAATTTATTAACGAAAAAGGCGAAGCACGTATTGTTCCACTTGGCCCGTTACATATCACTTCGGATGAACCAGGACATTTCCGTTTATTCGTGGATGGGGAAGATATCATTGATGCGGACTATCGTTTGTTCTATGTGCACCGTGGTATGGAAAAATTGGCAGAAACCCGTATGGATTACGACCAAGTTAACTTCCTTGCTGACCGTGTATGTGGGATTTGTGGGTTCACACATAGTGTGGCCTATGCTAATTCCGTCGAAAGTGCTTTGGGGATTCAAATTCCAAAACGCGCTGAATGGATCCGCGCAATTTTATTAGAAGTAGAACGTTTACACAGTCACTTATTAAACTTGGGTCTATCTAGCCACTTTACCGGCTTTGATACTGGCTTTATGCAATTCTTCCGCGTTCGTGAGAAATCTATGACCTTGGCAGAAGTACTAACCGGTGCACGTAAAACCTATGGTATTAACCTTATCGGTGGTGTGCGTCGCGATATGTTGAAACATCAACGTGAGCAATGTATTAAACTTATCGGTGAAATGCGTGAAGAACTCAAAACTTTAACCGATATTTTATTAAACACACCGAATATGGAACAACGTACGGTAGGTGTTGGAGTCTTGGCAAAAGATATCGCTCGTGACTTCAGTCCGGTTGGTCCAATGATTCGTGGTTCTGGCTTTGCGCGTGATGTGCGTAAAGTACACCCTTTCTCCGGTTATGGCGATATCCCTTTCAATCTCTTCACTGAAGCAAATGGTGATGTATTATCCCGTGTGAAAGTGCGGATTAATGAAGTGTTTGAGTCTATGAATATCATTGATTACATGGTGGACAATTTGCCGAGTGGTGAAATCTTAAAAGAAGGTTTCAATTATACGCCAGGACGTTTTGCTTTAGGGATTACGGAAGCGCCACGTGGTGAAGATATTCACTGGTCAATGCTAGGCGACAACCAAAAACTTTTCCGTTGGCGTTGTCGTGCTGCCACTTATGCTAACTGGCCAACCTTGCGCTATATGTTGCGTGGCAACACTGTGTCTGATGCGCCACTTATTATTGGTAGTCTTGACCCTTGCTATTCTTGTACCGACCGTGTCACCGTGGTGGATGTGCGTAAACGCAAAGCTAAAACCGTGGATTATAAAGAGATTGAACGTTACGGTATCGAACGTAAAAATTCACCATTGAAATAGGGGAGGCGGAAAATGTTTAAATTACTAAAAACGGTATTTAAAGCTGGTGATGTTACCACCAAATATCCGTTCAAACCTTATGAAGTTGATGATGATTTTAGAGGAAAACCGGAACTCAATTCTGATCAATGTATAGTCTGCGCGGCTTGTACCATTGCCTGTCCAGCCAATGCGTTGACCATGAGAACGGATCCAGTGACAGGCGAACGTACCTGGTCATTATTCCTTGGTCGTTGTATTTTCTGTGGACGTTGCGAAGAAGTTTGCCCAACCAAAGCCATTCGCTTATCACAAGATTTTGAACTATCAGTGACCAATAAACAGGATCTTTTCCAAGAAACTACCTTTGCTACAGTAACTTGTCAGGAATGTGGTCAACCGTTTATTTCTTATAAAGAACTGAATTACACCATTGATTTATTCAAACAAACTTTGGATAAACCAGAATTAGTGAAACAAAAATTGGCGGAGTTGCATACTTGTCCGGTTTGTAAACGTCAGCATAGCTTAGAAAAAACCGCGAATATGGAATCCAACATGCGGATGAAATTAATCGACTTTAAAGAGCCGGTTCGCTTGAATTTCAAAAAAGCACTCGAACAACGAGAACAAAGTGCGGTTGATGTACCTAACGTTTTAGCAGGAGGCGAAAGACGATGAACACACAAATTCCAATGCCGGTCAATGGCATATCAACACCGTTTAGTATTGATGAAAATATTGCCAAAATGAAACAAACGTTGCTGAAAGATATTCAACGTTCAGCTTACGTTTATCGTGTGGACTGCGGCGGTTGTAATGGGTGTGAAATCGAAATTTTCAGTACCATTACGCCAACATTCGATGCAGAACGTTTTGGTATTAAAGTGGTCGCTTCACCTCGTCATGCAGACATTTTATTATTCACCGGTGCGGTTACCCGTGCGATGCGCACACCAGCAATGCGTGCTTACCAAGCTGCGCCCGATCCTAAAATCTGTATTTCTTATGGTGCTTGCGGTTGCGGCGGCGGTATTTTCCACGATCTTTATTGCGTTTGGGGCGGTAGTGATCAAATTGTACCAATTGATGTGTACATCCCTGGCTGTCCTCCAACTCCAGCAGCGACCATTTATGGATTCGCAGTAGCACTTGGTTTGCTTGATCAAAAACTCAAAGGTAAACAAGAAAAAGCTGATCCTAACGCAGAAGCTAAATTGCGTTTCCCAACCATTCCGTTAGATTTGCGTATTAGTCTTGAACGTGAAGCACGTCGTCTTGCCGGTTATCGTCAAGGCGGCAACATCGCTAACCAATTTATGGCAATGATGACAGAAAATGATAAAGTGCCATTTGGTGTACGTTTAGGTGAATACCTAGAACGCGAAGCCGATCCGCGTTTAAGCGAAATCGTCAATCGTTTGCATGCGATTAGTATGCCGTTTTCGGGATAATTAATGATGGGGCAAGTGATTGCCCCTATAAAAATGGGAATGTTATGACAACGAAAGTCTTTTTCTATTTATTAAACGAGCGTTTCGTCGAAAACGATGAACAAGTGCCAGAGCAAGCAAAACAGGTGATGTATTACTCTTTGGCGATTGGTCACCATGTTGGCGTAATTGATTGTTTTAAAAAATTACTGGTTTGTGACTACGATGCTTATCAACGTTTTGTAGATAGCTTTCCAGAAGGGGATGCTAAACGTAAATTTTCCGGCTTAATGCGATTTGGTGAAATAGTGATTGATTCTAGCCATGTCAATTTATTGGCGAAAGCGATGGATGAAAACAAAGCCAATTTCACCCCAGAACATCAAGAGTGGGTCGAAATCCTCATGGATACGTTAGCATCAATTCAGCGTGAACCTGTGATGTATATTATGGTGAAACGTCGTGACGAATAATGTGATCTTAACCGTTGGCAACAGCATGATGGGGGATGACGGTGCAGGCCCTTATCTCTATCAGTTATTAAATGAAAATCCATTGCCAAATTGGACCGCACTTGACGGTGGCTCAGCACCAGAAAATGTTGCACATATTGTGCGAGACATGAAACCTGATTTGCTTTTAATTTTCGATGCGGCTGATATGGAGTTAGCGCCCGGTAAAATCCGAATTATTGAAAAAGAGAGCATTGCGGAAATGTTTTTCATGAGTACGCATAATATGCCGCTCAATTACCTCATTGAACAACTGGAACAAGATATTAAACAAATCGTTTTTGTTGGGCTTCAACCTGATCTGGTTTCCTTTGGTTTTCCAATGACAGAAAGCGTAAAAGAGTCTGTGCAATTTATGTATGATTTTTTAAAAGAGGGAAGATCGCTTGAAGAGATTCCTGTTTTGTAAAAAAGTGGGGGAGATTTCTAAGCATATTTTTAAAAATATTACGAAAACCTGTTTTATATCAATAAATCCATGTTTTTTGTAAGACTATAAGCTGATTTTGGGTGTAATATATACCCAGAATTAATTATTCTAATTCTATCTCTAACCTCGTGTTGTATCTAAAATAAGGACGTTACTATGGCTATTAAAAAAGTAATTACCGTATGTCCGTATTGTGCCTCAGGTTGTAAAATCCATCTTTTGGTGGAAAACAACAAAATTGTGGGAGCTGAAGGTGCAAACGGCAAGACAAACGAAGGGGAGCTATGCCTAAAAGGATATTATGGCTGGGACTTTGTGCATGACACAAAAATCCTGACTCCTCGCCTAACTCAACCGATGATCCGCTACAAACGTGGCGAACCATTCACACCAGTGAGCTGGGAAGAAGCGATTTCTTACACAGCAAAACGTCTCAGTGAAATCAAAGAAAAGTACGGTAACGAATCAATTATGGTAACGGGCTCTTCCCGTGGACCAGGTAACGAAGTGAACTTCGTGATGCAAAAATTCGCCCGTGCGGTATTAGGAAATAACAACATTGACTGTTGTGCGCGCGTGTGACACGGCCCTTCTGTAACAGGTCTGCTCAAATCGGTCGGTAACGGCGCAATGTCCAACTCAATTGTTGAGATTGAAGATACCAAATGCGTATTTATTTTTGGCTATAATGCCTCCACTTCACACCCTATTGTGGCGCGTCGGATTAACCACGCCAAAGCAAAAGGGGCGAAAGTTATTGTTTGTGACCCTCGTAAAATCGAAACAGCCCGTATTGCGGATATTTATGCACCGCTTGCTAACGGGTCTAACGTCGCATTCTTGAATGCGATGATGAATGTGATTTTAGAAGAAGGATTACAAGATCAAAAATTTATTGATGAACACACCGAAAACTTCGATGCGTTCTATGAAACCGTGAAAGCTTATACACCGGAATCCACTCAACACATCACAGGTATTGAACCTGAGATGTTGCGTGAAATTGCCCGCACTTATGCGAAAGCGGAAACTGCTACTATCTTATGGGGTATGGGCGTTTGCCAATTCCGTCAAGGTGTAGAAACCGTACGTGCATTAGCAAGCTTGGCAATGCTTACCGGTAACTTAGGTAAACCAAATGTTGGGGTGAACCCAGTACGTGGTCAAAACAACGTACAGGGCGCATGCGATATGGGTGCGTTATTCAACACATTACCAGGCTATCAAAGTTTTGCTGACCCGGAAATTAATGCAAAATTTGCGAAAGCTTGGGGCGTACCGTCTATTCCAAGCAAACCAGGTGTACCGTTGAGTGAAGTACCTGAAGCGATCATGGAAGATAAAATTAAAGCATTCTATATCATGGGTGAAGATACATTACAAACTGAGCCTGATATTAATGCTGTTAAAAAAGCCTTCGAGAAAGTTGAGCTTCTTATCGTTCAAGATATCTTCATGACTCAAACAGCCGCAGAAGCAGATATTTTATTACCTGCCACTTCTTGTGCTGAACATGAAGGTGTATATAGTGCTGCTGACCGTGGTTTCCAACGTTTCTATAAAGCCATTGAACCAACCGGCAACGTCAAGGATGACTGGGTAATCATTAGCGAACTTGCTACAGCAATGGGCTACCCAATGCACTATAACAATACCAAAGAAATTTGGGATGAACTTCGTTCGCTTTGTCCAATTTACAAAGGGGCAACTTACGAAAAAATGGAAGGCTTGGGTTATATCCAATGGCCATGTACTGATGAAGGCCCTGAAGATCAAGGCACAACATACTTGTATAAAGGCCAAATCTTCGACCGTCCTAACGGCAAAGCTGAGTTCTTCGCTTGTGATTGGGAGCCACCAATGGAAGATCTTTCTGAAGAGTTCCCATTGGTACTTTCTACCGTGCGTGAAGTCGGTCACTATTCTTGCCGTTCAATGACAGGTAACTGCCGCGCTCTAGCTGCACTTGCAGATGAGCCGGGATTCGTACAAATGAACGATCAAGATGCCAAAGAATTAGGCATTAAAAACAACGATTTGGTTTGGATTGCCTCATCACGTGGTAAAGTTATTTCTCGCGCAGATGTGAGCACGCGTACTAACAAAGGCGCTTGTTATATGACCTACCAATGGTGGATCGGTAAATGTAACGAATTAACCGCTGAACATTTGAACCCGGGTTCAAGAACGCCGGAATACAAATATAGCGCGGTTCGTATTGATAAAATCGAAGACCAAGCCTGGGCTGAACGCTATGTGGTAACTGAATACGCGAAATTAAAAAATCGCTTAAAAGAAACCGCACTTGTGGCTTGATTAGCGTCATAAATGAAT
>NZ_CAJLNI010000013.1 GCF_905207935.1 uncultured Haemophilus sp.
CCATGGCTTCACGGTGCATCCAAGATTTAAACATTTCTGCTTCTAAAAACCAGCACAGGGCATCGGGGTTGTTTTTATATTCCACCGGATATTGGGCTATATAGAACTTACCCCAATCCCAGAAATAAATTAAACGGCGTTTACTATCAATGCGCAACGGGCGCCAATTAGGTGACATCAATAAACAAAACCAGAAAAGCGGGAAAAGGATATAGAACCAACCGTAGTATTTTCTATAGCTGTGAATTTCCAACATTTCTGATTTATATATATTGTATTCTCCTATAGGAACTGTTTTACCTAAGGCGGTATAGGTTTCTAATATTTCATTCCATTGTTTTGATAACGCCCAATCCACTGATATTGCCCATTGAATATCTGTAAACATTCCTTTTTGAAAATATACATCATACAATGTCATTGAAATAACAATAATAAACCACGGCCATGCCATATTCGCTTTCATATGCCCTACGTTATAACGGGCGATTTCAATGACGCTATTGCCTTGTTGTCTCACATTGCGTGACACCATATCCGGTGTATATTGTTTTTCACTCATTAATAATATCCCTCAAAAGTAATACTGCCTTCAAAATACTCGGCAAACATTTTATCCCAAAATGTTTTGGTTTTTTCCCCCAGTTTTGGGTAATTTACGGTAACAATCAGTATATCTTTATTTTTGTCAGGTACGGCATTTCCTTCCACCACCCGAATTCGCTTATAGCTTTTTAAAAGATTGACATTTGAAAGATCCCATAGCACATAGCTCCCCTCTTGTGAACCTCGCCCCTGTATTGTAATTTTAGGTGTTTCGCTATAAGGGGATAAATCCGAATCGTAAATTGAAGATACCAATTTTAGGCTTTCTATTTGTAATTTAAGTTGAATATCTTTCACGGCATTGTCGTTTTCTAAAAATGCCGGCGACTGTGTTTCCAGTAAACGCCAACTTCCGCGGGTCGTCACTTGGATCCCCCATGCTAAGTTGTAATAACCTTGCATTTCTTTATCAAAGAGTTTTTTCATAGAAATAAAATTTTTATCGGAATTCGGTAAAGATAACCTTTGCGCTAATAACAAGCGTCTATCAAATAAAGGTCTTGCTGCTTCGTCCCAATAATTTGGCGAATTACCCCAAAATCCGGTTCTCACCCAAGCCTCATAAGGATTATCGGCAAAAAATCTTACTACTAAGCTAATTAACGCCAACGCAAAACCGATAACGCCTAACCCAGGGATCAACCCGGCGATAAATGAAAAGGATGACAGCAGCCCGCAAACTTCAGCCGCAATTAAAATAATACCTGCTACTTTTTGCGCTTTATCACCACTGGCGGCACCTCGTTTTACGTCCCCATAAGCGATAACAATCGAGGCGACATTAGCAACCCTCCCTGCCATTTCAAAGGAAAACACTTTTTTCATAATCCCCATACCGGCGGCATTTTTCGGCACCGGCAGGCTTAGCCCTTTAGTTGATTTTTCAAACAGCTTTTTCAAGCCTTCTTTGGCAATATTATTTTCTTTGCGCTGAAGTGCTGCAACCAAGGCGGAAAAATCGGCAATGAGTTGTGTGCCTGCATGCTCGGTCACATCCTTTTCACTTTGATCTTCAAACCATTTATTTAAGTTTGAAAACAGCGAAACCGAGGCTAAAAATAAACCGATACGCTGCGTTTTCTCATTGATTAATTTACTTGTCTTTGATTGGTCGGTGACTTCAACTTTAAACCAGGTCGCTAAGGTTTCTTTTTTCTCCAACTGCAATACATATCTTGGCGTATCAATATTTTTGATACTCGGTTTGCCTTGAAGAAAACCTTTTAGCTGTGTACGAATAATCGATGTGGCATCTTTCATTTTTGCAGGAGGCATACTCTTCAAACGTAGTCCAAAGACCTGCATATAATGATTGTACATTAACGAGTTTGTGGCTGTTTTTTGCCAGAGATGAAGTTGCGCGGCTGAAATTTCACCAATCAAAATATCAAATCTTAACTTATTAAATTCAATATATTCTGAACTTGCGCTAGTCAATGAATTTGATTTATCCGCGGCGGTTAATATATTTGCCAGTATATCTCCCCAACTCGTTGGAGTTTGTGTTAGGTCCTTTGGCAACGAGGTAGTGTCTTTGAGTTTGACCGCTTGCAGTTCCAGCAACTTAGCCTGCTCGGGCATTCCTTTGGGTTTGCTACCGATATTCGCCATCCCGGAAATATAAACACTCATGGCATAATTAATGACGCTGTTTAATTTGCCTTTTTGGGAAAAATAATTGCCCATGAGTTTATTTAGCACTAGAAGCTGTTCAAAGACCGTGTAATTACCCGTTTGCCTTAATAATTTACATTGTACGAAGGCAAGATTTTTCATTCCCTGTTCATATTTAGTTGGGCGGTATTTCAGATACTCTGCCATTTTTGCCTGCATATCGGAATTTATCGGATAGCTATTTAACGTTCTGTTTTTACGTAACAATCCCTCCATTGATTTTACCGCTCTTGCTGTCGTCATCGGGTACAATTCTTTAGCGCGCTCATTAGCATCGTTTGCCAATACTTTCGTGTGATAAGCAGATATATCCTTTATATTGCCAATCGGATCAAACACTGCAACAACGATTGGCTCACCATTTTTACAGGCTTTAGGGGGCTTAAGTTTATGCTGTTCAGAATAGCCGACTGCAGTCGCCCGACGTTCACTTTCTAAAGTGTCTCCTTTTAATTTATCTGGATTAAAATCAGGTACTTTCTCTTTCAAAGATTCTTCTGTAAATAGAAAAGAAAAATTCGTTTCAAGGGTTTTTAACGGCAGTTTTTGCATAAATTTTTTACGTGTATCCGGGTCTGCCTCAAGTTTTTCAAATAACTCCGGCGGCCAACGGTATTCACTGTATGCAAATTCAATAACGGCTGTTTGCGGATTAACATAAGGATAAGGGAAGGATCCACGGTTTGGATCTTTTACCCACTCACTTCGAGCATGTCCATCCTGCCACTTATATTGAGTAAAGTTATACCGTCCGTTCTCTTGTTCTTTATTTAATTCCGGCGCATTACTGTCGTCGGATGCTACCGTATATTTGAAAATTAACCACTTGCCTTTATTATCTGTTGTTTTTCCAACGTGTTTTTGTGAATAAATATAAAAATAACCTTGGCGTAAACGTCGCAACTCATAGTTTTTATCATTCAGCCCTGTTGGCATAGGCGGGACTTCTCCGGATTTTGCCGCTTTATCTAATGCCTCCCCAGTCAAACTAAAACGTACCGGATAAATCGCACGCTCATCAGGTTTACATTGAGCTGGTTGACCGAGAACGGCATCTTGACGAGATGTTGAAGTTTTATTTGGTGTCGTCATATTTTTATCCTTTTCTCTCTGTTTTGGCTTGTTCATAAACAGTATTGGCGACAATAATAGGGAAATTATCACCAAATTCATCCTCTGCCTGTTTAATAAGTTGAGTTAATTTTTCTTGATCATTTAAATGAATTTGGGCCTTCACTAAATCGATGATGGCTTCGGTGTGCCTAAAGCCGCGTTTTAGTGCGAAGTTAAAATATTTATCAATATCTGCCTCTGCAATTTTTTGTTCCGGAAATTCGGCCGGGATAATTTCTGTCTGTAGCTTTTCAAGTAATTGGCGTTTGTCGTATTCTTCTAAAAAGCGTTCCATTTCATTATCAAAAGCGACCGCACTTGGTTGTGTCTCGGGTGGTAACTCTTTCAAGTTAAAAATATAAAACCGATTTTCTATTCTTGCCGCAAAATGCTCAATGACACATTCTCCATTGCGAAACCCGAAAAATGCAGCTAAGCGCGTTGGGTCATATTCAATATGATGCAAATAAGCCACCAATACCTGTGGGTCGTAGAATCGGAAAAAGTACCATTTCTCCGTCTCTTCTTTATAGAGATGGATAAATTTACGCAAATGATAATGTACTTCCTCAAAGGAATGCTTAGTACGAATAAAGATGGCCGGATTGATATCCCAACAACCGAACCATTCCTGTTCGGCTTGTGTAAATAAAATTTGGGTAAACCCACTGATGCCTTCATCATTGACGGTAAGCTGGGTGAGATAAGGTGCATTTGTGTCCATGCGATTTTTTAAATCGCCTTTATATAAAGAATCTGTTTGTCCTTCCCGTTCACAAAGCTGGGGCAAGATAAAAGATTTCACCCCATCGACAACCGTATAATAACGATAGCTATCGGGATTCGGGATGAAATCGGGATTTGGATAAACCAAACCTTCTTTGGGATTCTCCTGTGAATTTAGCTGTGCAAAAAACGGATGATTGACTAATGCCTCCGGCAAATAGGGCGGTTGATATGAATGCGTTTCAAATATCGACTGCAGAGGCGAAATCGTTAAACTTTCTTGCGATAAATAAGATTGGGTGCCTTGTTGAGTTTCTTGTTGTACAAGTAAAAAACGAAGCTCTTGTTCCTTTAATTGTTGTGCTGCTGACCAAACAGTGGCTTGATAGCCATGACGTTGGAACCATGTAGTGGCAGGTAAAGGGGCAAGTTGGCTACTCAGTTTGCATTGATAATGTGTTTTATAGTCTTCAATTCTTTGTTGGAAAATATCGCGATTTTCGGCAAAACCAATCAGGTGGCCAAAATAAAGAGTATTAGGTTGATTAAGATAAGTGAGCTGGTAATAACCGACCCAAAGTTGTTTTTCTGTTGTCATAGTTTATTTATGGATAAACAGTTAAATTACTATATAAATAGGACAGCAAAGTTTAACTGCTTAGCTGTCCTTTTGTCGCAAAGTGCGGTTGATTTTAACTCTGTTTTTGATTTTTCATGGCTTCACAAACTTCGCAAATCGGTTTTGCGTCATTAGCAGCAAGAGACAATACAGCTGGTGATTCTGGCGTTCCGCTAGATTGTATTAAATTACCTTTTACAGTCACTTTACCTTTTAACGTGATGCCAGAGCCATCAATAATAATCGTACCGGCTTTTCCACGAATATTTACTTGTGTAGTACCTGTTAATTTAATATTTTTACTATGCTGTTTTAATTCTTTCCCAGCTTTGAAAATCGCATTGCGACTTGTTTGATGGGAATAATCTCGGCCAATTTTAACTTCTTGATTGGCGTATACATCCATCGATAGATGATTCCCAATGTTTAATACTTCATCCTTTTCAATTTTAGTCATGCGATTGCGATTGATTTTATTAGATTGATCGCGTCCCACTGTTAAGGATTCATCTTGTCCAACTGTTTCAGTACGGTTATTGCCGATGTTAATGGTTTCGTCATGTCCAACTTGTTCGGTTCGATCATGCCCAATTTGTGTTGTTTCATCATTATTTACAACATTATTTTGGTCTTTTTCTGCATGAATAAAGATTTCTTCTCGGTCTTTTTCATCTTCAAAGCGTAATTCATTAAAGCCGTTACCTTTATGGGTTTTACTTTTTATAGTCATACGCGTTTTATGTTCAGGCAGAGCATAAGGTGGTTCAGTTGTACTGTGATAAGTACGTCCCATGATGATTGGTTGGTCAGGATCTCCTTCTAAGAAATCAACCATTACTTCATGGCCAATACGAGGGATGGCAATATGCCCAAATTGCGACCCCGCCCAACCTTGGCTGACACGAATCCAGCAAGAGCTATGCTCATTATTTTGTCCTTCACGATCCCAAGGGAATTGAACTTTGACACGTCCCCATTCATCACAATAGATTTCTTCATCAGCAGGACCAACTACATGGGCCATTTGAGAGCCATCAACAACTGGTCTTGGTTGCGGTTCCGGTCGCCATTGTGTGGTATTTGGAATGAGTTTAATACGGTTCTCATAGCGGTTGCCCTCTTCACCGGCTTCTTCTTCCAATACACCAGGTTGCCAACCATAATGTTCAACACCTATAATTAACCAATCACGATTAAAAGCTTCTCGTTGATGTCCCTCTAAGCCAAATACATAGCCGGGTTGCACGCGTAAATCATCGCTTTGCGCAAGAGCTAATTCAGCTTCTCTACGTTCGTATTCTAAACGATATTGGGTAAAAGGCTCACCTTGAGCATCTCGTTTATAACGACCAGGATAGTCATAACGTTCGTAAATGCTACTATGACCTTCGTTATTACCTTGACCAGAATATTGGTGCTCTTGGTTATAACGAGGATTTGTAAAAGTATAATCACGTAAAGTTTGAAGGGTCGTACCTAGTTTTTCTTCGTAAGCCCAATGCCATACCGCAGCTTCTGGACGTTGGCCAGCAGGCATTGCGTTATAAACTAAGTTTCCTTTTTTCTCTGAAAGTGTTGTCGAATTAGAGAAATGAAGGATATGGCTATTATTGGTATGTTCAAAATAATAGTAAGAACCTTCTTCGGCAGCCAAACGTTGAATGAAATTTAAATCAGTTTCGCGATATTGCACGCAGTATTCTCGAGTCCAATATGGCGTTTGTAAATGGAATTGACTCTGAGATACTTGATTTTTACTTAGTAGTGTTTCGATAATTTTTTGAGAGTCTTGTTGTTGGAATATTCGTAAATCAGTTTGTAACCCAGCACGACATAAAGAGGGTTCAATCACCATGTGATAACGAGTACGAGTAAAACCAGTTTCTCCCTGATTTAAGGCGGTGACGATACCGTTAACACTACGAACTGCCTCATCTCCTTGCCAGAAGGTTAGTGTAGCAGGTTGGTCAATTAGAGAATGAAAATTGGGCTCAGCACCAAAACTGGCGAGGTCGAGTTCAAGTCGGAATAGTGTGGATAGATGTTCTTTTAATACAAAACGGACTACTTCAAATTGAGAGGAGCCATTAACGGTAAGACTGTAACGATAATCGGATTGAACGGCCATTTGGGATTCCTATAAAATATATTGGCAGTAATAATAGCGTTGTATACGTTGTATAAATACTAAATAAATTATGCTTTAGCTTTCATCATAGATTGTGAAGCAATTAATTCAGCGCCACAGGCTGTTTTCATTCCTTCAAGAGCAATACCTCTCCCGTTAGCTAGCATTATGGACGAGCCTTCAATAATCGGGAAGTTACCTTTGCATTTGGGACACGAAACCAGATCCCCTTGTCGGGCGACACTTTTGCCTCCTGCGGTCATGGTTTGTGAGCCTTGAAGTACGGTACCTCCGTGGGTGGTCTTATCTCCAATTACGATTACTCTACGAGCGGACATGACTCCTCCTTATTCTATGAAATGTTTCATTTTGATATTTTAAACTAAAATGATAGGATTTTCTTGTGAAATTGATAGTTTATATATTCATTTTAAAAGAAAATACATAATTTCTAAAATAGTAGTCGTGTTTAATTTTGTCACGTAACAATATCATTTGTAAAAAATGATTCTATACTGCAGACTTTATCATTGATTTAGTAGTGGTGATTTTTTATAATCTAGCTATTTTTTAGCTCGTTATCTAAAAATAGAAATAGGTTTAAATTTCAAAGAGGATTTTATAATGTCTAAAACAGGTTCAGTCGCACCAAAAGAGCGAATTAATATTAAATATACTCCGGCTACAGAAGGTCAAACTGATGAAGTTGAATTGCCTTTAAAACTTCTTGTTACTGGTGATTTTAAAGGTGCTGCAGAAGACTTAAGCCTTGAAGAAAGAGAGACAGTTTCTATTGATAAGCACAATTTTGATGCTGTAATGAAACAATCTAATTTGACGATTGATGTAGCTGTTCCAAACCGCTTGGAAGAAAATGCTGAAAATCAAGACCTGGGTGTTAGCCTAAAAATTGAGAGCATGGCGGATTTTTCTCCCGACAATATTGCTAAGCAAGTACCGCAATTAAACAAGTTATTAGAGTTGCGAGAAGCACTTCTTGCCTTAAAAGGACCGATGGGGAATATCCCTGCATTTAGAAATAAATTGCAAGAGTTAATTGCGGATCCTAACGCAAGAGAAACGTTGGAAAAAGAGTTGGCGATCATTTTAGAAAAAGAATAAGGGTAGTAGATTATGGTTACTAAGAATCAAACTGCAAAAGCTGAAAAGAATTCGCAAACAACAAGCTTGCTTGATCAGGTGATGGAACAGACACGTTTCAAGCCTGAAAATGAAGATTACAGTATTGCGCAACGAGGTATTGCAGAATTTATTTCTGAAATGTTGAAGTCTGATAGTGCAGATGCAGTTGTAAATAAGACACTTATTGATGAAATGATTGTTCGTCTTGATGAAAAGATTAGTCATCAAGTAGATGAAATTTTACATAATGATAAATTTCAAGAAATGGAGTCTGCTTGGCGCGGTTTAAAACTGCTTATTGATCGCACAGATTTCCGTGAAAACATTAAAATAGAAGTACTAAATGTAAGCAAAGAAGAATTACTTGACGATTTTGAATATGCCACTGATATCACTCAAAGTGGTTTATATAAACATGTTTATTCAGCAAACTATGGTCAATTTGGTGGTGAGCCAGTTGCTGCGATTGTTGGTAACTACACGTTTACGCCATCAGCACCAGATATTAAATTATTGCAATATATTTCATCTGTTGGCGCAATGTCTCATGCTCCATTTATTTCAGCTGCAGGTCCTGAGTTCTTTGGTCTAGATAGTTATGCATCTTTATCTGAAATTAAAGAAGTAAAAGATATTTTTGAGGGGCCTAGATATGCTAAATGGAGAGCTTTAAGAGAGTCAGAAGATTCAAAATATTTAGCATTAACAATGCCACGTTTCTTGTCTCGTTTGCCTTATGATTCAATTGAAAATCCGATTAAAACTTTTAATTACAATGAAGGAATTGATGGTAATCATAATAATTATTTGTGGAGTAATGTAGCATTTTTGATGGCATCTAAAGTTACTGATAGTTTCGCTAAATATCGTTGGTGTCCAAATATTATCGGCCCACAAAGTGGTGGCACGGTTGAGGATTTACCCGTTCATTTATTTGAATCGTTTGGTCAGTTACAAGCGAAAATCCCAACAGAAGTATTAATTACTGATCGTAAAGAATTTGAATTAGCTGATGAAGGTTTCATTCCTTTAACTATGCGTAAAGGAAGCGATAATGCAGCGTTCTTCTCGGCTAACTCTGTTCAAAAACCTAAAAAATTCCCAAATACAGAAGAAGGAAAAGCCGCTGAAACAAATTATAAATTGGGTACACAATTGCCATATATGTTTATTGTGAACCGTTTAGCGCATTACTTAAAAGTATTACAACGTGAACAGATTGGCTCGTGGAAAGAGCGTCAAGATCTTGAACGTGAGCTGAATGTGTGGTTGAAACAGTATGTTTCAGATCAAGAGAACCCACCAGCAGAAGTGCGTAGTCGTCGTCCGTTACGTTCTGCTAAAGTGGAAGTATCAAGTGTAGCAGGAGAGCCAGGTTGGTACAAAGTTTCTTTATCTGTTAGACCACACTTTAAATATATGGGGGCAAGTTTCGATCTTTCCCTTGTGGGTCGATTAGATATTGATAATAAATAAGTAGTTGTTTTATGGGGTTTTGGAACCGAATTAAAACTGCTCCACAGAATACGGATGTTATAAAAAAGAAAACTGAAGCAGAGATTGTAAGCGACTTAATTCGTTCAATAAAAAGAAACATAGAATTAGTACTTAATTCAAAAGAAGGGTGTACATTATGTGCGCCCGATTTTGGTTTAAGAGACTTTAATGACGCAACTGCAACTACAAAAAGTTTAAGTCAAACAATTGTTGCAAATATTCGTTCTAGTTTAGAGCGCTATGAACCAAGAGTTCGTATTACAAGAATAGAATATATCCAGGATACATATGATGTTCTTCAGCTTAACTTCCGTATAACTTGCGTAGTGTTATTAAAACAAAAAAATGAGTTAACTGAATTAAACATTATTTTAGATAGTTCAAATAAGAAGTTTAGGGTTGTGTAAATGTCTTTGAAAGAGTTTTTTAGAGCTGAGTTAGACTTTCTCAAAAGAGATGGGCTACATTTTTCAAAGATTTATCCCCACTTGTCTAGATTTCTATCTGATGAGATCGTTGATCCTGAAGCTGAGAGAATTATTGAATCTTTTGCTTTTTTAACTGCTCGCTTGAAAGAAAAAGTACAAGATAATTTACCTGAGATAACTCAATCAATGATTCAACTTCTTTGGCCAAATTATTTGCGCCCTTTACCAAGTTGTGCAATTTTAAAATTTCAACCTAAAGAAAGAGCCATTACAACAAAACATGTTGTTCCTAAAGGAACGTTTGCTTCATCCAAACCTGTAGATGGTACAGCTTGCCAGTTTCAGACAACAATGGATGTCTCTGTTTATCCGCTTGTTTTAAATGATGTAAAAAGTGCATTGGGTAGTGAGTCTACAATCATTGAATTAGAGCTAGAGAATATCACAGATAGTGATTTTTCTTCTATACAGTGTGATGAATTATCATTTTATTTATCAGGGAGCGATTACAGCGCTTTAACTTGTTATCAATGGATTTTTAATTATTTAACAAAAGTTTATATTAAATCAGAAGATGGTGTAATTAATTTACCACTGGATGTTATTTCTTCTGTTGGTTTTAATAAAGATGAATCTTTGATTCCTTATCCAGATAATGCATTTGATGGGTATCGATTATTACAAGAGTTTTTCTTTTTTCCTAAAAAATTTTATTTCTTTAAGTTAAGAAATTTACATCTATATTTAAATCGATTAGGTAAGAAAAAATTTAAGTTATTTTTTGAGTTTAATCGTTCTTTTCCTAAAGATCTAAAATTAACACGAGCAGATTTTTCCTTGTATTGTGTACCAGTAATTAATCTGTTTGAACATGATGCTATTCCATTGAATTTTGATGGGAAAAAAGATTTATATCCAGTGATCCCAGCAGGTTTTCATCGAGATCATTTTGAGATATTTGATATTAAGCGAGTTTCAGGTTCAAAGTTTTTAAAAGATACGGGCAATAAAATTTATATTTACCCAAAATTTGAATCATTTGTCCACAGCTCTTCCTCTGGAAGAAGTGGGTACTATAAATCAATTATTAAAGATAATATTGAAGAAACAGGTTATGATCATTTTATCTCTTTTATATCTGATTCGAATAAACTTTTAGATAGTTCCAGAGAGACAATATCTATAGATTTAGATTGTACAAATCATAATTTACCAGAGTTTTTAGGTATTGGTGATATTTGTGTACCATCACAAAATACACCGTCTTATATTGATTTTAAAAATATTACATTGCCAATAAAAACGGTGAGAGCAGTTCTAGATGAATCGATTCATTGGAAGTTAGTTTCTAATCTTTCGCTTAACTATTTATCTTTAACAAAACTAGATGTTTTAAAGGAAATTTTGTTAACTTATGATTTTTCTGCAATGTATGATGTGCAAGCATTGAGACGAACAGAAAAACGTTTGTCAGGAATGGAGTCTATTACGACTCGTCCAATTGATAAGGTTATAAAAGGTATTGTATATAGAGGTCAAAAATCAGTATTAAGAATAGATAGTAATAATTTTCTCTGTGAAGGGGAGTTATTTTTATTTGGTTCGATTCTTGCTGAGTTCTTTAGATTATATGGCACGATAAATTCATTTCATCTTTTAGAAGTTATTAATACAAGCAATAACGAGATATTTAAATGGGAACAGAAAACCTCTCTTCAAAGAGTGATCTAATTCAATTTAGCTTCCATCAGCTTATAGAAACAATAGCTGATGCATCGTCAATGAGCCTAGATGAATTAGAAAATACTCTAGTTGAAGAATCAATATTCCGTTTCTTTAGTAACCCTAAAATTAACTTTCCTGTTGGGGATATTGAGCAGCTCGTTATTCAAGATGAAGAAGGGAAAAGAATATTTCAAATTTTTGTTAACTTTTTAGGATTACAAGGTGCATCAGGCCCACTTCCTGGAAGTGTTTTGGATGAAATTGCAGAGGCATCGTATGAGAATGAATCTATTCAAGCAAAATATTTAGATTTCTTTAATCATCACTTGCTTACAATATTTCACCAAATTTGGAGAAAGTATAAATATTATATACGGTTTAAATCTGATTATTCAGATGACTATTCTCGGGATATTCTAAATATTTTGGGATTGTCTAAGGATTTTATTGAATTCTCTCATCTAAATTGGAGTAAAATTTTTTATTATATTGGTCTTATACAATCGGGTATAAGAACTCCGCAGATAGTAACTGATATTATTCGGTACTATTTTGATTTGGATGATGTTTCGATTGAAGAGCATGTAAGACAACTTGTTGAAATAGAAAGCGAGCAAAAAAATAAACTTGGTATGCAGAATATGATGTTAGGTAATAATTTTATTTCAGGTGACAAGATTGAATCATTTTCAAATAAGTTTAGAGTTAATATTGATAATCTGAAATTAAATGAGTTTTACCAATTTTTGCCAAATACTGAAAAATATAAACATCTTCAAGAATTGATTCGCTTTCTATTAAAAGATCCACTGCCTTATGATATTTCATTAGGTCTACATCCGGATACGCAATCAACCTTTATTTTGGGAAAGGATAATTCAAGTTGGCTAGGATGGACGACATTGATTAATGCAGATTCAACAAGCGCTCATACTTTAAACCAGGTGATCATTGAAGGAGCGGTATAAGTGCATAAACTTTTATTGATGGTAACCGATGCGTTTATGCTCGAAAGAGGAACATTACCTTATTGCTATTTTGATTTAGCTGGTGGTTTAGTGGGATCTGCATCAAATGTAAATTGGAAAATAGATAATTGGAAGAATGAAATTTCTGATATTGAGTTTGAAATAAAGTATTATAATGCCGATTTCTGTTTAATAGCTCATAGTAACAAGCTTTTTATTAATGGAACAACGAGTGCTCTTCCCATGGGGGGAATTATCAAATTAAATGATAATGATCTCATTTCTCTGTGCAATTATAAGATTAGAGCTAAGATTTTTACTAATGAAGCAGAGATGGTTACTTTACAAGATGAATTATCTTATTTATTAAATAAACAAACGGATAATACAATCTTAAATTTAGGACATTCTCAGCAATATCATTATGATTTTGAGAAAGAGAGCATTAATCAAGATTTACTTGAATTAAAAGCAAATGATACGAATTTAGACCCTTTATTGGCATTAAAAGTAGATGATGAGCCTTCTTCAGAGTTAATGAATGCGATGCCTCATCAATTTGGGTCTACAGAATATAAATTTTTTAACCCTCATATTCATAGTGTGTTGGAATACTATACCCCGTTGGATGTTAATGAGTCACCAAATGAGTTAGTAAAGTCGATATCTACAATTGAATATGAAAAAATACAGAATTCTGTATCAACTTTAAAAGATAAAGATGATGCAAAGTCAAAACAAGTGGAGCCTATTTTAGATCCTCTCTTTTTTATTAAATAACTAAGGAAATCTTATGAAATTAAAATCTTTATTTATGTTTACTACTGTTGCATTAACTGTGGCGGGATGCTCTTCAGATAATGGACCGAGTGTTAATCCACGTTTAGTAAAACCATCGACTTATTCACTTTCTATTTACGCAACGGATCGTGCAAATATTAACGTTTATTCTCCAAAAGATGATGCTATTGCTGTAGTAAGTGATGAAGCTGCAGCAGAGTTCGAAGATTTAGATGCTTTAAAACCTCAAGCTAAACGTCCAATGACAGCTCATGAATACAAAAAAAATGCGACGGCCAATAGTACCAATTCCGATAAGCAAATTATTGAGCAGGAAAATGGAAAGGCTGATGCTAGAGCAACCCCTGTCATGTTAAAAGTTTTCCAATTAACGGATAAGTCGCTATTTTTGAGTAGTACATATGATGATTTTCGTGGTAATGATTTCACTGAATCATTGGGCAAAACATATGTTTCAAATATTGATTTAATTATTGCACCGAATCAGTTCAGATTTGTGGATTCAGAAGAAATGAATGAAAAAACTCATTATATCGGAGTTGTAGCTCTTTTTAATGGTTATGAAAACCGCAAATGGAAAGGTATTGTACAAGTCAAACCTAAAGGTGGAGAAAGTTATCCACTGTTAATTCGTGTGTTAGACTCTAAAGTTGAAATTTTTAAGGATAATTAATCCATGTCTTTATCAAATCGTGTTTTGTGGAAAGAAGGCCTATTCATTAGGCCTCAACATTTTCAGCAAGAAAGCCGTTTTTTAACATCACAACTGAAGCAAGTTATTGATATCTCGGCTTATAATCTAGGTTTTGAGAAAATTGCTTTTGATCAACAGCAGCTTTCTTTTGGAAAGTTTGGCATTACCGAATGCAAAGGTGTGATGCCAGATGGAACACTTTTTGATTTACCTTTAACAGATAGTTTACCTTCTCCAATTGGTGTAACTAGCAATCTTGTCGGTGAAACGATTTATCTTTGTTTGCCTATTGTTACAAATGGAGAAGGTGAAATTAAATATTCACCAAGTAATTCAGATTCAATGGACTTCCGAAGTGAGATTGTTTTTACTGAAGTGAAAGACTCTCATAGTGAAAGTGGAAACTATACTCAGCTTGAGTTGTTGAAAAATCAATATTTTCTAAAATCTTCATTAGATGATTTAAGTAATTATGTTTCTTTACCTATAGCAAAGATTAAGGATATTACATTAGATCATCAAGTTATATTAGATGAAGCATTTTATCCTATGTCATTGCATATTAATGCAATGCCGGTCTTCATGAAAAAATTAGCAGAGTTATCTGATTTAGTTTCATTACGAGCACAAAATATTGTGAGCAGAATTGGGCGTCCAGAACAATCTGGTGTAGCTGATGTTAATGATTTCCTTATGCTTTTAAGCCTTAATAGAGTTTCACCGTTAATAAAAAGCATTGTGAAATTAGGTAAAGTACATCCTTTATCTGTTTATGAATTACTTGCTTCATTACGTAGCGAGCTGACTACTTTTGTTTTGAAAGAACGATTTTCAGAAACTTTTTATGATTATCTTCATGAAAATCCAGCGACTTCTTTAGAGCCCTTATTTAATGATATTAAGTCCTATTTAAGTATCGTGACAAATACAAAAGTTGTACCATTGCCAGTTGTTGCTCGTCAATATGGAATTTATACGGCTCAGGTTAATGATGCATCACTTTATTCTACAGCTGAATTTATCATTGCTGTAAAAGCTCATTTACAACCAGAATTATTAAAGAATCAGTTTATTCAACAAACCAAGATATCAAGTATCGAGCAAATCAATCAACTTGTTCATTTACAATTGCCAGGTGTTCCTGTGAGTGCTCTACCTGTAGCTCCTCGATATTTACCTTACCATTCTGGTTTTATGTATTTCCAATTAGATAAAACATCACCATATTGGGAGAATTTGCTGACTTCATCTGGATTTGGTTTCCATATTACAGGAAATTATCCAGGATTAGAGATTGAATTTTGGGCTATTCGTGGAGATTTAGCATAATGAATAATAGAGAGTTGTTGAATACATATAATTCATCAATTGATATGCCTTCAGATCGAGTTTTCATTACAAATAATGTGCCAGTAATTAATGAAAAAACTGATCTTCTTTATGAGCAAGTTGGAAATGTTGATTTTGATATTGACTATGACTTTCAATTACAAACCCACTCCTACAATGCCTTAGTTGAATTGGCAAACCCACTATTAGCGACAGCTCTTAGACTAAGAAAATTATCGTCCGTAGAGGATATCGGAAGTTTATATACTAGAATGCAAAATGAAATCATGGCATTGAGTGAAAAAGTAAAAGAATTGAACTATGACAGTGCATTCCAGCTTTCATTCCGATATTGTGTGTGTACATTTATTGATGAAATGGTGATGGCAACGCCTTGGGGAAGCTCTTCAGTTTGGGGGCAGCGTTCTTTACTTGCTCATTTTCATAATGAAACATGGGGTGGAGAAAAGTTTTACTCGATCTTATCAAGAACGATGCTTGAACCTGAAAAATATCATGAATTGCTCGAATTTATGTACATTTGTTTAGCTCTTGGATTTAAAGGACAGTATGCCCTTAGTCCACATGGTCAAGAAAATATTCAAAATATTTTAATTAAATTACAAAAAACACTGAGACCATTACGTGGGTATGATTATCAGAGAAATCAGCAAATGTATCTTTACAAAAGTGATTATACGGTAAAGAAACCATTGTCATTAAACCGTGTTGCATGGGGAACATTATTTGCTTTTGCGTTAATTTATTTCTTATATAGTATGTTCTTGGATTCATATTCAACTGAGATTATTAATAATGTAAATGACATTATTAATAATATGTAGTAATGAGGGATTTTGCTATGGCACCGCGTTTTTCTTTTGTATATAAAGCGATGTTTGCTTTTTTCTTATCAATATATTCTGCAAATAGTTTATCTGAAGAAAAAATGGATAAAGCAGAGCAATGTGTTTCAATTAAGTCAAATATTAATCGTCTTGCATGTTTTGATAAGGTATTTAACACACCGGTTAGAGAGCAAATGATAGATGATCGTGTGGTCAGTAATCTTGTTCCTAAATTAGTTGGTGATATTTTTACATTAGCTAAAGTTGATGGGCGAGATGCTTGGGCTGAAAATAATTTAGAACTTGCTTTATTAAGTAATGACGGAAGTGCCTCAATATATGTTGCTTGCAAAGACAATATCACAAGATTCCAAATTGCATTAGATAAACCCGTTAAACATAATTTACTGAATGTTCAT
The DNA here is from genome assembly GCF_905207935.1 of uncultured Haemophilus sp. Taxonomy (GTDB): domain Bacteria; phylum Pseudomonadota; class Gammaproteobacteria; order Enterobacterales; family Pasteurellaceae; genus Haemophilus_D. The sequence continues at coordinate 16,719 of NZ_CAJLNI010000013.1, forward strand.
ATTGCCAATAACGATACAAATCATACTGCATCTAAAATTGATTGGCAGAGTGCCGAACGAGGTTATTTGCTAGATGCTGGACGAGGGCTTTATGCAATACAACAATTAAAATCAATCTTATATATTGATACTTTTTCAGTTTCTCTTCCTCAAGAAGATCGTCAGTTTATTTTCAAAAATAACGGACTTGCATCTCAAGTTGCGCCAATAAGAAAAGAATGTGGTTGGTAAAATGAAGTATCAGAGCATTTTAGATGATATTGCTGGAGAATATTTCCCCGTCGGTACACCTGATGAAGAGGGTATCGTTTTTTCTGCGCTTGATGAGCAAGTCATGAAGTTTGGTTCGTTGCAGCATGATACGATTGATTGGGAAGGGATTATTTCAAATTCTCATCGGTATTTATCTGAGTCTTGTAAAGATTATAAGGTTTTACAATATCTAGGTTATGCCTTACTTTATAAAGGATTTAAGTCTAATCTTGTTGACTTTCTATCATTGTTCTCTGAATTCAATAAGAAGTTTCTTTTTAATGCTTATCCTAAGCCTTCAACCGATAATACAATTAATCGTTTTAAAGGAAAGTTCATTACACTGATCTTTGAACGCCTTGAAAACGCAGCATCAAATAATACAGATGTAAGATTTACGGCAGTAGAAAATGAGCAGATAGACAAACTTATAGAGGTACTTTCGCTTCAATTAAATGAAAAACTTCCAGGTGTTGAGTCTACTTTAGCTCGATTACGACGTTTCGTAAAAGAGCGGTCAGATTTTGTTGAGAATTCTCAGACAAAAGAAGTGAATAAAGTCGTACCAGACCAAACGGCTACAGATGCACCAATTACTGCTAGCCAAGTTTCTGCAGAGAACGTTCCTTTAAATATTCCTGACGTAAATAAGTTTGAACTGGCAAATGCCCGTCAATTAAAACAATTTTATTTTCAAGTTGCGGATACCAGTTGTGAATTACAGCCTTCATCAATATTGGGTTATGTAAGCCGTCGATTTGGACTATGGCATAGTATTACCCAATTACCAGAGATGAATAGCCAAGGTATTACAGCCATGCAATCCGTTCCACTTGATAAAGTAAGTGATTATCGGGATCTAGTTGTTTCATCACCAAGTGTGGAGTTATTAAATCGTATTGAAAAAACGTTAACAACAAGCCCATATTGGATTGAAGGGAGCTACTTGTCTGCAAAATGTTGCCAAGCTTTAAAATTTAAAGAGGCGGCAGAAACGATTAGAAGTGTAACTGAACAATTTGTTAATAAGTTTCCTACATTTCATTTAGCAAAATTCCAAAATGGTGAGCCTTTTTTGAGTGATATTGTTTCGGATTGGCTTTCCGATAATAATAGTGTGAATGTAAGCACTCAAGCTTCAGTACAAAACTCATTAGAGAGTGATCTTGATGAACTTTATTCGGCTGAAGGTTTTGTGTCTGTTCTGAAAAAAATTGATGAACAGTTAAAATCAGTGATTGATGTTAGAACAAAGCATTATTTACAATTTGAGAAAATACGTTTTTTCTTAAAAGAGGATATGTTATCGATTGCGCTTAATGAGCTGTCTGAACTGATTAATCACTGTAAAAAATACACAGTTGAAGAGTGGGATAGTACTTTTTTTACTCAAATAGAACAATTAAAAGATAAATTATTAAAGGATAATGAATGAATTATTTGAACCAATTATTAGGAATTTTTCGCCAGTTTACGCGTCCTATTTTTTCGCATCTTAGAAATTCACTCCCAGTATTACTTACATTAGGTCTAATTCTTATTTTTGTCGGAATTTGGACTTATGGTACATCTTGGAGTTTCACAGGCCTTTCAAATGAAAAAGGTTGGGATTATGACTTAGCGAAACAAGTTGGAATGGGCAGCAGAATTATTGCCACCGTTGTTGTTTTGCTTACTTTAGCAATTATTGCTATTTTGAAACTTCAACTCAAGAACGCTCGCTTAAACAAAGAAAAAAATGATTTAGAGAAAGAGCAAGAGGAAAAAGACATTATTCTCCCTTATATCAAGGATCAAGATGACAGCCTTGAACTGATGTCTGAAGCACTTAAAAATCATTTATCTAATAAAGATTACATTTATCAGCTTCCATGGTATATGGTTCTCGGTTCTGATGAAGCTGGTAAAACAAGCTTTATTAATCGCTCGAACCAAAAATTTACTCTTACCGCAGTAGAGCGAACCTCTAAGCGTTATATGCGCGAGAATTCTTTATATCAAATTGACTGGTGGGCAAGTGATGATGCTATTTTGCTTGATCCTGAAGGTGGAATGATTCAGCAGTTAGGTACGGAACGTGATCCAGATGGCAAAATTGCAAAAGGACTATGGTTACATTTACTTGATTGGATTAATGATGTTCGCCCACAAAGACCAATTAATGGCATTATTTTAGTTGTTGATCTTCCAAAGTTAATTGCATCAAATCACAGTGATAGACAAGCATTAGCTGTTATATTACGCAACCGAATCCGTGAAGTAACTGAACAGTTTGGGGCGCGTATACCCGTTTATGTTGTTTTAAACAAGGCCGATCTTATTGAGGGTTTTGAAACATTCTATAATGATTTGAAACAAGCTGAACGTCATAAAAATTTAGGTTTTTCTTTCACATTAAATACAGATGAACAAATCGATAATTGGACAAAAGAGTTGGCTGATAGTTATAGTGCTTTTGTTAAAGAGATCGAGGAAATTGTTTTTGATAAATTAGCAGGAACAATTTCACAAGAAGAACGAGAGTCACTTTACATGTATGCTCGCCAATTAGGTGGTATGCAGAATATTCTGCTTCAATTTATTAGCGATGTATTAGAGAGCGATCGTTTCACAACTACACCTTATGTTCGTGGTGTGTATTTTTCTTCTATCTTCCAAGAAGGCATTCCAATGGATTTTTATCAAGCAGCTATTTCTAAGCAGTTTGATTTACCTCATGTTGTGCCAAGCTATTTGCCAGAGCGCTCTCAAAGAACCTATTTCACGTATAATTTCTTTCAAAATATTATTTATCCTGAAGCAGGACTCGTTAGTGATAACGAAAAAGAAATTCGACGCAGTAAACGTAAATTTATTTTAGGCGCTATTGCGATGGCTGTTTGTGGTATTTGTGTTTTAGCGACATGGCAAAATTACTTCTATCAAAATAAAACAACATCAGTAAAAATTCTAAAATTGACAGAAGAATTCCGTCAGATGAATATTAGCCAATCCATGGATCCAACAGGACGTAATTTATTAAAACCATTGAACATATTACGTCAGGCAACATATGGTTATGGAGACTATGAAAAGGCCTTACCTATAATTAAAGATTTTGGGTTGTACCAAGGTAAAAAAGTAGGCGGAAAAGTAAGTGAAGCCTATAAAAAATTCCTTGGGGAGCGTTTTTTACCTGAAATTGCGATGGGATTGATTGAGCAAATGGACGCTTTACCTGAAGATAGCAATGAAGGACTTGAGCTATTGCGTGTTTATCGAATGATTGACGATATGGCAAATAGAAAGGTTAAAATTCCTGAGCAGTGGATGACGAAATATCTGCAAAAAAATTATCCTAAGAATCCAGATATTCAGCGTCAGCTTATGGCTCATTTTAGTTATGCAATGGAACATGTAGATCCCGATCTCAGCATGTTTGATAAGAAAATTGCAGATAAACAGCAGGAATACAGCAAATTACCACTGGCGGACCGTGTTTATCAAAACTTTAAAATTCTGGCAAATACAGAACTGCAGCCAGCCACTGATTTGAAAGCTGAAATTGGGCAAACTTTTACCACTATATTTAAAACCGATTTTACAACTGAAGATCCTAAAACGTTCTTTAGAGATAAAAATATTAGTTGGTATGGCACATTAATTAGTCCACTATTTACTGATTGGGCATATAAAGATTTTTATGATCCTAAGGCTCAGGATTTGCTGCAACTTGCTGCGATAGATGCTTGGGTGCTAGGTAAACAGCAAACGACGAATTATTCAAAAGAAGAGCTTGTCAATTTATCTGAAGAGATTCGAGAGCGTTACATCGCGGACTACATTCAGACATGGCAAGATGCACTAAATAATTTAGAGATTATTCATTTTGTTGATTTGCGTCATGCAGTAGACGTATTAGATGCTTTAACTGGTAATGAAAAACCATTACAAAAAATGATTAATTTAATTGATAAGAACAGTGATATTTATCCAAGTCTATCGGGAATTAATGCTGAAAATCGTAATGAAAATACAAATGTAGCTACAGCAAATCAAATGGCCTCATTGCAAATTGCACAACATTTTGCTCCTTTGGTTAATGAGGTAAAAGCCGCATCAGATGCTGGACAGCCGCATATGGATACGGTAATGAAAAAATTGTCTGAGTTAAAATTCTATATGCAGACGATTCAGAAATCACCGGAGCCATCTCAAACTGCATTGAAAGCCATTATGGCAGAGCTTAATTTAGAACGAACAAATCCAACTGTTGATTTAAAACGTTTAGCGAATGAAATGGCAGAGCCTCTTTCAACTCAATTAAATAAAGTTGCGGATGAGGCTTGGACACTAGAACTAAAAACGGCATTAAGTGAGATCAATGCACTATGGAATCGTAATGTATATGGTTTCTATAAGAGCAGAATCGCAAATCGCTACCCATTAAATCGTAAGGCAAGCGAAAATATCTCATTGGATGATTTCCGTGAGTTCTTTGGGCCAAACGGACGAGTGCAGCGTTTTTATAATGATTATTTAAAATTCTTCTTAGAAGACAATGCGGAACTTTCTGTCGTGAACGGTGAAAGCGTGATTTCATCATCATTTTTAGCCGCACTTCAGGATTTACAAAATATTCAACGAGATTATTTTGATGCTTCAGGTAATGTGAATATTTCTTTCAGCTTAAAACCGTTGGGGCTTTCTGGTAAGTTCACGGCATCAACATTTAATATTGATGGGCAGTTGCTGAAGTATAGCCATGAGGTGCCATCTGCAAGTCGTTTAATTTGGCCAAATACGACACGACAAGATGTAGAAACAAGCTTAACGCTCGTTACATCAACTGGAGAAACATCAACTCTTCGTCGTACAGGTGAATGGTCATTATTCCGAGTGCTAGATCAAGCAGCGAAGAAGGCGAATGGACAATCTGTTGATCTCTCATTTAAATTAAATGGCGGTGCGATCAATTATAGATTAACGGTAGAAAATGGCACAAATCCGTTCTTTGGTGGCGTATTAAGCAACTTTAGATTACCATCAAAATTACTTGATACGGAAAAAGAAGGTAAAAGCTCTTTAGAACCAATGGAAATTAATGAAGAAGAAGTGAAGTTTCCAGAAAATAATTAATTAAGTAAAAGGGAAATATAATATTTCCCTTTTTTCATAGAAAATAAAAAAGCTAAATAGGAATCTATTTAGCTTTTTCATCAAGTAGATAAAATTAAACTTGCGGTCTACGCCAGTCATCAGAACCTGATGTGCCGGCAATAGTGTGATCCCAGTTAATTTTACGGTAGCTCATACTTACTTCTAATAATTGAGTATATGGTGCGTTGCTTGGATCTTGAGCATTTGGCATCACTAAGTTCATATCAACAATTACAGCATCTTCTAATACTGTTGAGAAGAACTCTTCTTGGCGACCATCGATAGAGGTACGGAACCAAGTTACTTGAACTTTTGGTAACATTTCACCAGAAGCTAATGCGTTATACATTAAAGGTACTGCTTTGTTTAAAGAGCAAGTAAATTTGAATGCTTTGTGAACGCGTTGACCAGATGGTTGACCTGATTGTGGATCAGTTGGAACAGTCACGATATGGCTAATCGCTTGTGCCATGATCTCATCTTCATGACCTTCAACATAAACATTACCGACAGAATCTTCGGTAAATGCACCTGCTGTAATTTTTCCTTGATTACTACCTTCAATGGAAATAAATGCTGGTGTAGGCATAAAATTCTCCTAATAACTTTAAAGATGAATATATTTATTGTCTTTACAGACAAGCATAACTATATCAAATTATAAACGATTTAACATTAAATTTTAGATGAAATAAGTAAATTTTTTAAATGGTTAGAGTATTTAAATCCCATGATATTTAAGGGGGTAAATAAACTCTACTTTAAAGTAAGGTTAATTGTTTACATGTTTTAAAAACATTTCGATTCTCTACCGCACTTTTATTAATATATAACTAAAACCTTGCTAACCACTTAAAGCCGGTGATTTTTCGGTTTCTTCCCAGTCATCATTCACTTCGTTAATTAAACCTTCTGAGGCAAGTTGTTCATTAAGTTCTTGTTGTTCTTTGACGGCTTTAGCATAGCGTTGCATTTGTTGTTTGTAAGAAAGCGAATTCCAAAATGCTTTGTGTTCTGCGATAGCTCGGTCGATTTTCTTCCGACTGGAAATGGGAAAACGAATAAAACTGAAACTGTTACAAAAAGCAATGGCAGGACGAAGCCATGGTGTGCGATAAAACCGACCAATATGTTTTAAAAACTCAGGGTTTTCTTGAGTAAAAAACTCCCGCATGGCTTTAATCAGGTGCATGTTATGCAGAGGATTTGGCAAGGGATAACAACCTAAAAGTTCAGCCTCGGTGTATTTCCCTTCCACTACAAGTCCCGTCATCAATAAAGCAAACTGTTTACGGCTACCGAACATATAAAAGCTAAAGCGGTTATATTTCATGCCCATCAATGGGTCACCTTTATCCGGCACCGGAATGACAAAAATTTTATGAAATGCCTGCATATAAATCACCCGCTCTTTACGGTTAAGACGAATAGAGCGGTGGCGAGGGTAGAAAAAGAGAAAAAAGACTAGAGGGATTCCAATCAAATAAAGATATGCAGAAATGCGATCCCAGAAATGCTTTTTTAAGTATGGTTCTTTGTATTCTTCATAAGATTTTATTTTTTCTGTTATATTGTATTTTTTTATCATTTCTGGGTTAGTTTCAAAAATAACATATTCACTATATAAAGGCTTAATTATTTTGTCTGGATTAAAAGCCCATATAAAGTCTTTTTCTATTGACTGATATATTCCCAATAGAGGAGTTTTATTATGTTGGTAATCTAAAAATGCAATTACAGAGAAAATACCAATAATTAGAGTTCTGAAGAAACCACGTAAATAGCCATCAAAAGTTGAGTTTTTGATTTCTATTTCATCTTTATTGACTTTGCGAATAGAAAAGCCAAGATCATGGTAAATTTTATTTCGATTCATCATTTTCCTTATTATTTCTGAATCTGATGTTTATGAATTTAGTGTATCCAATCACTTAAAATGAGAAACAAAGAAACAAATAGGGATTTGGCGGAATTTTTCGGGAATAAGTGGGATGGATTTAGATAAAACGGGGCTTGGCGGTGTGCCAGCCCCTTTTTTATTGGTATAAAAATAGAAATAATGAAATGGGAAAAATTTTCTAAAACTTGCCGATTTAACCGCTAAAAGTGAGAAACATCAAAAGCGATTTAAATTCGGTTTAAATTAAATCATGACCGATAAAAACTACTTGCCCCATCACTTCAAAATTTGCGTTGTCTTCAAACATCAACTCTATCGGGGCGTAGATTTCTTTATTGTCACTAATCAAGCGAATGCCGCCAGGAATACCCTGGACGCGCTTAACCCAAAGCTGATCGCCAGAACGGATAACATATATCTGCCCATCACGCGGCGTGGTTACGGCACGGTTGATTAATAACATATCGCCGTGGTGTATTGTTGGGGTCATGCTATCGCCGGAGGTTAGAATAAATGCCAGTTTATTCTTTTGAAGGCCGCGTTGCTGCAACCAGCGCGCGCTTAGCCCCACAAAATCATCAGGTTCATACACGTCATCATTAAACGCACCAAAGCCAGCTGAGGCAAATGTCTTATAAAAAGGCACACTAACAAGCTCGGTGGGCTTATTTATCGCCTCTTTCACATAACGTCCTACTGTTTCAGCAATATCCGGGACAAGCGTTCGCGTTTCAGTGGGGTAAAAGCCCAACTCCCTTTGTACCGCTGGTGGAAGCGATGACACATGATATTCAAGCGCACCGCCCTGTACTCCGTCCTTCTCTCTCTTTTTCCAGTTTTGAGTTCTTGCTCTCTTGTTTATCCCTTGAGGGGAATTTGGTAATCCTTCCAAGTCTTTTAATTCATTTGCTGAAAACCATTCTTTAGAGTTTCCCATAAAGCCACCTTTCAGAAACCTTAGTTTCTAAATATTAAACATATCTAATTAATTGATAACTTTTCTTAAAAATGTGTTACAAAATCCCCTATTATCATTAAA
>NZ_CAJLNI010000014.1 GCF_905207935.1 uncultured Haemophilus sp.
TGACCCCATACCGAACTCAGAAGTGAAACGCCGATGCGCCGATGGTAGTGTGGGGTTTCCCCATGTGAGAGTAGGACACCGCCAGGTACTGAATGTAGAACCCCGAGCTGAATGGCTTGGGGTTTTTCTATTTCTATTTTTTCTTTATTTTTACGAATTATTCCCAAATATATAACCCAGTATACTGGATTTACTCTTTCTTGACAGAAAGAATAAAATAATATTGATAAAAATTAAAATTTAATCTTACGAGAGGAATATATGAGTGAAATATCATCAAAAGAGGTATATGAAAGAGTTTCTAATATATTGAAAACACCATTCCAAATTTTGAAAAATGATTATGAAACTCCTAAAAAAGAAGTAAATCTAGCAGTTGATTGGGATAAAGATATTGTAGATGAAGCTATGAAAAAAATTATTCAAGAAAATCCTTTTTATTCTCTTGAATATCAATGGGAACCTTTTGGGCTTTATATTACAGTTTATCGCAAAGGTAACTATCAATTAAATCAAGGAAGATAAATACGATGAATAGTCTAATTAAATCGATTTCTCTTTTGGGGATTACGCTATTAGGTTTATCTGCTTGCTCATCAGGCTTACATGTTTGGTATAACTCTTCACCACAAAATGCAAGATTAATCTGCGGAGGACAGTTTGTTGGCTATACTCCTTATAATGCCTATTATAATATTTCAGAACAAGATATTCAGAGAGGTGTTATTCAGGTACAACCGTGCCAAGCTGTTTGGGTTGGAGGAGCTGTTGAGCAATATCGAAATCAATTCCCTGTAACTTCTACAAGCCATTCTTATGCTCTTACAGCTGTAAGTGCTAATGTGACAAGTGCAGATGTTCAATTTGATGCTGCTCAAAGTGCGGCTTATAGAGCATATCAACAACAAAATAATCAGGTTATCCAAAGTGTCGGTCAGAATAGACCAAGAAACACCTTTTGTAACCGAATTGGTAATCAAGTTTTTTGTAATACTTATTAAGGAATCAAAATGAAAAAGTTACTTCCAGTGATGGCAATTGTTTTGCTTATATCAGGCTGTGAGAGTAGTGTAAATCTGCCTAATACAAATATGTCTAATGTTATTTCGCAGCCTCAGCAAACTGCTCAGTTCAGTGAGGATGATTTAAAGAAAATTGGGGTTGCTAGTGTTATAGCAGCTACATATAGTAAAACTTGTCCCCAAAAAATAGCGTATAAGTGGCAGAGATTTATGGATGAGAGTTTAAGTAAAACTTTACGTGATATGGGACAGTCTGAGCAAAACTATGTTAAAGAGTATTTTTTTGGTCATTTATTACGTCCTTATATGATAGAAAATAATGTTCCATTGGTTAAAGATAATTTTATTAAGCTTTATAATATGGCTAAATCAGACTCCAAATTAGAGAAAGCTATACTCAGCGCCTCTAAAAAACATGTAGATGCAGAAGGATTTAGGTGTGATATTTCTTCATTTAAAAATGCAGAACAAGGATTCAAAAATTTTATAGCAGCTAAAACTCATTAATATTCTGAACTTATTCGTATAGTTGCATTAACTTAAAAGCCGCATATTTTATATGCGGTTTTTTATGTCATTAGCAATGATATAAAAATATATTATTATTTTTTAATGGAAAAGTTTTTGCCAGAAAGAACAAACAAACTCTCTTTCTTCTGCAAACGCTGAATCATCAACAATGACAGGATTTCCTAATAAGTTCAGGTGATGAATTTTATTACGTAGTGTCACGTAGCAGGATTTGAGCTTTTCACATTCTGTTAGAGAAATAATATGATATTCTGCCATTGAATCAAAGATACGGACGTTATCAGACCATTTGGTTAATATTGGATTAGCTGGAGCATTCGCGAGCATCAGATACTGGGCGATAAATTCAATATCGGTAATGCCGCCACGATCGGTTTTGATATTAAAAAAGCCGTCTTTTGTATGAGATAAATGTTCGTACATTTTTTCACGCATTTCTCTTACTTCGATTTTTAGCTGATTAATATCTCTTTGAGCGGAAAGTACATTACAGCGAATTTTTTCAAATTCTGCTTTTAATTCAGTTTCTCCAAAAATGGCACGACTGCGGACAAGTGCTTGTTTCTCCCATGTCCAAGCCTCATTGAGTTGATAGTTTTCAAATGCTTGAAGCGAACAGCCTAATAAGCCTGCATCGCCTGAAGGACGTAATCGCATATCAACATCGTAAAGTACGCCTGCACTGGTATTCATGCTAAAAATGCTGACAATTTTTTGAGCTAGTCTTAAATAGAATTGATTACTATCAATGGATTTTTTCCCACCAATGGTTTGGCCTTCAACAGCTTGGTATAAAAAGACTAAATCCAAATCAGATTTATAACCGAGTTCAATTCCGCCTAGTTTACCGTAGCCAATGACTAAAAAGCCTTTTTCTGTTTTACCTACTAGATGTTCAGGTACACCAAAGCGTTGACTGACTTGTTGCCAGGCAAAATTGACAACGGCATCAATAATTGCTTCAGCCAGATAAGTGATATGATCGCTCACTTTCATAACAGGCAATACGCCTAGAATATCAGCGGCTGCAACTCGTAATAAAATAGACTGTTTGAATTGGCGTAAACCGTCAATAAATTGCTCTTCATCGTCTTGCGGTAATCGCAGCATATATTGCTTTAATTCGTCAGGGTACTGCGTGAACGGTAATGGATTACGTAGTGCCTCAGTATTTAATAATTCATCGAGTAGAATAGGGTGGCGAGCCACTTGTTCGGCAATCATCTGTGATTGTGAACATAGTTCAATAAGCTGCTCAATGACTTGAGGATTTTCTAAGAGCAATTCCAAATACGTCGTTCTACTCGCAATTTTATCGACAATATTGAGGATGCGTGGCAATAAAGTGCGGTAATCTTTTTGCTCAAATATTTGAGTGAAGATATTTGGCAATAAGTGAGCTAAAACTTCTCGACCACGAGCACCAATAACACGGCGAGCGAGTGCATCTTTGAATTGAATAAGTTTATCTAAGATATCGGAAATTGCGTCCTCATCAATGCGATTATCGACCAGCATTTGTTCAATATCATCGAGGTCACTTTCTAAAAAATCAATCCACTGATTATTGTCATCGGTACGTTCATCTTTTTCTTCACCAATTAACGCATCAAAAACTGACCGCACTTTTTGTTGATGTGCTTGTAGTGTTTGATAGAAATCATCCCAGTTTTCAATTGGATAAGATTTTATCGTAGCCTGATTGTTCTCATCTAAATAAGTGTATTCTCGACAAGCGACCATTAATCTAAGGCGATTTTCTTCATCTGTTGGCAGAAGTTGCGTTTGTTGGTCATCAATGGCTTGAAGCACGTTTTCAGTACGACGAAGGAATATATAAGCGTCTCTTAATTCATGGTATTGTTGAGGTGTAATTAAACCGAGATCTCGTATTTCAGGAAGAAGTTTAAGCAATTCATGTTGTTGAAGCTTAATCTCACGTCCGCCTCGAATAAGTTGAAAAACTTGCACAATAAATTCGATTTCTCGAATCCCGCCTGCGCCTAACTTAATATTGTCTTTTAAGCCACGACGACGCACTTCACGCTCAATTTTACCTTTCATTTCACGTAAAGCTTGAATCACACTAAAATCAATATAGCGTCGATATACAAAAGGACGAAGTAATTGTTGTAAGGTTTTTACGTTAGGATCTTGCTCATCGGCGCCTAAAATACGTCCTTTGATCATGGCATAGCGCTCCCAGTCTCGCCCTTGATCTTGGTAATATTGCTCCATCGCATAAAAACTTAAGGCAAGTGCACCGCTGTCGCCAAAAGGTCGAAGACGCATATCCGTACGATAGACAAAACCATCTGGCGTAAATTGATCCAACGCATTAATTAGACGTTGTCCTAAACGGGTAAAAAATTTGGCGTTATCAACGGCTCGTCTTGCTCCAACAGTTTCGCCTTGTGAAGGATAGGTAAAAATTAAATCAATATCAGAGGAGAAATTTAGCTCAAAACCACCTAATTTTCCCATACCAAGAATATAGAGTTGCTGAGGATTGCCATTTTCATCACAAGGCGTACCCATTTCTTCGCAAGCTTGTTTGTACAGCCAATCTCTCGCACCAATGATAAGGCTCTCAGCAAGTTGAGAAAGACGAATAAAAATTTCTTCTACGGTGGCAAGATTCAAGCTTTGACAGAAACTAAGTTTTGCCATTTCTTGATTACGAAAATTTCGTAGCGTTTTGTAAAGCTGTTCTTCGTTTTGGATAGTGGAGAGTTGGTCAGCTAAACGGCTAGCATAATGTTGACAATCAGAAAATTGAGGAGGTGTTTGCCACCATTGAGCTAAAAAGTGCGGGTGTTTTTTTAAGACTTTTTCCAAGAAATCAGACAGACTGATGGCATAGTTTATTTGTCCGATTGGTGTCGTGAGATCTGTTGCGTCCCGCTCGATTTGCTGGGTTATTTCTGCAAGATTCATTTCAGGGAAATGTTGGCAAAGCACTTCGCCAAGTTGAATGAGTTTTTCAGTCGAAAGCGGAAGTGAAAGCGCCATAATTTACCCCTTAAAATGTTCGTCAATCTTGCGTAGTACGATTTCTTTGGCTTGTTGCGGTTGCAGACTATCTAGCCAATTTAATGGTGTTTTCCAGCCTCGTAACCAAGTGATTTGTCGTTTGGCTAATTGTCGAGTTGCACAAATACCGCGGAAGACCATTTCTTCATGATCATAGTCACCTCGTAAATATTCCCACATTTGGCGATAGCCCACACAGCGGATAGAAGGCAAATCAGGATGGAGATCTTCTCGTTGATAGAGTTTTTCCACTTCTTCTTGGAAGCCTAATTCGATCATTTTATGGAAACGTTGTTCGATACGTTGATGTAATACCGCACGATCTTCTGGTGCAATAGCGAATTGTAAAAATTGATAAGGCAATTCTTCGCCTTTTTGTTCGGTTAATTCCGTTAATGATTTACCCGTTAAATAGAATACTTCTAATGCACGATTAATGCGCTGTGAATCATTTGGGTTGATACGTTCAGCAGAAATAGGATCAATTTTTTGTAATTCTTGATGAAGTGCTGGCCAGCCAAGTTTTTGTGCTTTTTCTTCAATCTCTAAGCGTAAATTTTCATCAGCAGATGGAAGGGGTGAAAGTCCCTCAATCAATGCTTTGTAATACAACATGGTGCCGCCAACCAAAAGCGGAATTTTACCTTGTGCGGTAATATCGGCCATTTCTCTGAGCGCATCGTCACGAAAATTCATCGCAGAATAACTTTCAGCGGGATCTAAAATATCAATTAAGCGGTGAGGGGCAAGCGTAAGTTCTTCTTTAGACGGTTTTGCCGTACCAATATCCATGCCTTTATAAATTAATGCAGAATCGACACTGATCACTTCCACTGGCAGGCTTTGACGTAATTGAATAGCAAGATCTGTTTTTCCTGAGGCCGTCGGCCCCATCAGAAAAAGTGCGGTTGGTTTGGAGTCAGTTTTTTGTGTCATATTACAAATCAGTTAAAAAAGGCTGCCAGTTAATCGGTTTCAGTAATGTATTAAATTTCTCTTGATGAGCTTTATTCAGTAAGCGTTCCGTTTCACTTAATAAGCTGACGGCATCCGCTAACACTTGAATCGGTTTCACCTCTAGCGTCTGACAAAGAGCGGTCAGAAAATCAGGCATATTTTCTAGATGTTCAGCAAGTAGGCTCAGCACACATTTTTGTAAATTTTGTGTACGTAAAACCGCAGGCACTTTGTTTAATGTGAGGCGTAACTGAGCTTCATTTTCAATAAATTCAAAACCACTTTGTTGGAAAAAAGCTTTTTGTTTTTGCCATTGTTCAAATTGTTTTTCATCTAAGCGGAAAATAATCGGGATGAGCAACGGTTGTTGTGGAATTTCACCTTGTTGTAAGGTTAATTCATAATTTAAGGTTTGCAATTTAGCTAATGACATCAAATAAAACTGCTGATTTTGTTGTAAAAGCAATGCTTTATTTTCAATTAATGCTAATGCGCGTAAATAGCCTGGTTCACTTGTCTGTGGGAGTTGTTCAACGACAGGTTTTGTTAAAACTTGAGAATTTTCTGCAGGACGTACTAATTCCCCATATAAGCGTTGTTCAGTCTTTGTAGGTTGTTCACGATAACCATATGACGGAACGTATTCACTACGGTTTGAAAAGTGCGGTCGATTTTCTGATTGTTTTTCACGAGACTGGTGATAATTTGAGGCAAAAATATTTTGTCCTGCCGCTGCACGATTAGGTTTAGATTCATAGTGGATTTGATACGAAGCCGAAGGCTCTCTTGCTTCATTCATCACTGGTGCTAAATCTAATTCAGTTTGAGAAATAGCATTGAGTGCATTTGTTACGCCTTGGCAGATAAAGTCATGAATTAAGCGAGCTTGATGGAAACGCACCTCGTGTTTTGTTGGATGCACGTTGACATCGACATCATGTGGATTGAGGTCGATAAACAGTACAAATGCAGGGTATTGCTCAGTATGCAAATGCTCCGCATAAGCTTGGCGAATGGCGTGGGTGATCACTTTATCACGCACCATTCGTCCATTGATATAACAATAGCTCAAATCATTTTGAGAACGTGTAAATTCAGGTGTTGCCACCCATCCGGAAAGATGCAAATCATCATGTTTCCAGTCAATGCGTAAGGCATGTTGAACAAAATCATCGCCACAAATAGTGGCAACGCGTTTTAGTTGTTGTTCTTCATTTGTCGCGGGACGATATTGTCGAACAATTTTGCCGTTATGTGTGAGCGTAAAAGCAATATTAAATTTCGCTAAAGCAATTCGGCGAATGACTTCATCAATATGAGCAAATTCTGTTTTATCGGTACGTAAGAATTTACGACGAGCAGGCGTGTTAAAAAAGAGATTCGCCACTTCAACTGTCGTACCGACTGGATGAGATGCGGGTTTGATTGTGGTTTCCATCTCTCGTCCTTGAGCATAAACCTGCCACGCTTCATTTTGTTCAGCCGTGCGAGAGGTAAGCGTGAGACGAGAAACCGAGCTGATACTGGCAAGGGCTTCACCACGGAAACCTAAACTTAAAATGGCTTCGAGATCATCGAGATCGGCAATTTTACTGGTTGCGTGTCGAGCGAGAGCGAGGCTTAATTCATCTTTAGGAATACCACTGCCATTATCTCGAATACGAATCAGGCTGGCGCCGCCATTTTCAATATCAATATGAATTTTATTGGCGCCGGCATCAAGGCTGTTTTCCACCAATTCTTTCACCACCGAGGCAGGGCGTTCGACCACTTCACCTGCGGCAATCTGGTTAGCCAGCTGTGGAGAAAGAATTTTGATTGCCATAGGATTAGGATTCCTTATTTTTCTTTAAGTTTAATTTTTTGACCAGTCACGACTTTGCCATTTTTCAATGTTGGGTTCAGTTTTAAAAGACGATTAACCGGTACATTGTATTCACGAGAGATAGCATAGATAGTTTGATCGGCTTTCACTGTATGGTAAAGCGGGGTTTCTTTCTTGCCATCATCTTTCTTCTCATTTTCTTTTGAAGAAGTGTCTTTTTTATCGTTACCTTTTTTCTCAGGCTCTTTTTTATTCTCAGCTTTTTCTTGTTTTTGATCTTTTTTAGAAACGGCTTTTTCAGCTTCAACAATCTTGCTGTTTTTTCCTTTGTTATCGACTTTGGCTTTATCATCCGATTTAGGTTTTTCTTCTACCTTTTTACCTTTGCCGTTATCAGGAATTTTAATGGTTTCATTCAACCAAAGTTCTCTGCGTTTCAGTTTATTTAACTCAATAATTTCACTGACTTTCACATCATATTTGTTCGCCAGGCTACCAATGCTTTCACCTGGTTTCACTTTATGACGAATACCGCTGTCTTTGACATCGGAAGTGCGGTCAGATTTTTCGATGTTTTTCTCTTCTTTTTTAGTTGGTTCTTCCGCTTTTTTGCCTTTGCCATTATCAGGAATCTTAATGGTTTCATTTAACCAAAGTTCTTTGCGTTTCAGTTTATTTAACTCAATGATTTCACTGACTTTGACATCATATTTGTTCGCCAGGCTACCAATGCTTTCACCTGGTTTCACTTTATGGCGAATACCGCTGTCTTTGACATCGGAAGTGCGGTCAGATTTTTCATTGTTTTTATCGTTTGATTTTGTTGATTTGCTGTCTTGCTCATCACTAGGTGGAACGGCAATTGCTTTTAAATTACCATTACGATAAGCAACCAAACCTTCGTAAATCATATAAGCAATACGACGACGATAAGCAATGGTATTCAGTTTCTGTTCTTCTTCCATATTGGAAAGGAATCCCGTTTCCACCAGAACTGAAGGAATATCGGGAGAGCGTAATACGCCAAGGCTCGCATGTTGTGGGGTACTACGGCTTAAGGAGGTGACTCGAGCAAAGCGACGTAAAATACTGTTACCAAGTTCATAGCCTGTACGTTGGCTATGACCAAATTGTAGATCGAGTACGGTTTGATCTAAATATTTGTCATTGTTATTGGAAAGTACTTTACCTGCACCGCCTAAAAGCTCAGAGCGTTTTTCGTCGTCTTCTAACCATTGCCCCATTTCATCGTTGGCACGACGATTGGATAGCACCCAAACAGATGCACCTCGTTGATCTGAATTAAGAGAGGAGTCCGCATGGATAGACACAAGGAAATTTGCTTTATATTTACGTGCGATTTCAGAGCGTTCAGGCACCGAAATGTAGTAATCGCTACTGCGTGTTAAAACACCTTTGAAATTAGGATCTTTATCTAATAAGGCTTTTAATTCTTGCGCGATAGAAAGGGTGACATTCTTTTCATAAATGCCTAAATTTTTTCCGATAGCACCGGGATCTTTACCACCGTGGCCGGGATCAATCGCAATTGTCCATTGTGGGGCGGCAAATACGGTAGTAGAAATTAGAGAAAATATTCCAAAAAGAAACGAAAATTTTGCTTTCATGTAAGTCAGTTTTATAGTTGTGTCAAAATATGCTCGCCCACTGAGTTTTGAGCAATTAGCGTAATGTTGCGAGCATCATCGTAATAATCAATATTCACCAGTAAATCAGCCTCAGGCAGAATACCTTCACCTTTTTCTGCCCATTCGATTAAGCAGATGCAATTTTGGCTGAAATAATCACGAATACCCATAAATTCCAATTCTTCAGGATCGGCAAGACGATATAAATCAAAGTGATAAATCATTTTTCCTGCAATGCTATATTCTTCCACTAACGTATAAGTAGGACTTTTGACATTGCCTTGGTAGCCTAAACCTTGCACCATTCCACGAGTCAGAGTGGTTTTCCCTGCACCGAGATCGCCATTAAAATAAAGCACAATAGCGTTATCTTTCGGTTGTTTTACAAGCACTTCTGCGAGTTTTTTACCAAAACGGAGCATCGTGCCTTCATCAGGAATGTATTGGGTTAATTCGGTCATTCTTAGAGTGATTTTTTAGGTTAAAGTTTCTGGGGAATTTTATCGTATTTTGAAGGGAATATGTAGGGAAAATACAATAAAAAAATCCGCTGCTTTTCAGCAACGGATTGAGAATTTGGAGCGGGAAACGAGGCTCGAACTCGCGACCCCGACCTTGGCAAGGTCGTGCTCTACCAACTGAGCTATTCCCGCAGGGCATCATGTGAAAGTTTGGAGCGGGAAACGAGGCTCGAACTCGCGACCCCGACCTTGGCAAGGTCGTGCTCTACCAACTGAGCTATTCCCGCATTTCACATTGGTGAATGAGGCAACATTATACGAAAAAATTTATTCAACGCAAGCGCAGATTTTGCAAATGATTGAGTTTGCCTAAGTTTTCATCAACCCAGATTAATAAAGTGCTCACGGTAGTAAGCTAACTCTTTTATTGACTCTCGAATATCATCAAGGGCTAAATGAGTATTGCCTTTTTTGAACCCATCTAAAATTTCTGGTTTCCAGCGAGAAGCCAATTCTTTTAATGTGCTGACATCCACATGACGATAATGGAAATAATCGGCTAAATCAGGCATATATTTATAAAGAAAGCGTTTATCTTGTGCGATGCTGTTGCCACAAATCGGTGAAGCACCTTTCGGTACCCAACGTTTTAAAAAATCTAATGTTTGTAATTCTGCTGCACGTTCGGTGAGTTTGCTCGCTTTGACACGGTCAACTAAGCCATTTGCTGTGTGGGTTTTTACGCACCATTCCGACATTTTGTTTAATAATTCATCACTTTGATGCACCGCGATCACAGGTCCTTCAGCTAAAATATTGAGATCTTTATCTGTCACGATGGTTGCGATTTCAATAATTCGTTCTTTTTCAGGATCTAATCCTGTCATTTCTAAATCGATCCAAATCAGATTTTGTTTATCTAATTGCATAATATAAGGTATCCTATAAACATTTTTAATCCCGTTTATTTTAACGAAAAACATCGGAAAAAACGACCGCACTTTATGAGCAAACGTAAACTAACGCAAAATCAAACTCGTCGAATTCAATCAAATAACGCGAAAGCCTTGCATCGCCACAAGAAGAAAGAAGTGGAATGGCAAGATGATATGCTAGGCGAAAGCCAAGATGGGGTAGTGGTCACGCGTTATTCGGTTCATGCAGATGTAGAAAACGCGCAAGGCGAAATTTTCCGTTGTAATTTACGTCGTACACTTTCTAGTCTCGTGGTTGGAGACAAAGTGATTTGGCGACAAGGCAATGAACAGCTCCAAGGTGTGAGTGGCGTGATTGAAGCTATTCACCCAAGACAAAATGAAATTGCTCGTCCAGATTATTATGATGGGCTGAAACCGATTGCGGCCAATATCGATCGTATTATTATTGTTTCTGCGGTGGTGCCGGTACTTTCACTCAATATTATCGATCGTTATTTAGTGGTGTGTGAAAATGCGGGGATCGAACCTGTCATTGTGGTGAATAAAGGCGATTTACTGGATGCCGAGCAAGAGCAGGAAGTGGAAAGCCAGTTACAGATTTACCGTGATATTGGTTATCAGACCATCATCATTTCTGCTGAAACCGGAAAAAATATGGAAAAATTGACCGCACTTTTAAGTGATGAGACTTCCATTTTTGTAGGGCAATCAGGGGTAGGCAAATCCAGTTTAATTAACCATATTTTACCAACCGTCAATGCGCAAGTCGGTGGCATCAGCGAAACCTCAGGCTTGGGACAACATACCACAACTTCTTCTCGTTTATATCATTTGCCACAAGGCGGTAATTTGATTGACTCACCTGGGATTCGTGAGTTTGGTTTATGGCATTTGGAGCCAGAACAGATCACCAAAGGCTATCGTGAATTTCAATATGTCTTAGGTACATGTAAATTCAGAGATTGTAAGCATTTGAACGATCCTGGCTGTGCATTACGTGAGGCTGTCGAAGCAGGTCGGATTTCACCTATACGCTATGAGAATTATCATCGCTTAATTGAAAGTTTAAGTGAGACAAAATCACAACGTCATTTTTCTGTGTAGTAGACAATTTACTGTAAATTAGGTATAAAGTACCCCTAATTTCGTGATGTAGCTCAAGTTTTTTTGTGTTTAGCCTTGATTATTGGGCATTTAATAGAGATACTACAGCGGATTTATAGACTAAATTTTACAATTACTATAGAGGTAACATTATGTTCTCAAAAGATGTAGAAATTACAGCTCCTAATGGTTTACACACCCGTCCGGCGGCGCAATTTGTTAAAGAAGCTAAAGCATTTGCTTCTGATGTAACAGTGACCTCCGGTGGTAAAAGTGCAAGTGCGAAAAGCCTATTTAAGCTACAAACCTTAGGCTTAACGCAAGGAACTGTAATCACCATCTCGGCGGAAGGTGAAGACGAACAACAAGCCGTTGAACATTTAGTAGCATTAATTCCTACTTTAGAATAATTTACGATTAGCCATAGGATTTCTATTCTATGGCTATTGTTTATCTAACCTTTAATAAATTATCTCGGAAGGTAAAAGTATGATTACAGGTATTCCAGCGTCACCAGGTATCGTTTTTGGTAAAGCCTTAGTATTAAAAGAAGAAAAAATTGTTCTTGATACGCAAAAAATTTCAGAAGATCAAGTTGAGGCAGAAGTTGCCCGTTTTTATGCTGGTCGTGAAGCTGCAGTTGAGCAACTTAATTCTATTCATCAACGTGCATTAAAATCTTTAGGTGAAGAAAAAGCGGCCATCTTTGAAGGCCATTTAATGATCCTTGAAGATGAAGAGTTAGAAGAGGAAATTATTGATTATCTTCGTTCAAACAAAGTGAATGCGAGTGTGGCAGCAAGTAAAATCATCGATCAACAAGTTGAAATGTTGTCTGAAATTGATGATGAATACTTAAAAGAACGTGCGGGTGATATTCGCGATATCGGTAATCGTTTAATCAAAAATATTTTAGGCATGCATATTGTGGATCTTGGTGATATTACCGAAGAGTCCATCCTTGTGGCTTACGATTTAACCCCATCAGAAACTGCTCAATTAAACTTAGAAAAAGTATTAGGTTTTATCACGGATATTGGTGGTAGAACATCTCACACCTCAATTATGGCTCGTTCACTTGAATTGCCGGCCATTGTAGGGACAAATGATGTCACAGCACGAGTAAATACAGGTGATTATCTTATTTTGGATGCGGTAAACAACCGTGTTTACGTGAATCCGACTCAAGCTGAAATTGATGAATTAAAAACCTTAGAAGCAAAACTCGCTGAAGAAAAAGCAGAATTAGCGAAATTAAAAGATTTACCAGCTGTGACCCTTGATGGTCATAAAGTCGATGTAGTAGCGAATATTGGTACGATTCGTGATTGCGAAGGTGCACATCGTAATGGTGCAGAAGGGGTAGGTTTATACCGTACAGAATTCCTCTTTATGGATCGTGATCAATTACCAAGCGAAGAAGAGCAATTCATTGCTTATAAAGAAGTGGTTGAAGCAATGGAAGGTCGTCTAGTGGTATTACGTACCATGGATATCGGCGGTGATAAAGAGCTTCCATATTTAAATTTACCAAAAGAAATGAACCCATTCTTAGGATGGCGCGCAGTACGTATTGCCCTTGATCGTCGAGAGATTTTACATGCGCAATTAAGAGCGGTATTACGTGCGTCTGCATTTGGTAAACTTGCCGTGATGTTCCCGATGATTATTTCAGTAGAAGAAATTCGCGAATTAAAATCAGTGCTTGAAACCTTAAAAGCTGAATTGCGTGCAGAAGGTAAAGCTTTTGATGAAAACATCCAAGTGGGTGTCATGGTTGAAACGCCATCTGCAGCGGTGAATGCGAAATTCTTAGCGAAAGAAGTGGATTTCTTCAGTATTGGTACAAACGACTTAACGCAATATACGCTAGCTGTTGACCGTGGTAATGAATTAATTTCTCACTTATACAATCCAATGTCTCCTTCAGTGCTCGGCTTGATCAAACAAGTGATTGATGCTTCTCATGCAGAAGGTAAATGGACTGGTATGTGTGGTGAGTTAGCCGGTGATGAACGAGCAACCTTATTGTTACTCGGTATGGGCTTAGATGAATTTAGTATGAGTGCAATTTCTGTGCCACGTATTAAAAAATTAATTCGTCATGTGAATTATCAAGAGGTGAAAGCCTTAGCTGATGAAGCATTACAAAAACCAACCTCTGCTGAAATTGAGCAATTAATTCAAGCTTTTTTAGCAGAAAAATCGTTAAACTAGATACAAAAACAGAGTTTTACGTTAAAATACTAGCCATCTTTAATAGATAGGAGATTAAAATGGGCTTATTTGACAAATTATTTGGTTCAAAAGAAAACAAAACAGTGGAAGTCGAAATTTATGCGCCACTTTCTGGTGAGATTGTAAATATCGAAGATGTACCAGATGTTGTTTTCTCTGAAAAAATTGTGGGTGATGGTATCGCGATTCGCCCAACAGGTAACAAAATTGTTGCGCCTGTTGATGGTGTAATTGGTAAAATTTTTGAAACCAATCACGCTTTTTCAATGGAATCAAAAGAGGGTGTTGAATTATTCGTTCACTTCGGTATTGATACCGTTGAATTGAAAGGTGAAGGATTCACTCGCATCGCACACGAAGGTCAAAGCGTAAAACGCGGCGACACAGTAATCGAATTTGATTTAGCAACATTAGAATCAAAAGCAAAATCAGTTTTAACACCAGTGGTTATCTCTAACATGGATGAAATTTCATCTATCGAGAAAAAATCAGGTGAAGTGATTGCTGGAGAATCGGTTGTTTTAAGTTTAACAAAATAAGATTTATAGACTAAAAGATCCGCTTTAAATAAGCGGATTTTTTTATCCTTATTCTTTTTTAAAGAAGGTAAAGATGATTTATCGATTAACTGGCCAAGTACAGCATTATGCATGGGGCGGAAAAAACTATATTGCATCATTGATTGGATTACATTCAGCGAAAGATCAACCTTGTGCAGAGTGGTGGTTAGGAGCTCATCCATCAGCACCTTCTGAAATTGAGGATGTAACAGGTAAGCAATCCCTTATTGAATTTTTATTGCAAAATCCGACCGCACTTGGACAGGCGAGCCGTCAGCAATTTGGTGATGAACTGCCTTATTTATTAAAGATTTTAGATGTTGAAAAGCCATTGTCGATTCAATTGCACCCGACTAAGTCTCAAGCTGAAAAGGGCTTTGAGGCTGAAAATGCAAAAGGCGTGGCATTAACAGACAGCACGCGGACTTATAAAGATAGAAATCATAAACCAGAAATGATGATTGCCTTATCTGATTTCTGGCTTTTACATGGTTTTAAAACAAAAGCTCAAATCCTTGCCACATTAAGTGCACGCCCCTCTTTGCAACCTTTGACTGAAAAACTTGGCACACAAAGCCTTGCTGAATTTTATGCAGATGTTATGTTGGCGGATCAATCAACGCTCGCAAATTGGCTATTACCTATTATTGAAGCTAACCAACAGCCTTATAGAAATGGCGAGTTGGCGCTAGATAACCCGGATTATTGGGTGCTTTATACCATGGAAGCCATGACAATTTCGCCTGAAAAATTAGATGCCGGCTTGGTGTGTTTTTATCTCTTTAATATTGTGCATTTAAAAGAAGGAGAGGGTATTTTCCAAGATGCGGGTATTCCTCATGCTTACCTTCGCGGACAAAACGTGGAGTTAATGGCATGTTCTGATAATGTGATTCGTGGTGGATTAACACCAAAATATGTCGATATTGTTGAATTATTAAAAATTGTGGATTGTCGTGAAGTAACACCTCAAATTATCTCAGCGGCACCTCAAAATCAGTCAGAATTTACTTATAAAACGCCAGTAAACGATTTTGCTTTAGCTCAAATTCGTGTTGAACTACAACAACATACTGAATTGAATCTTCAAAGTGCAGGAATTTTATTGGTGATGCAAGGCGAGCTAAAAATACAAGAAAAATCAGCCGCACTTACCTTGAAACAAGGTGAGTCAGCATTCATTACAGCGGATTCTAATGTTGAAATAATGAGTGAAAAAGGCGGTTATGCCTTCTTGGCAAAATTGCCATAAAAATTAATGTGATAAGTATCACGATTTGTGAACTTATCACTAGATTAGTCGAAGATTTTAGGTATAGTGGCGTCATTCTTGGCGCCCTTTTTATGTGTCTAAATTGCATTGGGAGTTTTTATGTCGTTGCCTCGCTATTTTGAAGATCCGCAAACCTTACACGTGAATACCACACCACATCATGCTTATTTTATTCCTTTTTCTTCAACAGAAAGTGCGGTCAAAAAGACACGAGAATTTTCCCCTTACTTTACCTTACTAAATGGGGAATGGGAT
The DNA here is from genome assembly GCF_905207935.1 of uncultured Haemophilus sp. Lineage (GTDB taxonomy): Bacteria > Pseudomonadota > Gammaproteobacteria > Enterobacterales > Pasteurellaceae > Haemophilus_D. Next base: position 15,847 of record NZ_CAJLNI010000014.1, read on the forward strand.
TTTGCTTATTTTGAAAGCTATACTCACTTGCCTCAAGATTTCCTTCATATTTCATTTACAGATAAAATCCCCGTTCCTTCCAATTGGCAAAATCATGGTTACGATAATCATCAATATACCAACGTAAATTATCCTTTCCCTTTTGATCCCCCTTATGTACCTATTGAAAACCCTTGTGGTTTATATCATCGCGTTTTTAATGTCGAAATCAATGCCGAAAAACGCTATCTCTTAAATTTTGAAGGGGTAGACAGTTGTTTATTTGTCTATGTGAATCACCAATTTGTGGGCTATAGCCAAATTAGTCATTGCACCAGTGAATTTGATATCACTGACTTTTTGCAACAAGGAGAAAACCACTTACATGTTCTCGTATTGAAATGGTGTGATGGCAGTTACTTGGAAGACCAAGACAAATTCCGAATGTCTGGTATTTTTCGAGATGTTTATCTGTTAGAGCGAGAAAGAAATTATTTACAAGATTTTTTCATTCAAACGCAATTGGATCAAGATCTTACTAAGGCTCAATTGCATGTAGCCTGTCAGTTTGCAGAACGCGAACAACCCATTTCTTGGCAATTATTTAGTCCTCAAGGCAAATTGATAATTGAACAAAAAGGGCATGTATTTCATGCTGAAATTGAAAATGCACAATTATGGCATGCGGAGAACCCTCGTTTATACACGTTGATTTTGCAATATGGCTCAGAAGTGATTTGCCAAAAGGTCGGCTTGCGTCATATTGAAGTCAAAAATGGCGTCATGCTATTTAATGGGCAAGCCATTAAGTTTAAAGGTGTTAATCGCCATGATAGTGATCCGAAAACGGGTTATGTCATTAGTCGAGAACAAGCGTTGCAAGATTTATGCTTAATGAAACAGCATAATTTAAATGCCATTCGCACAGCGCATTATCCGAATGCACCTTGGTTTACTGAATTGTGCGATGAATATGGTTTTTATGTGATTGCGGAAAGTGATATCGAATCACACGGCACGAATGCTGTTTATGTGGAGTCGCCAGAAACAAGTATTTTGTTAGGGGTAAAAACAGAGATTGATCATGACGCAATTCGTCAAAAAACTATCGACAATTATTGCTATATGGCTCGAAACCCTGAATTTAATCAAGCCATTTTAGACCGCACTTATGCCAATGTTGAGCGAGATAAAAATCGTCCTTCTGTTGTGATTTGGTCATTAGGCAATGAAAGTGGCTACGGTAAGAATTTTGAGCAAGCAGCCGCTTGGGTGAAACGGCGCGATCCAAGTCGCTTAGTGCATTATGAGAATGCGATCTTTCAACATTCAGCACATCAAAATGACACATCCAATTTAGATTTTCATAGCGAAATGTACACCAGCACGGAAGAATTAGATGCTTATTTTGCCGATGACAAAAATCGAAAGCCGTATCTTTTCTGTGAATATTTGCATGCGATGGGGAATTCTTGCGGGGACACGGAAGATTATTTCCAAGCTATGGAACGACATGCTGGCGCTTGTGGTGGCTTTGTGTGGGAGTGGTGCAATCATTCCCCTTATTTGCCAAACTCAAGCAAGATGGGCTATGGCGGGGATTTTAATGACACACCGAATGATAGTAATTTTTGTGCTGATGGATTAGTGACAGCAGACCGCCAAATTCAAAGCAATTTGTTGGAATACAAAAATGTGTATCGTCCACTTCGTGCTACCTTAAAAAATGGTCATGTTGAACTCAAAAATTATTTGGATTTTACGGATGCGGCAGAGACCATTTCGATTCATTATCAAATCAGCGAAGATTTTGCTGTTATACAAGAAGGCCAAATAGATGATTTAAACATTGTGCCAAAGTCAACCGCACTTTTGCCTTTACGATTGCCAGCAAGTAACGGTTCATTACAAATTTTGACCTTAACCTATCATCAAAAAACAGAAACAGGTTTAATTCCTCAAGGGCATAATTTGGGATTTGATCAGATTATTTTGTCGGCGCAATCACATTTATTCGCTGATGAGATCAAATCAAATATCCAATCGATTTCTGTTTCAGAATATGCCAATTTAATTTCAGTTAAAGTTTCAGATATTGAATACCAGTTTGATCAATATAAAGGCACTATTCAACAAATTCGTAAAGCTGGCGAGCCTTGGTTGAATCAACCTGCCGATTTTAATATTTGGCGAGCGCCTTTGGATAACGATAGTTTAATTAAAGCACATTGGCTTGCTGCAGGTTACGATCGTGCTACGAGCCGTGTTTATAATTACCGTTTAACCGAGCAGGAAAGTGCGGTTGAAATCACCTTCAAATTGGGGCTGGTCGCCGTATCAAAAGCGCGAATTCTGACATTGAATGTGGTGTATCGTATTGAACAAAATGGGTTACTTCACATCAATATTCATGCTGAAAAACAACCGCACTTGCCATTCTTACCACGCTTTGGTTTACGTTTTTTCCTTAATCAAGGATTTAACCAAGTGGAGTATGTGGGCTATGGTCCAACGGAAAGTTATCTAGATAAACATCACGCCACGGCTTTAGGTCGTTATAAAACAACGCCAGAAAGTAATCATGTGCCTTATTTGAAACCGCAAGAAAATGGCAGTCACTATGGTTGTACTGAAGTGAAGGTGGCAAATTCGTCTGATTGCTTTACCGTGCAAAGTCATACGCCTTTTAGTATGAATGTTTCCCCTTACTCTCAAGAAGAATTGGGCAGTAAAAAGCACCAATATGATTTGGAGAAAAGTGGCAGTACAATCTTGTGTGTGGATTATAAAATGAGTGGGGTAGGTTCTAACTCTTGTGGACCTGCGTTAAAAGCGCAATATCGTTTGAGTGAAACGGAATGGGATTGGGCGATCTCGTTGCAAATTAACTAAGATGAAATAAAAAAGTGCGGTTGAAATTAACCGCACTTTTATGTTTTTAGCAATAATTAAGCAACAACGTTAAATTGTTCTTTCATTAATGCTTCGAAATCAGTGCAACCGCCAATTGGTTTTTCATCGATAAAGATTTGTGGCACAGTTTCCACTTCTTTACCGACAGATTTTGATAAATCTGCTTTAGAAATGCCTTCAGCGATAATATCTACATAGCGATAATCGAAATCCGCTACTTCACCTTTTAATTTTTCAGCAAGGTTTTTTGCACGTACACAATAAGGGCAGCCTGGACGACCAAAAATAACTACGAACATAAAATTTTCCTTTTATTTAAACAAAATTCCTAATGATTTTACTCTATTTCCACAAAAGCAGAAATCATTTTTCAGGATTATTGTGATTGGTGTAATATATCAACTCCTCTTTTCCTAAGGATATAACTGAATGAAATTATTGATGCTTTGCCGTGAGCCTCGCCTTTATAGCTGCCAGCGTTTAAAAGAAGCAGCAGAAAGTTGCGGGCATCAAATGGATATTTTGGATCCTAATCGTTGCATTTTAAAACTCGACAAAAATCAACCGCACTTTTCTTTGTATTATCAACAAAATGCAGAAAGTGAGCTTTATTTATTGCCTGATTATGATGCTGTGCTGCCACGCTTTGGGACGACAAGCACCCAAATGGGCTGTGCGGTATTGCGTCATTTCCAAGGAAAAGGTGTCTATTGCCTTAATAAAGAACAGGCATTTTTAGCTGCTCGCGATAAATGGCGAAGTTTGCAGATGTTATTAGAGCAAGGTATTGCAGTACCGAATTCAGTCTTATCGGGTTGTGAAGTTGAGCCGAAACAAGCCATTAAGCAAACAACCGCGCCAATGATTATTAAAACCTTAAAAGGCTCACAAGGTATTGGGGTGATCTTGGCTGAACGTCCACAAAGTGCGGCCAGTATTTTAGAAACGTTAAAAGATGCGAATGTGCCTGTTTTATTGCAAGATTTTGTCGAAGAGGCAAAAGGGACAGATATTCGCTGTTTTGTGATCGGTGATAAAGTCGTAGCCACAATGCAGCGTATTGGACAAGATGGCGAGTTTCGTGCGAATTTTCACCGTGGTGGCACAGCAGAAAAAATTAAACTCACTGAAGAGGAAAAATCCATCGCCATTCGTGCGACTAAAGCTTTAGGGCTTGCGGTAGCTGGTGTCGATTTGATTCGTTCAAAAGAAGGTTTGTTGGTGCTTGAAGTGAATGCTAGCCCTGGTTTAGAAATGATTGAGAAGACCAGTGGCATTGATATTGCATTGCAGATGATCTTGTTTTTAGAACAGCAAGTGAAACAATAAAAGAAAAGGGCGAATCATATCATGTTCGCCCTTGTTATTTATCCTTTTGCATCTTGTTTGAAATCGTAATTTGGTGGTAATTCCGGCATCGTATTTTCTTCATCAAAAGGCTCGCTTGCTGGTTGATGTTGAAATTCTTTGCTATCGTGAGCCGGTTTTTCTTTACCTAATAATTGCGGTTGTAATTTGATAAAGCTACTTTTATCTGAAAGCCACACATCAATAAACGCTTGTGTAAATTTTTGATCGAATTCGTGATCTAACACGGTGTCGTTTAACACAAAATAGCCTTTATCTTGTAAGGCAACAAAATTTAAGATGTCGTTTGGTGAAAAATCAGGGAAGATTTCCTGCATTTTTTTCAGCCATGCAGTAGTGTCATCTTTACTTAAATTTTGTGATTCCATTTCTTTGGTTAACGCAATGGCGAAGTTTTTTCCTTCTACTGGTTTTTCATATTTAATCGAAAACATTAACGGACGTTCATTTTTTTCATAGGAACCCGTTTCAGAATATAAGCCGACAGTATAAACATGGAATGGCCCCCATGTGTATTCAGCATTGCCGACCGGTTGCCATTGGGCAAAAAGTGCGGTGGAAAATAAGGCTGAAATGGCAGCAATAATAAATTTCAGTTTCATAGTTTTTTTCATGTCAAAAATATTGCCGTGATTATAACAAAAAAGCCCTTTAAAAAAACAAATAAAAAGGCAGGATATACCTGCCTTTGACACCAAATTATTGGGTGAGTTTATTTTAAGCTACCCACCATATCTTCTGGACGAACCCATTTGTCGAAATCTTCGGCTGAAACTAAGCCTAAGTTAATAGCTTCTTCACGTAAGGTTGTACCATTTTTGTGTGCAGTTTTTGCAATTTTCGCTGCATTTTCGTAACCGATATGGGTATTAAGTGCGGTTACTAACATCAATGAATTTTCCAATTGTTGTTTAATGCGAGGGTAGTTTGGTTGAATACCGGTTGCGCAATGTTCATCAAATGATACGCAAGCATCACCCAATAATTGTGCAGATTGTAAGAAATTCGCCACCATGACAGGGTTAAATACGTTTAATTGGAAATGACCTTGTGAGCCAACGAACGCGATAGTAGTATCGTTACCGAATACTTGCGCACACACCATGGTTAACGCTTCACATTGAGTAGGGTTCACTTTACCTGGCATGATTGAAGAACCTGGTTCATTTTCAGGAATTAAGATTTCACCGATACCAGAACGAGGGCCTGATGCTAATAAACGAATGTCGTTTGCAATTTTGAATAAGCTCATCGCTAATTGTTTAATTGCACCATGTGTTTCCACAATCGCATCGTGAGCTGCTAACGCTTCAAATTTGTTTTCAGCAGTCACGAATGGTAAGCCAGTGAATTTTGCGATGTAATCCGCCACTTTCACATCATAGCCTTTTGGTGTGTTCAAACCAGTACCCACTGCAGTACCACCAAGTGCTAATTGACTTAAGTGTGGAAGAGTATTTCTTAGTGCGCGTAAACCGAAATTTAATTGTGCAGCATAAGCAGAGAACTCTTGACCTAATGTTAATGGAGTGGCATCCATTAAGTGAGTACGACCAATTTTTACCACATCTTTAAATTCTGCCGCTTTTTGTGCGAACGTTTTTTGTAAACGTTCCACACAAGGAATAGTGTGTTCAACCACTTTTTTGTATGCGGCAATGTGCATTGCAGTTGGGAAGGTATCGTTTGAAGATTGGGATTTGTTCACATCATCATTTGGATGGATGAATGATTTTTCACCTAATTTACCGCCATGTAAAACGTGAGCACGGTTTGCTACCACTTCGTTCACGTTCATGTTTGATTGTGTACCTGAACCGGTTTGCCAAATGACTAATGGGAATTGGTCGTCTAATTTCCCTGCCAGGATTTCATCACAGGCGGTCGCGATTAAATCACGTTTTTCTGCAGGTAATACACCTAAATCACAGTTTGCGAAAGCAGCGGCTTTTTTCAAATAACCGAACGCTTCAATAATTTCGTGCGGCATAGAAGCTGCCGGACCAATTTTGAAGTTGTTGCGAGAACGTTCGGTTTGTGCTGCCCAGTATTTATCTGCAGGAACTTGAACTTCGCCCATAGTGTCTTTTTCAATACGAAATGCCATGTGATACTCCTATCATCGAAAATAAAAATAAATCTTGAAAATTCTAACACCTACTAGTTATGAATGGAATGTAACATAAAGGTTAAAAGTTACTTTTGTGATGTAGATCATAAAAGTGCGGTAAAAATTTCCGTGTTTTTTCTATTTACTTTAATCACCTTGTAGGTGATTTATTTTTTGCTGCTTTTTTGATAAAATCCGCCAGTTTACAAAACGATAAATGGAGAAGTCGCAATCATGGCAAAAAACGCACAATTTTATCTCTTAAATCCAGAAAAGAAGATAACAGTTGAGCAACTTGCCTGTGATCTTGCCGCTCAAGCGTGGCGTTTAGGCAAGCGAGTTTTAATCGCGTGCGAAACAGAAGAGCAAGCATTTTTAATTGATGAAGCATTATGGCAACGGGATCCGAATGAGTTTGTTCCTCATAATCTTTCAGGCGAAGCAACACAATATGCTCCGCCAATTGAGATTAGTTGGAAAGGCAAACGCAATGCCCAACGTCGTGATTTGCTGATCAATTTACAAATGGAAGTGCCGGATTTTAGCCACAGCTTTACACAATTAATTGATTTTGTACCGGTAGAAGAAACGCAAAAAGCTCAAGCGCGTGAACGTTATAAACAACTGAGACAGTTAGGCTGGACGTTGAGCACGGAGCAGGTATAACGATATAAAAAACACCCCTCTTTGCCAAAGAGGGGGATGGTTACAAAAAACATTTAAAAATTGACCGCACTTTATGAACGATATTACCTTTTATCAACGTTTTGAAACTGATATTCTCGCAGGGCGTAAAACCATCACGATTCGAGATAAATCGGAAAGCCATTTTAAAGCAGGCGATATTTTACGAGTGGGGCGCTTTGAAGATAATCAATACTTCTGCACGATTGAAGTGTTAAGTGTGTCGCCGATCATGCTTAATAATCTCACAGAACAGCATGCGAAGCAGGAAAATATGAGCTTGTCGGAATTGCGAGAAGTGATTAAAACAATTTATCCAAATGAAAATGAGTTTTGGGTGATTGAGTTTGGCCTAATTAAGTAACCAAGATATCTGAGAGTGTTTCTTATGATTATTGTATTGTCAGCTATATTAGCATTTATTTCTTTTCCTTTTTTAATGAGTTTTGCTTGTATGGATGCTGGTATGGGGCCTGGCGGTCTAGGCTGCCTTGGTGTTGGAATAGGTTATACCATTGTTGCGTTTATTGTTTTTGTTATTTTGGGTGTAATGTTGAATTCACGTTTTAAAAATAAAGTGCAACAAGAGAATGATGACAAGCCTTTTGATTTAAGCCAAATTAAAGAAGATAAATATCACGATATTATTCGTTACTATACGGAATCTGATGAAGAGCATAAGGCGCGAAGAAAATGAAAAAAATCGTTTTTATATTATTAAGTATGTTTCTCTATGGATGTGGAACTTTAACTACACTGAAAGATCCTTGTCCTTATATTGGCACTCGATACGATTACAATATGGTAGCTGGTAATTTTTATGATGGTGTTGGCTTTAAGCATATGACTAGACCATTATATTTTATCGATTGGCCTTTATCTGTTGTGGCTGATACCGCATTGTTACCGATCAATATTCCTCGTTACTATCTATCAGATGATGAAGCAAGAAAATCGTGTGGGCAATATGGCGATCCAAATAATAAACATCCTTGGATAAAAGATAAAAAAGAAAATTAATTATTTGTTGGGTGCGTATATCAACGTACCAAGTATTTAATATAACGGTGTGTTTATACTCACCCTACTAAGCAAGAGAAAAATAAATGACACAAAAATTCGAAATGGCAGACCGTTTTAATCCGTCTGCGGTAGAACAAGCCCTTTATCAACATTGGGAAGAGAGCGGTTATTTTAAACCGTCTGAAAATG
>NZ_CAJLNI010000015.1 GCF_905207935.1 uncultured Haemophilus sp.
AAAGCTGAAAAGAAACCACAGAAATCAGCATCTCATTTACGAATTGTGGATTAATGAAAGAAAAACAAAAGTGCGGTTAATTTTAACCGCACTTTTTTATTTATTATTTTGTTGCTGCTTTCATATTACGAACAAACTCGGCAAGTTCAGATAAGCATTGAGCCTGATTATCTAAGTTTCGCTCAATGATTTTTACTGTCGCGGATCCTGAAATTGCGCCTGTTGCACCAAGTTGAAGAGCCTCTTTTACTTGAGTAGGTTGAGCAATACCAAAACCTTGTAGAATTGGTGGAGCCTTGTGGGCTTTAAGTTGCTCTACGAGTGTATCTAAGTTCGCTGCGTGCGCTTGATTCTCTGCACTTGTTACACCTGCACGAGAAACTAAATAGGTATAGCCTTCGCTGTTTTCAGCAACACCTTGTACCGTTTTGGCATCCGCATTTGGTGGGCAAATAAAGACAGGTTGAATGCCATGCTTTTTAGCAGCTTGAACATAGTCTTCTTTTGCCAATAGTGGAATATCTGCCACTAAAACCGCATCTACGCCGACTTCTGCACAACGTTGATAGAAATTATCTAATCCTTTTGCAAAAATTAAATTTGCACAAAGGAGTAAGCTAATCGGAATTTCTGGATATTTTGACCGCACTTTAGCGAGTAATTTAAAGCTATCCTCAGTGCTATGGCCCGCATTGAGAGCACGGTTATTAGCTGCCTGGATAACGGGACCGTCTAATAACGGATCCGAAAATGGAAAGCCTAATTCCAAAGCATCTGCGCCATTTTCGACTAACGTGCAAATAATCTCAAAAGAGCGATCAAATGTTGGATCGCATAATGTCACGAAAGGTACAAAAGCCCCTTCTTTTTTCGCTGCAAGTTCTGCAAATTTAGTTTCAAAACGGCTCATTATTGCATTCCTTTTTCTTTTAAAACTTTATCAACGGTGAAAATATCTTTATCACCACGACCAGAGAGATTCACCACTAAAATTTGTTCTTTATTCGGTTCTTGATGAATCATTTTTAGTGCATGTGCTAATGCGTGGGAACTTTCCAATGCAGGAATAATCCCTTCATGTTTTGCTAACGCTTGGAAAGCATTTAATGCTTCATCATCTGTAATACTTGGGTATTCTGCACGACCAATACTTTGCAAGTAAGCATGTTGAGGCCCTACAGAAGGGAAGTCTAATCCAGCAGAAATAGAGTAGGATTCTTCCACTTGACCATCTTCAGTTTGCATTAAAGGTGATTTCATACCGAAATAAATACCGACTTTTGCATGACCTAATGGTGCACCATGTTCACCACTTTCGATACCATGACCAGCAGGTTCTACGCCAATTAAGCGTACACCTTTTTCATCAATAAAATCGGTAAACATACCAATGGCATTCGAACCACCACCGACTGCAGCAATAACAGCATCCGGTAAGCGACCTTCTTTTTCTAAAATTTGACGTTTAGTTTCTTCACCAATCATTTTTTGGAATTCACGCACAATGGTTGGGAATGGATGAGGACCTGCCGCCGTACCCAATAAATAATGGGTATTTTCATAATTAGCTGACCAATCACGCATTGCTTCACAACACGCATCTTTCAATGAGCAAGAACCTTTTTGTACAGGAATCACTTCTGCGCCCATTAAACGCATACGGAAGACGTTTGGTGATTGGCGTTCTACGTCTTTTGCACCCATATAAACACGGCAAGGCATATCTAACATTGCACAAGCTAGAGCTGTTGCTACACCATGTTGGCCCGCACCGGTTTCCGCGATAATGCGTGTTTTACCCATGCGTTTTGCCAATAAAATTTGACCTAACACTTGGTTGGTTTTATGGGCACCACCGTGAAGTAAATCTTCACGTTTTAAATAAATTTTTGCTTTTGTGCCTTTGGTTAAATTACGGCAAAGGGTAAGTGCGGTTGGTCTGCCCGCATAATTTTTAAGTAAATCTTGAAATTCACGTTGGAATTCAGGATCGTCTTTTGCTTCAACAAAGGCTTTTTCTAGCTGTTGCAGCACAGGTACGAGAATTTCCGGTACATACATTCCGCCAAATTCACCGAAATAAGGATTTAAAAGGGTTTCTGACATAATATTTCCTTGTTATTTTTGAATTCTTGCGACATTAAGTGGTGCAAAGGTTTGAGCAGTTGGCATCACTTCAATGCGATTAATATTGACATGTTCAGGTTGTTGATTGAGCCATAACACAATATTAGCAATATCTTGTGGGCTGACATATTCCACATTTTCATAGAGTTTTTCTGCTCGGGCATCGTCACCTTTAAAGCGAACATTCGAAAATTCAGTTCCACCACAAAGACCAGGCTCTACATTGGTCACGCGAATTTGAGTTCCAGCAAGATCGGCTCGAAGATTTAAACTAAATTGTTTAATAAAAGCTTTAGTGCCACCGTATACATTGCCACCTGGATAAGGATAAGTACCTGCAATTGAGCCTAAATTAATAATATGACCTGAATTGCGTTCAACCATTTGTGGTAACACAAGACGAGTGATGGTGACGAGTCCTTTAATATTGGTATCAATCATTTGCATCCAATCGTCTAAACTCGCTTTATCTGCACTTTCTAAGCCTAATCCTAAACCTGCATTATTCACCAATAAATCAATGGATTGCCAATTAGCGGGAAGGGAATGGAAAGCATCTTCTGTTGCTTGGCGATCTGAAATATCAAAGGCAAGAAAATGGAAGTTCTCACCTAATTCTTGCTGTAATTGTTCCAAACGAGCTACGCGGCGCCCCGTGCCAATTACACGATAGCCATTTTCAATGAGTGTGCGACAAATTGCCGCACCAAATCCGGCAGTTGCGCCGGTTACTAACGCTGTTTTTTGCATAATGCTTCCCCTTAGCAATCGGATTAATTTGATAAAATCTTATTAAAAACTGACCGCACTTTTTCGCTATCTTTCACGCCAGCGGCAGTTTCTACACCAGAATTGAGATCAACGCCTAAGCAACCTTGCTTAATGGCTTGTTCAATATTGTCAGGCGAAATGCCACCAGCCAAAATAATTTTGTGTTTCAAGTTTTCAGGAATGAGTGACCAATTAAAGGTTTTTCCTGTACCACCTTGTTGATTAGCGGATTGGCTATCGAAAATATAGCGAGTGATATTTAAATCATCCGTAAAATCAACCGCACTTTGTGCTTCAGTATTCACCGAAATGGCTTTCCAAATTTGTATTTCTTCAGGCAGTTGGTGACGAAGTGCGGTAATAAATTCAGCGGTTTCTGAACCGTGTAGCTGAACGGCATAAAGCTGCAATTGTTTAGCGATTTTTACAATAAAATCAATTTCTTGATTCTGGAATACGCCCACAAAACGAAGTGGTGATGCTGTCACTAATTCTTGGGCTTGACGTAGGCTCACACAGCGTTTTGAATGTTCGACGAAAATTAAGCCGCCGTATAATGCTCCGTTTGCGTAAACCTCTTTGACATCTTGTGTGCGAGTTAAACCGCATACTTTATTTTCTCCAAAAATCACTTCACGCACAGCATTATTTAAATCTGCGCTGCCCATTAGGCTGCTGCCGATTAAAAAGCCATGTGCCACTTTTTGCAAATCACGAATTTGGCTGTGATTATAAATCCCTGATTCGCTGATAATACGTGCATCAGCAGGAATGCGATTGGCATATTTTTGTGTAAGTTCTACCACGCGGTTTAAATCAACAGTGAGATCGTGAAGATTACGATTGTTAACACCGATAATTTTCGCACCTAATGCAAGGGCACGCTCAAACTCTTCCTCGTTACTGGTTTCTGTCAATACGCCCATGCCGAGAGAATGTGCAAGATCAGACAATACGCGATAGGTTTCATCATTTACCACTGAAAGCATCAATAAAATAGCATCAGCTTGATAGTAGCGTGCAAGATAAACCTGGTATTCGCTGATCATAAAATCTTTGCACAATACAGGTTGTGAGACAACGTCACGTACTTGAGGCAAATAGTCAAATTTACCTTGGAAGTATTTCTCATCCGTTAGCACAGAAACAGCTGATGCATAATGTTTATACACATTGGCGATTTCATCTAAATTAAATTCACCACGAATTAATCCTTTAGAAGGTGAAGCTTTCTTGCATTCTAAAATATAAGCCGGTTTTTGATGGGTGCCTTTAGCCAACGCATCATAAAAAGAGCGGTCAGATTTTTGAATGTTTTCTTTAAATTGTGAAAGCGGAAATTCAGCTTCCTTTGCCTTAACCCATTGTGCTTTGTCTAAGACGATTTTTTGCAGCACCGTCGCAGAGTCAATTGGTTTAGTGAAATCTTGCGTGATCATAATCTTTCTTCTTATTGTGGCTTATCAAATCAGCCTTTATCTTAATATTTTGTTAAATGTTGTAGTGTCTCAAGCGCTTTGCCTGATGCAAGATGAGCCAACACATTTTGAACATTTTGTTTTAAGTCATTATGACCAAATAATTTCAACAATAATGCCACATTTGCCGCTACTGCATTGGCATGTTCCGCTTTGCCTTCACCTTGTAAAAGTGCGGTCAGATATTGGGCATTTTCTTGTGGTTCGCCACCACGTAAACTTTCTAAAGATTGTGTTTTTAAACCAAAATCTTCAGGTGTTAAGGTGAAGTAGTCAATTTTACCGTTTTTAATTTCTGCCACTTGGGTTTCGCCGTGTACGGCAACTTCATCAAGACCAGCACCATGAACGACAAAAGTATGTTGATGACCTAATGCGACAGCGGTTTCAGCATAGGTTTTCACTAATTCAGGTGCATACACACCAAGCAAATGATAAGTTGGGCGAGCAGGATTAATTAATGGACCTAAAATATTAAAAAGCGTACGCGTTTTTAATGCCTCGCGAACAGGGGCAACATGTTTAAAACCGCTGTGATATTGTTGAGCAAATAAGAAGCATACGCCAATATCATCAAGCGCTTGACGAGCTTGTTCTGGAGTGACGTTGACATTCACACCGAGTGCGGTTAATACATCACTGGCACCTGATTTGCTTGATACGCTACGGTTACCGTGTTTGGCTACTTTTGCACCCATAGAGGCTGCAACAATGGCGCTAGCAGTAGAAATATTAATCGTGTTTTGACCATCACCGCCAGTACCCACAATATCCGCAAAAGGGTAATCAGGACGAGGGAATGATTTGGCATTTTTTAAGGATGCCGATACCGCACCACTTAATTCATCGATAGTGGCGCCACGTACTTTTAATGCAATCAGCATGGCAGCGATTTGTTCGTTATTCAGTTCGCCTTGCATAATGGCATTAAAAATGACCGCACTTTCTTCTTTATTAAGTGTTTTTCCGCTGTAAAGTTGTTCTAATAATTGAGCCGTTTGCATAATCTCGTCCCTTATACGTAAATATCGTAATCTAAATCGCGTGCTTCATCGCCAGTCATACCACGGAAACCCCAACAATGCGCCGGTTGTTCTTTAATCGTAATTTCAACGTTGTGAGATTTAATACCAATTTTGTATTCGAGTTCGCTGAAGAGCATTTTGATTAAACGTTTTTTCGTACCTTCCATACGACCTTGCATAAGGTTAATTTCAATAACGGTGTAATCATCGTTACGATCGATAGGATAAAGAAAATCTTCTTTATCTAAACATAAAAAACGAATCGCATGCTTTCCGCGAGGAATGTCTAAACCAAGGTTTAAACAGTTATAAATTACTTCAGCAATATCTTGACGACGAGGTGCAAGCACTTCTTTTAATCCATATACGGTAATCATTTTTCTTCCTTAATCTCTGTTTAATAACCATTCCACAGATTGTTGTAATAATTTCGAACCTTGCACGGTAAGAATGCTTTCTGGATGGAATTGGAAAGCACAAATTGGCAAGGTTTTATGACGAATAGCCATCACGATACCATTGTAATCGGCATTGACAATAAATTCGTCAGGCAGGTTTTTACCCATTAAAGAGTGATAACGCGCCACAGGCATTGGGTTGGCAATATCTTTAAACATGGCTTGGTTATCATGTTGAATGCGCGATACTTTACCATGTAATACTTCGCCTGCATGTACAACCTCTCCACCAAAGGCTTGAATAAGCGCTTGATGGCCTAAGCAAATACCAATAATTGGCACATCATTTTTTAAACGTTCAATAAGCGGAAGCAAGATACCTGCTTCTGCCGGAGTACCTGGTCCCGGTGAGAGCGCAAGAATTGTATCCGGTGTATTTAATGCTTCTTGTACCACTTGTTCTAAATTGGTGTCATTACGATAAATTTTTACGTTATGTCCAAGCACACGGAATTGATCCACTAAGTTATAAGTAAATGAATCAAAATTATCTAAAAAGAGAATATTAGCCATAATTTATCGTCCTTATTTTGCTTGGGTATTGATTTGTTTGATTGCTTTAAGCACTGCAGCTGCTTTATGGCGCGTTTCATCCGCTTCCATTTGTGGATCAGAATCCAATACTTCGCCACAGCCCGCTTGAATATGGGCAATCCCATTTTGTACAAAAGCAGAACGAATCACGATACAGGTATCAAAACGGCCGTCAGAGGTGAGATAACCGACCGCACCACCGTAGCTGTGGCGTTTTTGCAGTTCAAATTGATAAATTAACTGCATCGCTTTGATTTTCGGCGCACCAGTTAACGTCCCCATATTCATACAAGCTTGATAAGCGTGTAAGGCATCAAGTTCAGGACGAAGTTTACCTACCACGCGAGAAACCAAATGCATGATGTGCGAATAGCGATCCACTTGCATTAATTCGGCGACTTTACGCGTACCGCTTTGGCAAACACGAGCAATGTCATTACGGGCTAAATCTACCAACATTAAATGTTCGGCTTGCTCTTTATGATCAAGACGTAATTCTAATTCCAAACGTGCATCCAATTCTGGGTCAATGTTACCATGCGCATCAAAACCGCGCGGGCGAGAACCTGCAATTGGGTAAATTTCTAATTGGCGATTGTCCGGTGCATATTTCAACGCACTTTCTGGTGAAGCACCGAATAAAATGAAATCCTCATCGTTCATGTAGAACATATAAGGGCTTGGATTGTTATGTTTTAATTGTGCATAACTTGCAAGGGTATTCGGGCAAGCTAATGAAAAACGGCGAGATGGCACGATTTGGAACACATCACCAATATTAATATGATGTTTTAATGCTTTGACAATGCCGATAAATTCAGGATCTTCAAAGTTGGTGCTGACCTCATCACTTGCCGCTTTAATGGAAAGTACGCCATCAATATTTCTTAATTTTTGAGCAATAGAAAGTGCCGTTTTCGCGACTTCCACTTGTTCTTCTTGGCTAAAGCAAAAGCTTTTTAATGTAGCTTGTTGGGTTTGATGATCGATGGTGATTAAATTTTCTGCGAGATAAAAACTGTAATCTGGGCAGTTAATGCCATCATCTTTTAATTCAACACCGTTCATTGGAATAAAATTCGCCACCAAATCATAAGCAAATAAACCACCTAAAAAGACGGGTGTGCTGCTATGTTGATAATGGTTAGAAATTACACGAAGTCCATCAAAAATGGTTGCAGTTTGTAATTTGCTGTCTTCATCTAATTGATTATCAAGTGACGCAAATTGCACAGAAAATTCATTCTCAAAATTGACCGCACTTACGGTACCGAGTTGGCTTAATACGGGATGAATTTCTTTTAAGACTTGTTTTCCGTTCGCATTCAGTGCTCTAAAGGTCACCTGATTGCCTAAACAAGTAATTTTAACGGCAGCATTAATTAGAATAAGGCTCTGTAAGCTATTTTTACTACCAATTTCGGCAGAGTCGAGGAGAAGAGAATTTGAGTTCTGTTTGCAAAGCGTATTAAAAATTGCGGTGGTGTCGGCATGATAGGGAACCGGTTGAGAGGTCACTGCAATAAAAGGGGTATTTTTCATAATCAATCCTGTATTCTGAACTTTTACACTATTAAACTAGTACATAATGCATAAGTCAAGAAAATAATCAAAAAATTGGCGTGATTTTACAATATTTTTTTAATTTTTAACTAAAGATATTAAAAATAGAGGAAGTTGATTAGAAAAAAGCCATTTCGAGGCATATCTCAAAATGGCTTAATAGAAGAAGGAGATTCAGTGATTAGAGAGAAGCAACGATCTCATCAATTTTATTTCTTGCTGAACGTTGTGCTTTTTCAATTGCTTCTGCGCCTAATCCGATACCTTTTGCATAAGCAAACTGAATATCGGTAATACCAATAAAACCTAAAATGGCTTTTAAGTAATTCGTCACATTGTTGTTTTCATCATACATGCCACCAAAACTTGCTAATACAATCGCTTTTTTACCTTGAAGTAAACCTTCAGGGCCATTTGCGGTGTATTGGAAAGTCACACGAGGGCGAGCGATAAAATCAAAATAAGATTTAAGTTGTGTTGGGATGCCTAAGTTATACATTGGCGATCCAATGACGATGATATCCGCAGCCTTTAATTCCGTCACTAATTCATCTGATAGCGCTAAAAGTGCATTTTCTTCTGCTGTTTTAGGCTCGCCACGTACCGCAGTTGCCGCCGTTGCATCAAAATGGGGAAGTTGTTGCGCCGCTAAATCACGTACCACAATGTTGTGGTCTTTTAATTTTTCAATGGTGTAATCGGCTAATTTATTACTTTGAGAGTTATCTGCAAGGATGCTTGATTTCAATACTAATACGTTCATAGAGTTTCCTTTAATTGGTGTTTATCAAAAGTGCGGTCATTTTATCGGAAATTTTGAATAGATAAAGTAGCTATCAGGAAAATCATTGTTTACTCATTGGAAAGAATTCAGCGAGATATTAACAAGTGTGGTGGAAAGTGCTAAAATTCTCCGCCGCACTTGGTTTGCTCGATAGTGGGAGTGAATGAAAGTGCGGTTTGTTTTTAATCATTATTTGCATGTTGCCTTTCGTATGGGCGACCACTGTATAAGGAAAAATTATGCCTATTATTACTTTACCGGACGGTTCTAAACGTGAATTTGATCGTCCAGTTTCTGTGTTAGAAGTGGCTCAAGATATCGGAGCCGGTCTTGCCAAAGCAACCATTGCGGGCCGTGTAAACGGCGTACGTCATGATGCCTGTGACATCATTAATGAAGATGCCAACCTTGAAATTATTACAGCAAAAGATGAAGACGGTTTAGAAATTATTCGTCACTCTTGCGCACACTTGCTTGGTCACGCAATCAAACAATTATTCCCAGATGTCAAAATGGCAATCGGTCCAACGATTGAAAATGGCTTCTATTATGACGTGGATTTAGACCGTTCTTTAACGCAAGAAGACATTGATGCTATTGAAAAACGTATGCTTGAATTGGCGAAAACCAATTATGACGTAATCAAAACTCCGGTAAGCTGGCAAGAAGCAAGAGATACTTTTGAAAAACGCGGCGAGCCATACAAAATGGCTATCTTAGATGAAAACATCGAACGTACCGCAACGCCTGCGCTTTATCATCACGAAGAATACATTGATATGTGTCGTGGGCCGCATGTGCCGAATATGCGTTTCTGCCATCACTTTAAATTAATGAAAGTAGCCGGTGCATACTGGCGCGGTGATAGCAAAAATAAAATGTTACAACGTATCTACGGTACGGCTTGGGCTGATAAAAAACAATTAGCGGAATACTTAACTCGCTTAGAAGAAGCAGCAAAACGTGACCACCGTAAAATCGGTAAAGCGTTAGATTTATATCATATGCAAGAAGAAGCACCGGGTATGGTGTTCTGGCATAACGATGGTTGGACAATTTTCCGTGAATTGGAAACCTTCGTACGTACTAAATTAAAAGAATACGATTATCAAGAAGTGAAAGGTCCGTTCATGATGGACCGTGTGTTATGGGAAAAAACAGGTCACTGGCAAAACTACGGCGATTTGATGTTTACTACACAATCAGAAAACCGTGAATATGCGATTAAACCAATGAACTGCCCAGGACACGTTCAAATCTTTAACCAAGGTTTAAAATCTTACCGTGATTTACCAATCCGTATGGCGGAATTTGGTTCTTGTCACCGTAATGAACCATCAGGTTCTTTACACGGTTTAATGCGTGTACGTGGCTTCACTCAAGATGATGCACACATTTTCTGTACTGAAGACCAAATTGAAAGTGAAGTAACCAGCTGTATCAAAATGGTTTATGACATTTACAGCACTTTCGGTTTCCAAAATATTCAGGTGAAATTATCTACTCGTCCTGAAAAACGTATCGGTGCGGATGATATGTGGGATCGTGCCGAAGCGGGTCTAGCAGCAGCATTAGCACATAACGGTCTTGAATATGAAATTCAAGAAGGTGAAGGTGCATTCTATGGTCCGAAAATTGAGTTTGCATTACGTGACTGCTTAGATCGTGAATGGCAATGCGGTACTATCCAATTAGACTTCGCATTACCAGGTCGTCTAAATGCGTCTTATGTGGCAGAAGACAATGATCGTCGTACACCGGTTATGATTCACCGTGCGATTTTAGGTTCGATTGAACGTTTCATCGGTATCATTACTGAAGAGTATGCGGGTTTCTTCCCTGCATGGTTAGCACCAGTTCAAGCGATTGTGATGAACATTACCGATAGCCAAGCGGATTACGTGCAAAAAGTAGTAAAACAACTTTCTGATGCTGGATTACGTGTTAAAGCAGATTTACGTAATGAGAAAGTCGGCTTCAAGATCCGCGAACATACCTTACGTCGCGTGCCTTATATGCTTGTTTGCGGTGATAAAGAAATCGCTGAAGGCAAAGTGGCTGTACGTACCCGTAAAGGTGCGGATTTAGGCACTTTCACGATTGAAGAATTTGCTGAAATCTTAAAATCCCAAGTAAGACAACGTGAGTTGAAATTACTAGGTGAAGAGTAGTTGATGCTTTAAAATCTTAATTAAAAATGACCGCACTTTGAGGTGCGGTTTTTTTATATTCACGGTATAAAAATAAACTCAACTCACTCTTTCTTCTATATAATAGCCTTATCACAAGGAGGCGAATATGACAGCTCAAATTCAACAATTAACACCAGAATTAACTTTACAACGTATCAATGAAATTCCTGTTTTAACCTTAAATCACCCTGTGGGTTCAGCTCGAATTGCATTACAAGGGGCACAGCTATTAAATTGGCAGCCTAAAGGGGCAGAGCAGGATATTTTTTGGTTAAGTGAGATTGAACCTTTTACACAAGGTGTCGCGATTCGTGGTGGTGTACCGCTTTGTTACCCTTGGTTTGGTGGCGTAAAACAACCTTCACACGGCACAGCGCGTTTACGTTTGTGGCAATTAAGTGATTATGATCTCCAAGCAAATAAAGTGCGGTTAGAATTTTCGCTCTTTTCTGAATATGGTGTGATTGAAGCCAAAATGAAAATGGAATTTACCGATAAATGCACAATGACTTTAACGCATTTAGGGCAAGAACCTGCTCAAGCGGCATTACACAGTTATTTTAATATTGGTGATATTTCACAAATTGAAGTCCAAAATTTACCAAGCCGTTGTTATGACTCATTACAAGGTAAACATACTGATGTTCCTTCAACTCGTAAAATTGAGCAGGGCGTCGATTGTATTTATACATTAGAGGAAGATAAAACATTCTTGGTGGATAAAGCATTTAATCGACGTATTCAAATTACCCATCATCATGCAGATTCAATTGTGCTATGGAATCCTTGGGAGAAAACGCCAAGTGCGATGCAGCCTGAAGGGTATAGAACAATGGTGTGTATTGAAACCGCAAGATTAGAAAAATTGCTTCAATTTGGAGAGAGTATTTCAGCTGAAATAAGTGCTTTAACCACTGATATTTAAAGGAATAGAAATCCTTGTTGCATAAACGTGGCAAATACTATAAAATTTTGCCCGTTTTTTGTTTGTTTTTATAGCAAATGATTTAATAAATCTTCTGTTTGAATACAGTCGATTTTTTCTTAAATAAATAGAAGGAATAACATTATCAAAACCGTAAAAAAAGCTCCGGCAGCTAACCGCCCGAATCGCATTAACGATGAAATTCGAGTAAAAGAAGTTCGTTTGATTGACCAAGATGGTGAACAAGCGGGGATTGTATCAATTCAACAAGCCTTAGATATGGCAGAACAAGCAGCGCTTGATTTAGTTGAGATCAGTCCGAATGCCGAACCACCGGTTTGTCGTATTATGAACTACGGTAAGTTCCTCTATGAGAAGAGCAAAACTGCAAAAGAACAGAAGAAAAAACAAAAAGTCGTACAAGTGAAGGAAATTAAATTCCGTCCAGGTACAGACGAAGGTGACTACCAAGTTAAATTACGTAGCTTAATCCGTTTCTTAGAAGATGGCGATAAAGCGAAAATTACCGTACGTTTCCGTGGTCGTGAAATGGCTCACCAAGATATCGGTTTAGACGTATTAGAACGCGTTAAAAACGATTTGGCTGACATTTCTGTGGTGGAATCTGCACCGGGTAAATTAGAAGGTCGCCAAGCAGTAATGGTGCTAGCACCTAAGAAAAAATAATTTTTTATTTAGATTTAATCTAGATAATCGAATTTTCACTTCGGTGAGAATACAACTGCACATTGGGCAAACTACGCAGCCTAATTGCTTTTGGAGAAGGGCAATTCAATTTGCCATATTGGAATAATTAGTGCCTACAAGTAATCTTCGGATTCGCCTAATTATGTGTTTAACTTAAAATGCGGAGTTTTTTAACAATGCCTAAAATTAAAACAGTACGTGGTGCTGCTAAGCGTTTCAAAAAAACAGCTTCTGGCGGTTTCAAACGTAAACAATCTCACTTACGTCATATTTTGACTAAAAAGACAACTAAACGTAAACGTCATTTACGTCATAAATCAATGGTTGCGAAAGCAGACCAAGTTTTAGTAGTAGCTTGCTTACCATACGCATAAGCCGTTATTTAAGCAAAACGTACGATTAGTTAAATTAGTTAAAAATATTACATAGGAGATTAAATAATGGCTCGTGTAAAACGTGGTGTTATTGCAAGAGCACGCCATAAGAAAGTTCTTAAGGCTGCTAAAGGTTATTATGGTGCACGTTCACGCGTGTATCGCGTTGCTTTCCAAGCGGTGATCAAAGCTGGTCAATACGCATATCGTGACCGTCGTCAACGTAAACGTCAATTCCGTCAATTATGGATTGCACGTATCAACGCTGCGGCTCGTCAAAATGGTTTATCTTACAGCAAATTCATCAACGGCTTGAAAAAAGCGTCTGTTGAAATCGACCGTAAGATCCTTGCTGATATCGCTGTATTCGACAAAGTGGCGTTCGCTGCATTAGTTGAAAAAGCAAAATCTGCACTTTAATTTTTTAAAGTTTAGATTCAAAAAATTAGGACGCTGAAAAGCGTCCTTTTTTATTACCTCCAAAAAAGAAAAAACCGCTACTCAAAACTTGAATAGCGGGGAGGTCTTAATTTATAAGAAACTTCAAAAAGATAACTGCAATATGCAGTGCACTAGCAATGTATCAGACTGTCTGTTTTTGAAATAGTTCGATATTTTTGAAAAAATTTTTAAAAATATCAAAATTAAACCAAAATGAACGAATTTAGCCCTTTATAAAGGCAATAATTTGCTCTTCAATCCCTTTTTCATCTAATTTAATTTCAGCAAGCGCTTCTTGTTGTGTGCCTTGCGGAATAAAAATATCAGGTAAACCAAGTTGTAAAAGTGCGGTTGTTTTTCCATGAGAATTTAGCACTTCTGAAACCGCTGAACCTGCACCACCTTGAATCGCATTTTCTTCCAATGTCACTATGACGTCATGGGTATTTGCCACTTCTAGAATACGAGCTTCATCAATTGGTTTCACAAAGCGCATATCGATAACAGTCGCATTGAGTTTTTCTGCCACAGATAAAGCAGCAGGTAAGAGTGTGCCAAAATTCAGAATCGCGATTTTTTCACCTTGACGAACCATTTTTGAACGACCAATTTCTAATTCAGCAAGTGGGGTTAATTCTACGCCGATTGCATTTCCACGCGGATAACGTACCGCAGCAGGTTTACCACATTTATAACCGGTATAAAGCATTTGGCGGCATTCATTTTCATCACTTGGTGTCATAATGATCATATTCGGAATGCAGCGCATAAAACTTAAATCAAACGCACCTTGGTGAGTTTGACCATCAGCACCTACGATACCTGCACGATCGATGGCAAAGAGAACAGGTAAGTTTTGAATGGCGACATCATGAATAAGCTGATCATAAGCACGTTGTAAGAAGGTAGAATAAATGGCTACAACAGGTTTATAACCACCAATTGCAAGGCCCGCAGCAAAAGTGACAGCATGTTGTTCAGCGATGGCAACATCAAAATATTGTTGTGGGAATCGTTCTGAAAATTCTACCATGCCAGAACCTTCACGCATTGCAGGGGTAATACCGACTAATTTATCGTCTTGTTCCGCCATTTCACATAACCAATCGCCAAAGATTTTTGAATAGGTTGGTTTGTCATTTGATTTAGGAAGTTGGCCACTTGTTGGGTCAAATTTTGGTACGCCGTGAAAACCAATTGGGTCTTTTTCTGCAGGCTCGTAACCTTTTCCTTTTTTAGTTTTGATGTGTAAGAATTGCGGCCCTTTGAGATCGCGCATATTGCTTAAGGTGGCAATTAATTCATCAATATTATGCCCATCAATTGGTCCGATATAGTTAAAACCGAGTTCTTCAAAAAGCGTACTTTCTGGCGAGAACATCACGCCTTTCATGTGCTCTTCGGTTTTCTTCATAAAGTTTTTAACAGTCGGTACTTTATCTAAGATTTTTTTACTGCCGTCACGAACCGTTGAATACAATGAACCAGAGAAAATACGGGCAAGGTGATTATTCAATGCCCCCACATTTTCAGAAATGGACATTTCATTGTCATTTAAAATGACCAACATATCAGTATGTAAAGAACCTGCATGGTTTAAGGCTTCAAATGCCATCCCCGCAGTGATTGCACCATCACCAATTACACAAACGGTTTTACGACCCGCATTTTCACGTTCTGCCGCAACTGCAATCCCTAGTCCTGCACTGATAGAAGTAGAAGAGTGACCAACACTTAATACATCAAACTCACTTTCTTCACGCCAAGGGAAAGGATGAATTCCGCCTTTTTGGCGAATGGTGGACATTTGATCACGACGCCCCGTCAAAATTTTGTGTGGATAAGCTTGATGGCCCACATCCCAAATTAATTGATCAAAAGGGGTTTTAAAAATGTAGTGTAATGCAACAGTCAATTCAACGGTACCAAGACCAGATGCCAAATGACCACTGCTTTGACTAACGGATTCCAACAGATAACTCCGTAATTCCTGACAAAGTTGCGGAAGCTGATCTTTATTCAAAAGACGCAAATCTTCCGGCGAATTAATTAAGGATAAAAGAGGATAGTTGTTCATATATTCGTTAGTCCTAAAATGTGAAAAAAGTGACCGCACTTTGAAAAATCAAAGTCAGTGCTGTCACCATTAACTTTTACGATTGACAATAAATTCAGCTAATGCACGCAATGCAGTGGTATCAAAAGGTAAATTGTCTAATTCATGTAAGGCGGTTTGATAGAGTTCTTGGGCTTTTTGTTTCGCGCCCTCTAATCCTAACAGCTTTGGATAAGTGCTTTTATCTAAATCTAAATCAGATCCCACCGGTTTACCGATTTCCGCACTGTCGCCTTCAATATCTAAAATGTCATCTTGCACTTGGAAAGCTAAACCAATAGCTTGTGAATAACGTTCTAGTTGTTGCTCTAATTCTTTGTTTTCAAAGTGAGGCGAACAGATAAAACCCAGTTTTAATGCGGCCGTTAGCAACGCACCAGTTTTGTTGCGATGAATAAGTTCTAATTCAGCTAAATTAACTTGTTTATGCTCAGAAATTAAATCTAAACTTTGCCCTAAACACATGCCTTGTACGCCAGATGCTTGAGCCAAGACTTTCACTAATTGCAATTTTTGTTCTGCAGAAAGAGAAGGGGCTTGCGTAAGAATTTCAAAGGCAAAAGCTTGTAATGCATCGCCAGCTAAAATGGCCGTGGCTTCATCAAAAGCGATATGACAAGTTGGTTGACCACGACGAAGTTCATCGTTGTCCATGGCAGGCAAATCATCATGGATTAAAGAATAAGCATGAATAGATTCAATGGCTGCCGCCGCGTAATCTAAAGCGGGCATTTCTGCGCCGAGCATTTTACCCGTTGCATAGACAAGGAAAGGACGAACGCGTTTGCCGCCTAGCAATAAGCCATATTTCATGGCATCACGCAAAGGGGCATTATAAGAGTCAATTTCTTCAAATTGATTGGCTAAAAACTGATTAATACGATCTTGAACTTGTTTGAGTTCAGTGCCGAATTGATAACTCATGGATTACTCGTCCCCTTGATAATCACTTAATGGGGCGGTTTCGCTTTTTTGTAACAAAATTTGAATACGTTGTTCTGCTTGTTGCAAGCGTTCTTGACCAAGTTGAGCCAATTTAATGCCGTTCTCAAATTCTTTCAGCGCATCTTCCAATGGTAATTCACCGCTTTCAAGTTTTGTCACAATGGTTTCTAATTGTGCAAGTGTTGTTTCAAAATCAGGTTCAGCATTTGCTGGTTTACGCGCCATTAAATTATCCTTTTCAGATGAATAAATTGCTCCGTATTGTACTTGATTTTTATAGGGATGTTAAAAACTTATTTCAAAGTGCGGTCAGTTTTTCGTGAGAATTTGAACTTTGTGGGATCTGGAATTTAGCGTACAATACGGCCATTTTTTATTATTCACAGATTATTATGAAATTTATCGTTAAACTTTTTCCTGAAATTATGATTAAAAGCGAAACCGTGCGGAAGCGTTTCGCGAAAATTTTAACCTCTAATATCCGCAATATTTTACAGAAATATGATGAAGAAACGGCTGTTGTTCGTCATTGGGATTACATCGAAGTGCGCTCAAAAAATGAAGCCAATCGTGAAGAGTTGATTGCGCTTTTACAACGTATTCCAGGGATTCATCATTTTTTAGAAGTGGAAGAAAAACCGTTTACCGATTTACATCATATCTTTGAGTTGACGTTAGCAGATGTCGCTGAACAACTTGAAAACAAAACCTTTTGTGTACGTGTAAAACGCAAAGGGAAACATGATTTCAGTTCCATTGAAGCAGAACGTTATATCGGTGGTGGTTTAAATCAGCATATTGAAAGTGCAAAAGTACGCTTAAAAAATCCTGATGTAACCGTTCGTATTGATATTGAAGATGACAAGATGATGCTGGTTAAAGCTCGTCATGTTGGCTTAGGCGGTTATCCAATTGGGACACAAGAAGATGTGCTTTCATTGATTTCAGGTGGCTTTGACTCAGGCGTATCTAGTTATATGCTTATTCGCCGTGGTTCACGTGTGCATTATTGTTTCTTCAATTTAGGTGGGGCAGCCCATGAAATTGGCGTGAAACAAATGGCTTACCATATTTGGAATCGTTATAGTTCATCCCATAAAGTCCGCTTTATTGCCATTCCTTTTGAAGGCGTAGTGGGCGAGATTTTAGAGAAAGTCGATAACGGCCAAATGGGCGTCATATTAAAACGAATGATGGTACGAGCTGCAAGTAAAGTCGCACAACGCTTTGATATTCAAGCTATCGTTACTGGCGAAGCACTCGGACAAGTTTCAAGCCAAACTTTAACCAATTTACGCTTAATTGATGAAGCATCCGATGCATTAGTATTACGTCCACTTATTACCCATGATAAAGAACAAATTATCGCGATGGCGAAAGAGATCGGTACCGATGATATTGCTAAATCAATGCCGGAATTCTGTGGGGTGATTTCTAAAAATCCAACGATTAAAGCGGTACGTGAAAAAATTCTTGAAGAAGAAAATCACTTTGATTTTGGCGTGTTGGAAAGTGCGGTTGAAAATGCACAATATCTAGATATTCGCCAAATTGCAGAAGAAACAGAAAAAGAAGTGGTGGAAGTAGATACCATTTCAGTGCTTGGTGAAAACGATATTATTTTAGATATTCGTAGCCCTGAAGAGACAGATGAAAATCCATTTGAATCAGACGAGCATCAAGTAATGCAGTTGCCGTTTTACAAATTATCTTCGCAATTCGGTTCATTAGATCAAAGTAAAAACTATGTGCTTTACTGTGAAAGAGGCGTGATGAGTAAACTGCAAGCACTTTATTTAAAAGAAAATGGTTTCACGAATGTGAGAGTTTTTGGGAAAAAATAAGCAAAAAATGACCGCACTTTAACGTGCGGTTTTTTTATTCGTAATCTAATTCACCCACTAATTCATCGATAGCTTTGGCAAGTAACGTTCTGTCATGACGATAGCTGATATCATCTGCATTCAAGCGTTTAGCTAAGATTTTAACGGAAGAAATCGCAGACAAATCGACCGCACTTTTTTCGCGATAAGGGGTAATGGCGCCATTAATGACGGGTTCGCCGACGATTTCATTAATTTTCTGAATACGATCAGCCAGTGAAAGCTGAGAGGCCGCGCCAATTTCTACCCCTAAATTATCAATAAAAATTACTTTCGCTTTGCTATTACGCAGGGCAGTCGCTAATTCAGGTAGCAATAGCGGGGGCATAATGCTCGTCATGAAACTTCCTGGACCAAGTAAAATGACTTCCGCTTGCTCCAATGCTTGGATGGCTTCTTGTGCGGCTTTAACCATAGGCACTAAGAAAAGTGATTGGGGTAATTCTGTTAAATTATCAATGCTTACTTCACCTACAATACTGGAGCCTGAACCTAAACTCGCGGCAAGATGAACAGGTTCTTCTGACATGGGAATAATGTGAGATTTTACTTTGAGTAATTCACGAATTAAGTTAATGGCTTCAATAGGGCGAATATGCATATCTTCTAAAGCTTTGAGCATTAAATTGCCTAAATTATGCCCAGAAAGTTCACCTTCGCCAGTAAAGCGGTATTCAAATAATGCAGATGCCGTGCTTGGCTCAATGATGATTTGGTTTAAGCAATTACGTAGATCGCCCCATGCGATACCACCTTGTTCTTGGCGAATTCGGCCAGTTGAACCGCCGTTATCTGTGGTGGTGACAATACCGGTTAAACGCTCTTTCATAAAACTAAGCGCCGATAATACACGCCCTAATCCATGACCACCACCAATGGCAACAATATGTTTGATTTCGTCTAAATGTTCATGACGGCTGTGACGAGATAAATCAGACATTTTTCTTCCTTTTTTACCTATAAATAATTATAAAAAATAATGTTATATATTTTTTTATATAAGTTAATGCTGTTATTTTTATCAATATAGTCGGGTTATTCTATCAAATTATTGCTATTAACCGCTTGCTTTTATTACAATACCAACACAATTTATTTTTAACGCATAACTCCGAGCTTGTTTAGCCTAAGTTTCACAAGAAATACGGCGGCAAGCCAATAACGCGGTACGTTATTCAGGGATACGCTGGAAACGGTTTATCCTCTCCATATTTAGAAAGGTGTAAAATGCAATCCATTCCTATCAAGAACGTAGGAGAGTCTCGCTTAGTCGATCCTTTCCAACGCCAATATTACTATCTACGACTGTCGATTACCGATCAGTGTAATTTTCGTTGTACCTATTGTTTGCCTGATGGTTATCAACCCGAAGCTAACAAACCAAGTTTCTTAACCTTAAAAGAAATTACCCATCTTGCTCAAGCGTTTGCTGAAATGGGCACAGAGAAAATCCGTTTAACGGGTGGCGAACCGACTTTACGCAAAGATTTTATTTCTATTGCTGAAAGCATCGCTAACATTGATGGAATCCGTCAATTAGCCGTCACGACAAATGGCTATCGCATGGCAAAAGATGTGGCTGATTGGAAGAAAGCAGGGATTACGTCTATTAACGTCAGTGTTGATAGCTTAGATCCAAAAATGTTCCATCAAATTACAGGTATCAATAAATTTGATGATGTGATGCGTGGTATCGATCGTGCATTTGAAGTGGGCTACAACAAAGTCAAAGTCAATTCAGTTTTGATGAAAAATTTGAATGACAAAGAGTTTGAGCAATTCCTTGTTTGGGTGAAAGATCGCCCAATTCAAATGCGCTTTATCGAACTCATGCAAACGGGCGAAATGGATAGTTTCTTTGATAAATTCCATCTTTCAGGACAAGTATTAGCGGATAAATTGCTGCAAAACGGTTGGCAATTACAACACAAATCCCATACTGATGGTCCTGCTAAAGTATTCACGCATCCTGATTATGCAGGCGAAATTGGCTTAATCATGCCTTATGAGAAGAATTTCTGCGCAAGCTGTAATCGTCTCAGAGTATCAGCGAATGGCAAACTTCATCTCTGTTTATTCGGCGAAGAAGGCATTGAATTACGTGATTTATTGCAATCCCATGAACAGCAAGATATTTTGCAAGCACGTATTTTTTCTGCACTGCAAGGCAAACGTGAACATCATTATTTGCATATCGGTGATAGTGGCGTAAGAAATCATTTAGCCTCTATCGGTGGCTAAAAGAAAATAGGTGAATTTAGCTATTCACTTATTTTGCTTTTGTCACACATGTAAAACATTCAATATTTTAACCGCACTTTATTTTATTATGACTACATTTACGCATATCAATTCTCAAGGCGAAGCCAATATGGTGGATGTTTCTGCAAAAGCAGAGACTGTTCGTGAAGCTCGTGCTGAAGCCATTGTGACCATGTCAAAAGAAACCCTTGCTATGATCGTGGAAGGCAAACATCACAAAGGCGATGTATTTGCTACAGCACGTATTGCAGGTATTCAAGCGGCAAAACGTACTTGGGAACTTATCCCACTTTGCCATCCCTTATTACTTTCTAAAGTAGAAGTGAATTTAGAACCGTTACTAGAAACTAATCAAGTTCGTATTCAATCTCTTTGCAAATTAACCGGAAAAACCGGCGTAGAAATGGAAGCATTAACGGCAGCAAGCGTAGCAGCCTTAACCATTTACGATATGTGTAAAGCCGTACAAAAAGACATGGTGATTGAGCACGTTCGCCTGTTAGAAAAGAGCGGTGGAAAATCTGGTCATTTTATTGCGGAGGAAAAATAAGATGTTAAATGTTTTATTTTTTGCTCAAACTCGCGAATTAATTGGGGAAGATTCTATTCAGCTTGAAGGCGATTTTGCGACAGCGGAAGCGGTGCGTGAACATCTCGCTCAAAAAGGTGATAGATGGGCGTTAGCGTTAGAAAAAGGGAAGCTTTTAGTCGCTATCAATCAAACTTTGATGCCATTAGAAAGTGCGGTCAAAAATGGGGATGAAATTGCATTTTTCCCACCGGTAACGGGGGGCTAAATGACGGATATTCAAATTTCAGTACAAGAACAGCCTTTTGATCAAAATGCCGTTTACCAATGGCTTTCTGAGCAACATTCGGTTGGCGCAACGGTTATTTTCGTGGGTAAAGTTCGCGATCTTAATTTAGGTGATGAAGTGTCCAGCTTATACTTAGAACATTATCCCGCGATGACAGAAAAAGCCTTACGTGAAATTGTAGAACAGGCGAAAGCCCGTTGGGATATCCAGCGAGTGTCGGTAATTCATCGTGTGGGACTTTTACATACTGGCGATGAAATTGTTTTAGTCGGCATCAGTTCTGCTCACCGAGGTGATGCCTACCACGCTAATGAATTTATTATGGACTTCTTAAAATCTAAAGCACCGTTCTGGAAAAAAGAACAAACCAATCAAGGTGAACGTTGGATTGAAGCAAGAGAGAGCGATAAAGAAGCGTTAAATAAGTGGTAATTCAATATAAAAAATGGTCATTTTCATGGCCTTTTTTCCTTTTATCAGCAGAATAAGTATATAATTATACATATGTTTTAAGTTATTAATTTATCTTTAATTTATCTTTAATTTATCTTTACATTACATTTAACTTCTCCATAAAAAAACTATTCTTTGTCAGCTTTTGTAAAATCTTGTAAATTATCTGTTAATTGCTGAGTTTCCTATTATACTTATACAGAATCAAGATGTTGTTTGTCTTGACTAGTTATTTTTAGATTATAGGAAACTTTAATATGAATCATGTTTTTAAAATTATTTGGAATAAAGTAAATCAATGCTGGGTTGCTGTTTCAGAACTAAGCAAATCTGTGGGTAAATCATCTCAAACTGACAAACGTAAAGCATTAAATGTAATTATTGGCGCTGCAGTTTTAGCGGGTGTAAGCACAACTGCAATGGCTGAAACCAATGTAGTATTAAATAATGATGGAAATATTGTTGGTGGAACTAATGTGAGTGCTGTAGCCGGAGTTGGTACCACAGGTGATTCTGTCGTTTTAGGTAAAAAAGCAAAATCAGAAGCAACAGAGAGCATAGTAATTGGTAATAACGTGACAAACAAAGCACGTTGGTCAATAACATTAGGAAATAATGCAACAAGTCAATCAGGATATGGTGTCACTCTTGGTGATCGCGCATCAAGTGGCACAGGTACAAACTCGGTTGCTATCGGTTTAATGGCAAAAACCTCTAATGAGAAAGTAGGTGGAAATAGCCA
>NZ_CAJLNI010000016.1 GCF_905207935.1 uncultured Haemophilus sp.
CGCCCGTTTGTTTATCAATGCGGAACGTTAAACGAATCTTTCTACCAGAGCTAAATCCAAAGTTTTGACTTTCGATATGCGCTTTTAGACTAAATTTCGGGCGTTCAAATTGCATCGTACTGACATTAACTGAAATAAATCGATGTAATGCAAGATGTCTAATCGCTCCACTCTCATATTGAACCACCAAATAAGTACTTGGACCTTGCTGCACTAATGCAAGGGGTTTAACTTGAGCATCACGTATATTTCCATCATTCTTACGATAGCTCATGTTAATGTATTTATTATGATAAAGAGCAATACTTACTTTATTGAATACTTCAGGATCAATCTTTGCAGGTAATAATGGCTGGCTAGTTGGAGCAATCCCTGCTTTATTCAACCACTCAGAGGCTTCCTTTTTCTGATTTTTGCCATAAGCTAAGTTATATTCAGCCTGTTTAAAAAAACCGTCCATCGATTGCATAATATTGGTTGGCAAAATACCGGTTAAATATTGCTTTGCCAACATCAACACTAACGATTGTTGCTCGTTTAAAATTGGCATATCTAAACCTTTTGCATCGGGTTTCCAACGATAGCTATACGGTTTATCATTGGTATTGCAATCAATTTCAAACTGCTCACATAATGTATTCAATGCACGCTGAATACTGCGCAAATCGCGCTCAATACCTAATGCAAGCAATTTCTCTCGCAGTTCTAATGAGCTGATTGAATAGTTTTTCGGAATTAAACGTAATAGTTCGAGGTGAAATTTTAGGGAAGATGATTCGGACATAATTGCCTCATAAATAAAAATATTTTCTTTAATCATATAAAAAATCGGACAATTTTTAAACTGCCCGATTTGTTTCTATTTTTGACCGCACTTTATGCCTTGGCGGTATCAATACGTTCGAATGACAACACTTTATTTTCTAACTGACGGAGTAATAAAGTGGCAATACCAGTAATGATGAGGTAAATACCGCCTGCAATACCGTAGATAGTTAGCGCATCATATTCAGTACCGTAAAGTTGGCGAGCATATCCCATGATATCCATGATCGTAATGGTAGAAGCTAATGCTGTTCCTTTAAATACCAAAATAATTTCATTGGTATAAGAAGGGAGCGCACGTTTTAACGCATAAGGAATGAGAATTTTTAAAGTCTGCAGACGACTTAAACCTAATGCTGCACAGCTTTCCCATTGACCTTTAGAGATCGCTTTTACTGCTCCATGGAATAATTGGGTTGAATAAGCCGCACTATTCAAAGCCAAAGCTAATGCAGCACAGAACCATGCATTGGAGAATAATCCCCATAATGGGCTGTCCACCAACCATTGGAATTGACCAGGGCCTGCATAAATTAAGAAAAATTGCACTAAAAGTGGGGTGCCTGTAAATAAAACAAGGAACAAATTGACCGCACTTTTCACCAATTTATTGCCAATAGAAAGTAAGAAAGTTAGCCCTAACGCTAAGAAAAAGGCAATAAACAAAGACACAACTGTAAGCAACAAGCTAGTCGGAATGCCTTGAGCAATCACTGCTAAATACTCTTGAAACATTATTCGACTCCCCGTTCAAATCGAGTGAAACGTAATTCTAATTTGCGAATACCCGCTTGGCTGATCAAAGTAATCACTAAATAAATTAACGCAGCAATGCCATACCAAGTAAAAGGCTCGTGGGTATTTGTATTGATGTATCCTGCTTGACGCATTAAATCATCTACCCCGATTAACGACACCAGCGCGGTATCTTTTAATAACACGAGCCATTGATTACTTAAACCCGGCAAAGCATGTTGCCATACTTGTGGCATGATCAAATTGATAAAGGTATAAGGACGGCTTAATCCTAAAGCAGCACCTGATTCCCACTGCCCTTTTGGAATAGCTTGAATCGCACCACGTAAGGTTTGTGAAGCATAAGAGGCAAAAATCAAAGACAATGCAAATACACCACAACCAAAGGCGCTGAATTCAATATACTCACCCGTCAGCATTTCTACTATTTGGGTTGAACCAAAATAAATCAGTAGAACCACCAAGATTTCCGGTAAACCACGCAATAAAGCAATCACAATAGAAGCTGGCTTTGCAATAAATACATATTTATTCGCTTCTAAGGCGGTAAAAATAATACTGAGCAATAAACCGACAATTAACGAGCAAATAGCAAGCCCTAAGGTCATTAGGGCTGCATGTCCAATTAATGTAAGATAATCATAAAACATAGATTATTTTGTCATCCATTTGTCATAGATTTTTTGGTATTCACCATTTGCTTTCACGGTTTCTAAACCTTTATTTAAGCTTTCTAGCAATTCTTTGCTCGATTTATTCACCGCGATACCTAAACCATTACCGAAATATTTTTTGTTAGTCACTTTCTCACCAACAAATTGAATTTCAGGCTCTTTAGAAATCATATCAGACAATACGGCTGTATCACCAAAGATGATATCAATACGACCATTTTTTAAGTCTAAGATCGCATCTTGTAAGCTTGCATAAGATTTTGCATTATATTGCTTGGTTTCTGCTGCGGTATATTGTTGGAATGTTGTTCCGTTTTGAACACCAATTGTTTTTGCTGAAGCTAAATCTGCTTTACCTTTTAAAGCCACATAACTTGCTGTGCTGTCATAATACGCATTAGAAAATGAAACTTGTTTTGCACGCGCTTCAGTAATATCCATTGCAGAAATTGCTGCATCAAAACGTTTTGCTTTCAAGCTTGGAATTAATGCATCAAAAGATTGGCTTTTGAAATGACAAGTCGCTTGGATTTCTTTACAAATTGCATTCGCTACATCCACATCAAAACCGATAATTTCACCTTTTTCATTCGTTGTTTCAAATGGCGGGTAGCTAGGCTCCATCGCAAAAGTGATTTCTTGTGCATTCGCAGCAAAAGCTGAGCCCATTAACATTGCGGTTAAAAGTAATTTTTTCATGTTGTGTTTCCTTATTCTGAGTGTGAAAGATATTGTTTAAATTGTTCGGTTTTTGGATTATCAAAGCAATCTGCACTGCCCATTTCAATAATCTTACCTTGTTCCATATAAACGACCTTTGTCGCCACTTTTTGTGCCACATTCACTTCATGGGTCACAATCACCTGAGTAATACCCGTTTGTTGAAGTTCTTTAATGATATCAACAACTTGAGCTGTAATCTCTGGATCCAGTGCAGCCGTTGGCTCATCAAACAACAACACTTGCGGTTTCATCATTAATGCTCGAGCAATGGCTACACGTTGTTGCTGACCGCCTGATAAGTGAAGAGGAAAACGATCGGCATGCTCTTCCAAACGTAAACGTTTTAAAAGTTCTAATGCATCTTTTTTCGCTTCTTCCTCGCTAATGCCTAACACTTTTTTCGGCGCTTCAATTAGGTTTTCAATCACCGTTAAATGCGGCCAAAGATTGTATTGTTGAAATACCATGCCCACATCTTGACGAAGTTGACGAATGGCTTTCGGATTATTATTCGCTTGAGACAAATCAAAATGATTATTCGCAATATGCAATTCGCCAGAGGTCGGCACTTCTAATAAATTTAATGTACGGATTAACGTACTTTTTCCTGCGCCACTTGGTCCAAGTAACACCACGGTATCGCCTTCTTGTGCATCAAGATTGATATCAAACAATGCCTGTGATGAACCATAAAAGAAATTCAAATTTTTAACACTAATCGCCATACTAAGTTTACTGCTATCCTCTCTTGATTTCTAAGAATGAATAAATATTACTTTTTAATGATTAATTATGCAAGTATTTTTGTAAAAAAATCCCAAAAAAGTTTTTGGGATCTTTAAATCATTGAATTTTAAACCGCACTTATCGCAAATTAGGCCTCTTTCGCCATCTCAAATTCAACTAACATCATCAAAATATGAATCACTTTGATGTGGATTTCTTGAATACGATCTGCATAACCGAAGTGTGGCACACGAATTTCAACATCCGCTAACCCTGCCATTTTACCGCCATCTTTACCAGTCATCGCAATCACTTTCATGCCTTTTGCTTTCGCTGCTTCAATCGCATTTAAGATATTTTTAGAATTCCCAGAGGTCGATAATCCAAATAAAACATCGCCTTCTTTACCCACTGCTTCAACAAAGCGAGAGAATACATATTCATAACCAAAGTCATTACTTACACAGCTTAAATGACTCACATCTGAAATTGCAATTGCGGGATAACCAGGACGATTTTCACGATAGCGACCAGTTAGTTCTTCTGCAAAGTGCATGGCATCACAGTGAGAACCACCATTACCGCAAGATAATACTTTCCCGCCATTTTTAAAGCTTTCTGCTAATAATTTAGCTGCTTTTTCAATGAGTTTGATGTTGTTATCATCTGAAACAAACTTATTTAATACCTCTTGAGCTTCCACAAGCTCAGCTTTAATTTGATCAAAATACATTTTATTCTCCTTAAAAATTAAAATTCGAGATAGCGTTGGCATTGTATAGCGTTCATTTCAAATAATCTAGCGCTCTTTCTTATCTCTCTATTTTCCAGCTTACTTCTCATTATTTTGCGATACGAATCACAAATTCAATTAAAAACGCTGTAAAAAATGACCGCACTTTTTAAACTCAAACAATTTAAAAGGAGAGATTATGCGAGTAGTTTATTTATTACTTTGTATGCTATTCAGTCTGATAACTTGGGCAAATGATAGTGATTTAATGCTATTAAGCACCTATGAGAACCAAGATATTCAAGGTTGGGTAATGTCAGAAAAATTAGATGGGATACGAGGTTATTGGGATGGCAAAGCGCTATTAAGCCGTCAAGGATTACCCTTACCCGCGCCCGCCTATTTTACCGCTCAATTTCCGCCTTTTGCCATTGATGGTGAGCTATTTAGTGAACGTAATCAATTTGAAGAGATTGCTTCTATCACGAAATCCCTTAAAGGTGATAATTGGACAAAATTAACACTTTATGTTTTTGATGTACCGAATGCCTCAGGCAATCTATTTGAACGTATCAAAACCTTAGAAGATTATTTGAAAGCTCACCCTACTCCCTATATCAAAATTATTCCACAAATTCCAATCCAAGATAAAACGCATTTATTCAACTACTTACATGAAGTAGAAGCAAAAAAAGGTGAAGGAGTTGTGTTACGTAATCCTAACGCCCCTTACGAACGGAAACGCAGTACACAAATTTTGAAGCTTAAAACCGCTTATGATGAAGAATGCACTGTGATAGAACATCACAAAGGAAAAGGACAATTTGAGAATATACTCGGATCGCTCACCTGTGAAAACCATCTTGGAAAATTCAAAATCGGTTCAGGATTTAATCTGAGTGAGCGTGAAAATCCACCACCTATTGGCAGCACGATTACCTACAAATATCGTGGATTAACCAACTCCGGAAAACCTCGTTTTGCCACTTATTGGCGAGAGAAAAATAAGAACGGTCAAAAACATTGCTATTTTTGACCGCTCTTTTATGTTTAATAACTCAATTATAGATGTTGATTAATAAACGCCGCTAATTGATTTTTTGGTAACGCACCAACTTGTGTTGCAACAAGTTGGCCATTTTTGAAAAGTAGTAAAGTTGGGATACTACGTATACCAAATTGACCTGCAACTAATTGGTTGTCATCTACGTTGATTTTAACGATTTTTGCTTTACCTGCGAATTCAGGTGCGATTTCATCTAAAATTGGCGCAATCATTATGCAAGGGCCACACCAAGGTGCCCAAAAATCCACTAATACAGGGATATCTGATTGCACAACGGCAGTTTCGAAATCTGCATCATTAATATGTAATACTTCGCTCATTTTTGTTTCCTTATTTAATAAGGTGCTGACAAATCAACACCTAGCGTTAATTGATGTTGTGCATGATAGCACAAGGCATATTGAATTGCACAGATTAGTCCGATTGGTAAAAACTAATTATTTAAGTTGTGTAAAGGCCTGTAATAAATCGGCTTTGATGTCTTCCACATCTTCTAAACCAACAGAAAAACGCAACAATGTGTTTGTAATACCACGGGCGACACGTTCTGCTTCAGGAATATCCATGTGAGTTTGGGTCGCAGGATAGGTAATAAAACTTTCTGTACCGCCTAAGCTTTCCGCAAAGGTAATCAACTTGATTGATTTTAAGAACGTATTCACCCAATTTTCATCTTTCAAACGGAAAGACAGCATACCGCCTTTGTTTGGATATAACACACTATCAATTTGTGGTTGTTCGCGTAAAAATTCCGCAATCGCCTTCGCATTGTCTTGATGGCGTTTCATACGTAATGAAAGGGTTTTCATTCCACGCACGGTTAACCAAGAATCGAATGGCGAAAGTACGGCACCTGCACCATTTTGAATATAGGCGATACGATCACAAAGTTCTTGTCCTTTTGCAATAATCAAGCCCACCAAACTATCATTATGACCCGCAATATATTTTGTGCCACTGTGGATTACAATATCCGCGCCTAAATCTAATGGACGAGATAGCACTGGAGTTAAGAAGGTATTATCCACAATCATTAACAAATTGTGTTTTTTCGCTAATTTCGCAATTTCTGCTACATCACACTCTTCCATTAATGGATTCGATGGGGTTTCAATAAAAATTGCTTTTGTATTCGCTGTAATAGCCGCTTCAATTTCAGCTAAAGAAGCGGTATTCACATAAACGGGTTTCACGCTGTTGTTATTTTTATAGGCAAAATCTAATAAACGATAAGTTCCACCATATACATCACTTGACACAATCCATTCATCAGGACCTTTAAATAGGTTCATCAACACTTGAATTGCCGCCATGCCGGAGGAAAAGGCAAAACCACGATCACCATTTTCTAATTTTGCAACTGTATCTTCCAAAACACTACGTGTTGGGTTTTTTGTGCGGGTATAATCAAACCCTGTGCTTTCACCAATCCCATGGTGGCCATAAGCCGTTGAAAGATAAATTGGCGTAGAAACCGCACCTGTGCGCTCATCACTGCGATTTCCCGCTTGAGCTAATAATGTATCGATAGAATATTGTTGTGTCATAATTTACCTCTAAAACATGCAAAAATTTGACCGCACTTTTCTTGATTTAATGGCGAACAAAACGCTCCAATTTTGTCATAAAGCCACTCACGATAAAAGTAGAAATTGAAAACTCTGTGAAAATTATATTCTTGAGCCAAATTTTGCTGTAATTTCAACCGAAACGAAGATTTTTTCAACATTTGAATTTTTTTTTCAGATCTTCGATTGACAGAATTTCAAATTCCCGTAAAATGCACCGCACTAACAGCGTATGCGGGAATAGCTCAGTTGGTAGAGCACGACCTTGCCAAGGTCGGGGTCGCGAGTTCGAGCCTCGTTTCCCGCTCCAAACTTTCACATGATGCCCTGCGGGAATAGCTCAGTTGGTAGAGCACGACCTTGCCAAGGTCGGGGTCGCGAGTTCGAGCCTCGTTTCCCGCTCCAATTTGCCCGAGTGGTGGAATCGGTAGACACAAGGGATTTAAAATCCCTCGCCTTTCGAGGCGTGCCAGTTCAAGTCTGGCTTCGGGCACCATTCTTTATTCCAATCGAATGATCAATATCTCATTTAATAATTAAGTATTTTATCCAAACTATTAAATAGAACTTCTATTCCGTTTCAAAAATTTTAGTTATCGTCTACACTTGAAATTATTTATTCCCAGAAAAACAATAATTTTTCCTAATAAAAGTGCGGTAAAAACTCGCACTTTTACTACATAATTCTGCTATTTAAATATTTCTATTTGGTAGCTAACCTGTTTCAATTCACATATTGGTGTTTTATTCGTTTGAAGCATACTTTCCCAATTCTCATGGTCAAAAACCGAGATATCCACTTGTTTATCTGAAAAATGCGTTAATTTTAACTCTGAATAATAATTTACACATTCCCCTAATCTGATGGTTTCTTGGGTTTCTGTTGGTCTGACTTCTCCCACTAGTGTGATTATTTTGCCTTGTTGATCGACTAGTGCTTTCTGCAAATAAAATGGAAATCCGTTGAGAGTTAGCATTGTTTTGTGATAATTATATGGTGTAAAAACCAATAGCGCTGTATCAGAAATATTTTTATGCTGTGATTTATTTAATATATCCACATATTCTACATTTCCCATACCAACTTGAATCGGATCGTTTTCAATCCATAATAGACCATCCATATTTTCACACTCAGCTAATGCAAAATTATGGTAATCAAGCGTGTTATCGACAGGTTCCAAAAGATGAAGAAAACGCGAATTGCTATTTTTACTGCAGGAGAAAGTGCCAATTTTTGTACTCTCATCTGCAAATTTAGCCAAAATTGAAGATTCTGTACTTTCAAATGAGATAAGATTTACCTCTCCCCAAGAAAAGGATTTTTGGCTGCTCAATACTTTATCTAAGTATGGATATTCAGGTGCCCAAGTGACTTCCACATTATCATCTAAATGCTTGAAAATATTTAAGATTGGATCTCCTTTCATTTCGCCCACTTTAGTGGTTTGCAACTTCTCAAGAGGATTAGAGGAGTAAGTTAGCGAAGTTTTGAACGTCTCTGGACAAGATTCAGAAAAATGATGACTAAATTGTTTGATGAGATGCAAGGTTGCTTGTTCATTTTGGAGATCTGTTAAAATTACATCGAATTTAGGTGATTTAATGAGACATTGATCGATTTTTGTGTTGTTTAACCCCGTCTGATGTTTTGCTGAACCAATAAGAATCATCGGCTTGCCTTCTTGGTTTAAAATCAATAAGAGATCATCGACAATCCATTCTTCTCCAATTCTAGCGTATCCTTGAGGCCTCGCTGTCCAATAAGGATTAGGTAAGCTATTTAAGTCCGCAAGTTTGGTGGTTATTTTCTCTTTATAGATTGGAAGCCCAGAATTGTAATAGAACACAAAATCTTTAAGCTGAATACGATGTTGATTTAGCATTAAGGCGAATTCATCAACCTTACATTCAGAAAACTCAAATTCTTCAGCTGTTAAGCCTTTTTCTGCATCCTCTTGTTTTTTTCTTTTAAAGCCTAGTTCATGTGTACATTTTATGCCATGAGGCAATTCTTTTGGCTGAGTTAGACTTATCACATCAACCAGATCATAGTTTATGGGAGCTTTGAAAGAAGTCAGCTCAAAGTTTCCCCATTTAAAAGTAGGTTGATTACCATGTTCGTCTTTTAAGTTATCGGTTTTGGCATAAAGCGTATAGCCATATTCTCCAATTTCTGCCTTGGAAGGAAGATTTTCTAAGGCTTCGACTAGTTCGTGTTCACGTTGTATCTTTTGTTCTTGCACGCTTTGGGCATCTCGATATTCTGTCCATTTAGTATATCCCCAAGGAATGCTTATGGTTGGAATAATTAACAGAAGTTTTATTTTAGTTGTTAATGGCTTATCAGTTATTACTCCTATAACCGCATATAAAGCAAAATAGATGATCAGAAGAACCGCATAAGCTGGTAAAAGCCACCACGCAAAAAAGACAATAATATCCCCTGATATCAACGCTCCAACTAAAAATATAACTAAAACAAGGAAGATACCAACAATAACTTTAATCATCACTCTAACCTTCGGAGTATCACATAAAAATATTATATGGAGTGAATTATACCATTAAGGAAAGTACGGTTAAAAAACATTCGAAATGCTAACCGCACTTTTAACATTTAATCTGCCACCCAGATTTTCTCTAATTCCATTTTCTCAGGATGATATTTATACACATTAATTCCACCGCCGGTAGCTTGCCCGGTGACGAGAATATGAGCTTTTGGTGAAGAGGAGACGCTGAGGTTTCTCTGATAGTAATTTGTTGAAATACTCGGGTCGTTGCCGATTTCTACATAGGCTTTAATCCATGGTTCTCCAACGGTAAATAGACGGGCGAGTTCATCACCAAATCCATCTTTATTACCACTTTTCCCCAGTAGAATAAAATCTTTTTCAGTTAAAAAAGCAATTGCAACAGTATGATTTAATGCTAATTGTTTATTTTTAAATTTATCCGGTTTAGGTAATAGTTTTTGTTTATAACGCTCTGAATTTTCATGATTAAGATCACTATTAACTTGGGCTAGGTCTTGTCGATTATTAAGGTTATGAATTTCCCACATATAATTTGACAAGTTTTCACCTCCCGTCACTACCCAATCACCATTAGGGCTAATTAACCCCGTAGTATATCCACAATTTCCATAAAGACGGGCTAGCGGTTTTAGGGTATGCCTATCCCATAAAGTCACTCCGGTGTAGCTGCTTCTTTTACTGCTATCAGGATTTACTGGATTGATCGTCAAATTTGTCTCTACCACAGGATAAGGTGATGTTGTACATGTTTCAGTCGCTGATAAAAAATAATCCTTAGTCATTGATAAAGTTAGAGGGAAAGGGATACCTCCATCGGTATAAACAGGCACAAGATCTTCTCCATATCCCTTATAAAGCTGCCCGTTATCTTCCATATTGGAGGAAAGATAAAATTGTTTATCTGCTGACATAATATGCGTTTTCACTTGGAAGTGTCGGAAGTTAGTTACTTCTTTACCCTCTACATTTTGGATATGTACAATATTTTTACTGTCCTGCCACATAAATTCATGACTATCGGGAATAAACGCTGCACTAAAAGCATTAGCATTTCGGGCAAGTATTGTCTTTTCCTTTCTATCAACATCCCATAACACCAACTGACCAATAGGTTTATGTCGATCGGCATCTTCCGCAGCATGAGCACTAATGACATAACGGCCATCGGTTGAAACACTCAAAGAAAGCACAGGGGCTGTGCTAATGTATTTATATATACCAAATAAAATAACAAATAGAATTGTGGTTAGTACAATGATGCGGATTTTTAAGCTCCTACTCATTTTTTATATCTCCCAAAATTTGATTTCTCATTTATCCATTCATCAATTATTCTGCCTTTATAGCTTTCTTTATAAATATCAGGGAATACTTTTTGAGTATCTAATGCTTTCCATTCCCACTCTCGCATTGCCGAGTGGGAAATAAAATAGTTACTTTGATCCCAAAACCAAAATTGTTTTTTATTTTGGGCTGTAATAAATGAATCTATCCATTCTTTTTTTCTAGCCTCAGACAACCCTTTATTATTAAACCATGTACCTAAAACAGTTAATCTCTCTCCTTGATGACCTAGAGCAGGGCGCACAGCCATATCATTTACATATATTGTCCAGTTATTAAACACCTGATAAGTTAATACATCGACAATGTGTTTAAAATGTTCGTCTTCAGGACGGAAACGGCGGAAATGACTCCAAGGTTTTAAATAATTTAATTGAGTATTTAAATCCGAAGATACTGTATTGGCTTCCTCTAATAACAACCTTGCAATTTCTTTTTTGATTTCCATGCCCTTAGGGGTCGCCTCAGGATTATCCTGCCCCCATTGTGTTCCTTTATGTATCTGGCCATAGCGTTTGATTTCCTCAATGGTTTTATAATATTCACCTATTTTATTTTCTTTATAGTAATCTTTTAATGCGCCAGTAGTATTTGCTAATGAAGTATATTTTTTCGGATACGCTCCACCAAGCAACCCCGTATACTCTTGATCTCCACCACGACTATCCCCCCCCAAAACACCATCTTCTTGGGAATACAGCACACGAAGATATTTCACTGTTTTATGTGCATAAGGAAATAGTTCCATTGCCACCGGATTTTTCACGCGAGTATATGAGTCAATTATTGAATTATCAGCTACAGCGGCTTCCCACATAATCAGATTATCAATTTTCTCATCATAGGCTCCGTCAAAATCACCTAAAATATTCAATGCACTTAATGCAACTCGGGCGCCTAATGAATGAGTAATAATATTAACTTTAATGCCTTCATTAAATAATTCTATCAATACCTTTGCGAGCTCTCGCCCTGCTTCGTTAGCATACATTTCCGCCCTGAAAAAAACCATGGAAGGATCAACACTACCAGACCAAGTCACTCCGATAATTCGGTGGTATTTATCCCAATCGGTAAAAGGATCATCGTAATTTAATTTACCTGATGCAGCTAAATTCAAATAATATTCAACATGTGGAAACCAACCTAAAGCTTTATGACCATTAACTTTTAAATCTACCTCATTGTAAACGTGCTTAACATAAATATTGTCATCCTCTTTTGCTTGCTCAAGGAGTGTATTTTTCGCCAATTGACCAATCGCCTTGTTATCATAATGCAAATAAGGTCTCTGAACCTGATCGGAAGGCGGTAGATTCGAATATTCTGGAATATCCCCAAAGTCTTCCGCTTGTGGAAATTTTCCAATATGGCCAAGAGAAACATTATAGCCATGAATAAACAAAGTGGCTGTGTTACCATCATCTTTTATCTGTTTAATTTGTTTGCTTGATAACCTTACATTACCTTTTTGACGAAAACGCAAATTCAATAAAATCGGTGGAGGAAGATAAATTGCCTTCACTTCTTTTGCATTTACCGAAACAAACACTTTTAGTGGTTTAGCAAGTTGTAATCGTGGATCTTCAGTTTTTTCATCATTTGCTTTGATCAGTACATAACCGTCTGAATCATTAAAAAATGCTTGCTCATCTTTATCAGTAAGCTGTCTGCCATCTTTTTTATGTCGGTCGTATTTTGGTGCTGTATCAGGACCTCTCATTAATTGCCAGGAAATTAAACCGCACTTTACACCAATATGATGGCTATCGCCGTTTTCATCAATTTCACCGTAAGAAACACCACCATCTTGGTCATAAACCTTTACCATAATACCTTTAGGTAAAGAACGCTCAAGGGTATCTTTATGATGAATAATAATGTCCGTGCGACAAGCTGCTGTTCCTGTCTCAGTGGATTCCGAGTGGTGTTTTTCTTCAAATTGATGATAAAAAGGTTTTTCATTGGTATTAACCATGTAAATTTGCTCCCAATTTATTACGGATAATCTTTTGATTTTCTAGAATACTTATCCGTTGTTTTATAAGATATCGTTTTTTTTGTTCTGCGATATCACTTTGCAAAATTTGATTAATTTTTTTCTCTGGATCTAATATATCAATTACGTTGCCATAGGCTAAACTCAGTAAAGCAAATAATCCAATATCAATAGTTTGATGTAAAGCATAAGTTTGACAAAGACGATAGCAATGTTGAACGACTTTTTCAATTGTCGCTCTATCATAGTGGTCATGTAGCATTGGGGTAGTATCCAGTAATTCAGTAACCAAATCTTTTAGTAATACAGAATTTCTTTCATCAACAATTGTATTTAATTCAAATTTATCCAACTGTTTTTTAGCCGGTGTTATTTTAGCCAAATCTATTGTAGGTATATAATGCACAACATCATTTCCCTTAGGCAAAACAAAGGAATCGATTAAACCTTGCCCCCAAAAAGTTGCTAATTTTTTTGGATAATACATTAAACGATCAAAATATTGTTCCAATACCATTGGGTCATAAAAACGAAAATAGAGCAATCTATCATCATAAGTTGGCATATA
Source organism: uncultured Haemophilus sp. (assembly GCF_905207935.1). Taxonomy (GTDB): domain Bacteria; phylum Pseudomonadota; class Gammaproteobacteria; order Enterobacterales; family Pasteurellaceae; genus Haemophilus_D. The sequence continues at coordinate 13,523 of NZ_CAJLNI010000016.1, forward strand.
GATAAATTTTCTAAAATGATTCAGTAACTCATCAAATGTAGCGGTTGATCGGAAGAAAAAACCAAATGATTTATTCCACTGTTGCAATCCATCCTCAGACTCTTTTCCTTTCGGGCTTTCACTGCATAACTCTTCTACAAAAGGATGATTTTCTGGTAAATGCAATAAATAAGGCGCTGTCTTTTTTCGTCTTTCACCCTCCTCTCCCTTAAATAAGCATGCACTTTGAATATCATCCAATTCAAAACGCTGAGGAAACCAAACACTTACCTCTGCGTTGATAATGGCATAACATTGAGAATTGCTGTCTTCGGGCCACAGATAAGGCTTAATTGAATCAGGGATTGATTGAAACAAGAAAGGAGAATATTCATCTTCTTGTCTTAATGGAAATTCATTTTTGGTTAAGCATGCTATTTTGCTTTTTTCATTTTCTAGATATTGGTTTGGATTAAAAATGAGAATGGGATGCTGCTCTGATAAATCTTGAGCCACTATTTTTAATTGATCAATTAATGTATCATCGGCATGACGTTGAAAATACATACTAAGCGGTAAAGGAAGAAATGTATACTGCAATCTGAGCTGGTTTTGCTGCTGATACACCGTAATATAATTTTTTGCAATTTCAGCATTAGAAGCATAGATTAAGATAATAATATTTTCTTGTTCATTATTAGAAAGCTGCAGACCATTAACGGCATAAACTAGATTTTCATACTGCATAAATTTCCCCTTTATTTACAAAGAGGTATTATAATAAATTTATTGATAAAAGCTAATCCCTATCAACTTGGATTACATTCTAAATAGCAATATAAGCCGATAATTGCTCCTATCACTAATACGCATGAAATTTTTAAATACTTTCCATTATGTAACCCTGTTAGAACAACATGCTAAAATAAAACCGTACTTTACAATCTAAAGTGCGGTAGCTTTTTTCGTTACTTTGTCGATTTCTTCGGCATACCGTTTTTTTCGTCTAAACCCGTATCACCGTTTAACCCAGCCTGCCATTCCTAATGGCGAACCAGGGTTTCATCAGGTTTTAGTGGAGTTCTCCTTCAAACCAATACTGGAAAACAATTTTGCCGTCCCAATTCGGCAATGGTGTAGGAAGCAATGGCACAATATCATCCAAATCAGGAACTTTTGAGGTGGATATGTCATTATCAGAAAGATAATCTGAAATAATTCTATAACTTCTAGAGAGTTCTTGAGCTTATGGTAAATTTTAAAAAATACTGTTACATTAATAACAATGTTTTTTAATTATCTAAAGCTAATAAACATTAAGCAATTTAGAAAACTCAGCATCTTTTATATTTAAATCTTTAAACTTAATAACCTTTGATTCTCCCGTTCTAGATTGGATTATATCTTTCTTGATAATATATACTTCATGTGAATGCACATTAAAATAATACCTTTCTAGATTAGACTGGCCATTCCCATATTCAAAATCTAGTGTAAATAAATCACCACTTTTATTTATTTCAGGGTAAACATCTCCTAACTCAGCAAACAATTTCTTACTATATACATAATCACCAGAAATATTAAAGAATACATCATATTTCTTATCATAACAAACATCTCCGCGATTATCTAAGTATGACACTAAAAACATTTCAGTGTTATTTATCTCAACTCTATTATTTAATAAAATACTTTTATGAGACAACACATTATTTAAGGGAACACTCTCTTTAGCACATGGATTAATTAACTCTTCATCTTTAGCTAACACATTAGAAAAAATAAATAAATATAACAATAACAAAAAAACTTTTCTCATCTTACTACTCTCTATAATTTTAGTTCTGCATTCTTTCCATCTTTAAAGAAAAGAGTCCCATCCTTAATAAAATAACCATACAGGAAAAGTACGATTCATTTTATATAAAACAAACTGCACTTTATAAGTTGAAAAACAGGTTTACTATATGCTTAGAACATTAACCTCTATCTTATTAAAAACTCACTATTTACACTTAAATAGCTAATATTATAAGATCTCATCCATTTAATTATGCTCTTCTTTCCTGGAAATAATATTTTATACCACTTATTGCTTTTAGAATCCTTTTTAACATCAAGTATCAATACCTTATCCCCTTTAACCAAATACATATCAGTCTTATTATAGTTTTCATTATACAAATAAGATTTTTTATTAACATATCCAAGAGAAAACATTCTATTTCCATTATCAGAAATATCTGTAGAAATATTTCGTCTAAAACTTACAAGATTGTCGATTATAAACTCATCAACTTCTGATGGCCCACCACCCAAATAATAATATTCATACTTATCCAAGAGTAGATTATCATCTATCAATTTATAGGTATATATATTAGAAACACCATCAAATCCACACTCTATAGATATTTTATCTTTTGATATAGGGATAATGCTAAACTCTCCACATTCATTATTATCTTTTATGCGTAGAGTATCATAATAATTATTACCTAATTTTAATTCACATTGATAGTCCATAGAGTCAGATTGATCACAAGAAACTTTAGCTTCCATATCACTACTAAACTTTTGTAAACCATTCATGCTTGATGTAGCCTCAGCATAATAAGATATCAACAAAGTAATAATAAAAATAAATTTAATCATCATAACCTTCAAATTTCTTTTGTAGACCTTTGCCATATTTTGTGTTTTTAATACCACTAGTAGAGAATTTATACTCTCCTATAGGCTTAGATAAATTCAAATTAGGACATTCTTGTATATTATTATCTCTAATAAGCGACTTAACCCTATTATGTTAGTAAAAAATTAACCGCACGTTGAAAAGTGCGGTTAATAAATTTTTAATCTAGATCGACAGAATCGGCTTTGATCCACATGTTGATTTCTTTTTTTCCTTTGTAATTTATAAGGTACCATTTTTCATCTCTTAAAGATCTCACATCATTAATTATGACTTGCTCCCCTTTAATCAAATACATTTTACTTATACTATTAGGAGATGTATATAAATAGCTTCTTTTATTAACAAATCCAATCTCCTTGCATGAGGATGAATTAATACTCTCATTTAAATATTCACACTTCATATATTTTTCACTCAACAGCCCACCATCGGAAGAAATATCATAATTAATAATCAATATACTTTTATTATCGTATGTACTTAAAAAAACATTCTTATCATAAGCCTTAATATTTAGAACCAAATTATTGTTTTTATTAAAAAATTTATAATCTTCAAATCCATACTTGGATTCAATACCATACATAAATTCTTCACTAACACCCTCTAATTTTATACCATTATGAAAATTTAAAAAATAACCATAATACCTATCATACCCTGGAGAATAATTAACTTTCTCTATCTTTAATATCTTTCCATTTAATTTTCTAAAAATATAACTCAATTCAGTTTTAGTAGATGAAGCATTATATGAATTTGATATGATAAGAACATCTCTATTATCCAATAACATACTACCTAATTCATCATTAATTAAGATAGTTTTAACTTTATTACCATCATTATAAATATTATTATCTTTTACATAATATTCAGAAAAAGCAAATTGAGGAATAAACAATAGCAAAATAAATAATCTTTTTATAACCATCTTAAACACTCCTCTAATTTAGATGCATATCCAGCTATGCTATCAGCCTTATCCATACCGTTAATAACCCTTCTGGCATTCAGGTAGTCAGCACTATCTTCTGAAATATAACTTGATATTTTTTTCGTCGTAAACATTCCTGTTTCCATTCCATATATCATTATTTTAGTTGCATTCTTTTGATCTAAAGCTAATTCTGGATTATTAACAAGATCTTTTTTTAGGTATTCCCCTGATTTCTTTATAATTTTTCTTCCATGTAGTAATAGTACCTCGCCGCTTTCACCTATTTGGTTATACTCACCCACTAAGCCAGCTCTTACCCCAATCGTCACTCCGTTTTTCAACTCTATACGTAGATTAAGCGGATGATTTTGCGCATCTCAAATAACAATCTTATTATCTGACTTTGGTACTCACCACAATCTCTTCTATTCCACTTTTGTAATCGCTCAATTTTACCGTATGACGATAATTAGGATTTAAAAATGTGTAATCTTGCAAGGTTTGCCGGGATAATTGCTAGCTTTTAAAAGAACAAAAAATAACCGCACCTTACAAAGTGCGGTTAATAAATCATTTAATTTAGATCGACAGAATCAGCTTTAATCCACATATTGATTTCTTTTTTTCCTTTGTAATTAATGAAATACCAACTCTGTCCATCAAGAGAACTTTTTTCATCTAAAATATTAACTTTATCACCTTTAACTAAATACATATTACTTCTTTTATTTAAATCGTAATAAAGATATGACTTTTCTCTTATACTTGGCAATATTTCATTCTGATTGTAGTAAATACCCACCGAACTCACCTTTCCATTTGATGAATATAACTTTCTAAGCTCATAATTATTTCTAATAATATATTTTTCCTCACATAAATACCCAGTTGATTGAAAACAATATATTTTCTCTTTTATAGAGTATCCATCCTTGTAGTATATTTTTATTTTTTTATTATCCAGAAACTCATAACTTTTCACTTCTGGAAATAAAGGATGCATTTCTAATTTATCACATTTTAATTTCAATACTGCATACTCAACATCATGAGAAGGATCATTATCAACTCTTAAAATAATTTCTTTCTCTCCATCAAAATCTAAGTCAGAATATTCTACATTATTTATATTATGATCTACTTCAAGAGCTTCATAGAAAAATAATACTTTATCATTATGATAAATTTTAAATTTAGAAAAATCACCATCAGAAGTAGAGTTATCATCTAGACGAACAGATATATCATTAATAGTAAAACAACTCTTTGCCTGAATGAAAAATGGATAAGAAATCAATATAACACCTAATAATATATTTTTTATCATATTACTTTATATCATTAATCATCTTATTAATATTTTTTATTCTTGTATTATAATAATCTTCTAAACACTCATAATAAACAACTATATACCCATCCCCTTGAGTAAAAGACATTGGCTAGTTCATAAACTTACAGTCTTCTTTTATAAATTTATTCCATAAAATCTGAGATTCTTTAAAAGAATCTACTACAAGCTTATTTTTATCCACTTTAACTAACTCTTGGAATGATTTATTTAACTCTTTCTTATATTCTTCAATATTATTTTTATGACATTCTATATCATCACAGTTTTTATTAGCTGCAGTTAATAAAATTATAGAACAAAGGGATATTAAAAATTTTTTCATAAATTCTCCTAATTATATAATTCTTCTTCACGGTCTGTTTCGACACATCCGCTAACGGCAGCGTGACCTCAACTTGAGTTTCTGATAATTCAAATGCTTCGTCGTTCTAATCTCTATCTGCTTATCTAAATAGATAGATTTATATTTAAAAAGTTTTCAGTCTATGAAATCAATAAAAAAGCGCGGTCTATTTTCACATTATTTTATAAACACTGAAAAAATTAACCGCACTTTTTATAAAATACCATTTAAATAAGACTAATTTGTTGGTTTTTGACAATTCAATTGGGCTACCTTATCATCATGATTAAATCGATATTTTTCTTCAAATTTTCCATTTTTACTAGGTTGAGCAATCACAAATTGATCACCATCGTTATACCATATGCTCTTAATATCTTTATGACTTAACACAACTGCATCACAAGATTTCCCTAAGTAAATAACAGTATCTAAGGCATCAACCACAACACCATTATCATTTAATTTACTTGATATAACTTCATCTATCAAAATAGGATCATAATATTCTCCGTTACCAAAAGAATTCCAGGTCTCTACTTTAGTAATGTAACACAACTTACGCAAAGCCACATCCTTATTTTTTTCCTGTCTAACTATACTATTAAGTCGATCTCTAAAATCATTATTATAAGTAGAATAATCTTCTACAGGCGTATGTGTTGCATTTTCATAAGCATATATAAAACCGATAGATAAAAGCAACATTGCATTCTTTAATTTAGGATCACTACAAACTAAATCACTTAGTTCAGATTTAACTTTACAATTCACCATATTTGGTACATCTGAGTAAAAATCTCCTTTAGATGGCAATCCTGCTAATACTCTTTTATATTCTTCATCAGAGATACAAGAAGCACTAGCAATTGTAGAACCAGCCAATAGTAAAGATAAAAAAAATATATTCTTAAGCATGTATTTTCCTATTTGTTTAAAATTGATAATGTAACTTCTCTAACTAAACTATAACCACCAAAATTATCAATTATTTTTTTAGTTTCTTTTAACGCATTAATTGTTACATCAGCAGAATAATGGGCATTATTCATACCATCCCCAGCATAATAACTCATATATCCATTAGAAATAAATTTACCTTTATAAGTTGATTTATTTTTAGGTACTGCCGCTGAAGCCCACTCTTTTGATACTGCATAGGCTGCCTCTTCTACTGTTGTTTTATCCATAAAATATAAAGATATTTCCTCTTGTTTATCCTCCCAAAAATATAGAGGCGTTAATTGCTGAAATTCACGGTTAAATAGTTGTTCAGATTCATTAACATTACGATAATTTGATAACCATTTCATAAAACACTTATCACCTTTACGCTTTCCAAAAATAGTACTAGGTATCATCTGAAAAATACCAATAGCAAATAAATGTTTTCTATTTGGTCCTATCTCTGTTGTTTGTGCTTTCCTAATATCTGCAATCGTCATTTTTTCCAAATGATACTGTGCCGTAGGCTCAAAATGGCTTTCATAAACTCTATTTCTGTTTTTTTCATCCCAACCGGTTATATTATAGGCATTAAAAGAACCCTTAGATTCTTTTGAAACAATCAATTTAACTAACGGTGTTTCAAACCAATCAAACTCTCCAACGGAAACAGCCAACCACCCAATCATCCCCAACGGATGCAGATAATACGCCTGCTTATCCGTATTAAATCCGTCCACATCTAACTTTATCGATAAGTCAGCTATCCGTTTTTCTATTCTCTTCGCAATCTCTTCTTTTCCATTTGCACGGAAAACACCACAAGTTTGATTAAAATCTGCCGCCCTCGTTTTCTTCCATTCGCTATCATGTTTGACAACAATTCCCGTCAACCTTCTTTGTTGCACGGGGGTTAATAATAAGTCCTTGAGCTTCCCAGCCTCAAATACCACGGGCTTGTTTTTATCCTTATCTAAACTAAGTTCGTTCAGAATGGACTTAAACACCGGGTCCAATTCATTTTTCTGCTCAGTCGTTAAATCACCTTTCGGGTCTATGTTTTGATGAAGAGGATGTTTGAATATACAAAGTCCATTTCCAGATTGATTAAAAATATTCACACCTGGGAACAATAAACCATGTGTTAAATGGCTACTATCCACATAAATTCCGCCCTCTTTATTCTTGTGTGGCAAGCTATACAGATAAGGTTGTACATTGTAATAATCCTTGCCCGTCTTATCCGTTTTCTTCTTCACTGTTTTTTTTGCCACATCAGCTAACGGCACCATGATTTCAACTTTGCTTTTCTCCAGTGCCACCGCTTCATCATTCGCTATGCTATAAAGCTGACTACCTCGTGCGACATACAAAAAGTTATCTTTTATCCCTTTCTTTTCTTTGTCCTGCTTATAAGCTGCTTCCGCCTTCGCTTTAAATTGCTCAATGTTGTCATAGGTAAATACTTCAAGGTGTAACAGCTTCTCGCCGCTTTCACCTATTTGGTTATATTCACCCATTAAGCCGAGCTCTTCCCCTGCTTTAACTGCAATCGCTTTGTTTAGTTTAACTTCAACATCAGCTTGCGTATCAATCTTATGCTTGCTTAGAAGAGGAAGACCTTTGATTTGCTCACTTTGCATCTCTTCATAAGACTGGTGAAAAATGCGCCAATGCTCACCAGTCTTAGGTTTATGCTCAATCGTTTTATTACCCTGTGTTTCTCTATACCACAGTAATTCATCAAACTGTTCTTGCCCCTTCGTATTTCGTCTGACACCAATCGTCACGCCATTCTTCAACTCCACACGTGGATTAAGAGGCTGATTTTTTGCATCTCGGATAACTATTTTATTATCTGACGACTTGGTAATGCCTACAATCTCTTCTATTCCACTTTTGTAATCACTCAATTTCGCTGTATGACGATAAAGCGAATAAAATGTCAGCACATTATCTTTCGGATAGGCTACTTCATGCTTCAGTAAAAAAAAGCCCGTAGAATATACCGCACTTGCTTTTGATGATTCAGATTTGGCATCGGTTTTATATTCTCTATCCACTTTATAAGCTATCAGTTTGCCATCGGCTATCGCACAAATCTTGTTATTCTCAAATTCACTGCTTGGAAATTTTGATGCCCGTAAATGAATGCCTTGATGCCAAAGACCGCTATTATTAAATAAAAAGCGAGCACTTTCATCTCCTGCAAGATGATTAAAGTATTGCTGAGAGAGATTCGTGGTATTACTTCTCGGTTTAAGTGGATAAGCGACATTAGGTATTTTCGGACTTTCGACTTTTGTGCTTTCCGGCATCGTTTTCTTCTTTTGTTCTGGCATAATTAAAACTTCCTTTATTCTTCTTATTGTAATGAACTATGAAATAATTAAATCTTGAATATCTACCGGTTGTGAGCCATTAGGTTGCGTTTCAAACGGACTCACCCCATCAGCCGCTCCCGCATCTTCCGTAAGTGGTCCCTCAACATACACATTCCCAATCAGCGTAATCCCTTCTTGGTTTAACACGA
>NZ_CAJLNI010000017.1 GCF_905207935.1 uncultured Haemophilus sp.
TACCTGCCTGTCACGCAGGGGGTCGCGGGTTCGAGTCCCGTCCATTCCGCCAATTCTTAATACCAATAGGGGCGTAGTTCAATTGGTAGAGCACCGGTCTCCAAAACCGGGTGTTGGGAGTTCGAGCCTCTCCGCCCCTGCCATTATTTCGTATCAATTTATCTTTAATTTTTGTAAGAATATTGTCTATTTTGTTATTCGTTTTATACTAATTGCATTTTAGTATTTCAGAGATATTCTTATGCGTTATTCTATTCAAGATTTTATTCAATTAATTGCACAATTACGCAATCCTAATGGCGGTTGTCCTTGGGATCTTAAACAAAATTATGACTCCATGATTCCTTGTTTAACTGAAGAAACTTATGAAGTCATTGATGCCATCCAAAAGAAAGATATTGCTAATTTAAGAGAAGAGCTTGGTGATCTTTTATTACAGGTGGTGTTTTTCAGTCAGCTTGCTTCAGAGGATGGTTATTTTACATTTGATGATGTTCTTAATGATATTTCTAAAAAGATTGTACGTCGTCATCCTCATGTATTTGGTGATGCAACAGCAGGAAATGAAGAAGAAGCTTTAGCCCGTTGGAATAGCATCAAAGCACAAGAAAAATCAGCTCAAAAACAACAGTCTATTTTAGATAATGTTCCGAATGCTTTTCCTGCATTGTTAAGAGCTCAGAAAATGCAAAAACAGTGTTCAAAGATTGGATTTGATTGGAATGAACTTGAGCCTGTATTTGCTAAAGTTGAAGAAGAATTGAAGGAAGTACGAGATGAGGTCAACCAAACACCTCGTAATCAAGAAAGAATAGAAGAGGAAATTGGGGATTTATTTTTTGCGACAGTCAATTTGTCTCGTCACCTTAAATGTAACGCAGAAGAGGCTTTACGTAAGGCGAATAATAAATTTGAACAACGTTTTCGTAAAGTCGAAGAAAAGGCATTAGAACGAGGCGTATCACTTAAAAATCTTTCTTTAATCGAAATGGATATTCTGTGGGATGAAGTGAAAAAAGAAGAAAAATAACCGAAATGGCAGAGGGCGTGTTTTACTCTGCCATTTTTTATTTTATGGAATGGATAAGTAACATATAAGCGCTGATTACTAATAAAATAATACCCAATAGTTTTTTGACTAAGTGCGGTGATAATTTACCTCGGATTTTCATCGAGAAAAATCCGGTAACAAAAGCGCTGAGTACGACAATAATCACAATCGAAAAATTAACATAACCGATTTGCCAACCAAAGTGATAAGTCGAGTTTTTTGAAAGATAGCCATAAAGGCTACCTAGCCCACCAATAAACATCATCGCATTGGTATAAGGCGCAATTTGGTGGGCTTTAACGGATTTTAATTGTCCAATTAAAGGTGCCATAATTGAGCCACCTCCAATGCCGGTCATGCCAGCAATAAATCCACCTATAGTTGAAAGACCGATTCCTTTAATCGTTTCATCCGCTGTAGATTGCTGAATTATTGCGGTTTCTTTACTAAAAATAGTACGAATTGCTAATAGGGAAAGTGTGATAACAAACACACTGATGATGGCAATATCAGGTACATAAAAACTGGATTCGAATCCTAGCTGCACACCAATAATCATACCCACAGACCAAATGAGCATCGCTTTGTAATTAATCGATACTTTTTGTTTGTAAAAATAAATTAAGTTAATAAAGGATGACCCCATGACAATCGTCAATGATGTTGCAGCAATCATTTGTAAAGGGAACTGTGGGAATAAGGTGTAGAGAATAGGTACCATCAATACGCCGCCACCGATGCCAAAAATAGCGGACATTATATTTGTCATCACACCACATAAAATTAAAATAAAAATTAACTGTAAACTCATTTCAAACTCCTTTTTTGTGGGAGTACGGCATTATTATTCTTTTGGATAAATAAATAATTTATGATCTTGCTCATAATTATCTATAAAAACAGACTTTATTTTAATTTTGTGATCCTTCTCACACAATCAGTATGACAATTATCATATGCTCTTTATACACCTAGCAGTAGTCTATAAATGGATATTAATAATGGATTCTACAAGGAGGAGCGTATGCTATTAACAGTTTCGAGTTTCCTCATCGTAACAGCTTTGGTAGCCTATATTTCATGGCTACGGACGAAAAACGATGATTTAACCACCTCGAAAGGTTATTTCTTAGCGGGACGAGGATTAAGCGGTATTGTGATTGGTTGCTCAATGGTGCTAACTTCACTTTCTACTGAGCAATTGATTGGCGTGAATGCCGTTTCTTATCAAAACAACTTTTCTATTATTGCGTGGACTGTGCCAACGGTGATTCCGCTTTGTTTCTTGGCGCTTTATATGTTGCCGAAATATTTGCGTAACGGTTATACCACTATTCCTGAATTCTTTGAAAATCGCTTTGACCGTCAAACTCGTTTGATTATGTCAGGATTATTCTTGGTCTTCTATCTTTTAATCGTTATTCCGACCGCACTTTATACTGGGGCAATTGCCTTTAACAAAATCTTCAATCTAGAAACGATCTTTGGATTAAGCTACGCTCAAGCAATTGTCTATACGGTGATTGCTATTGGTGTTGTCGGTGCGATTTATGCGATTTTTGGCGGGTTAAAAGCGGTGGCAGTTTCCGATACTATCAATGCCGTAATCTTAGTGATTGGTGCATTGCTTGTGCCTGTATTTGCATTGCTTTATTTAGGTAATGGTAGCATTTCTGAAGGCTTGAATATTATCACCACCACTCACGTTGAAAAATGGAACGCCATTGGTAGCTCAACAGATTCTACTCCTTGGCCAACAATTTTTACCGGTATTATGGTTGTTCACTTCTTCTATTGGACAACGAACCAAGCCATCGTACAACGTTGTTTAGGGGCGAAGGATTTAGCATCGGGTCAAAAAGGGATTTTAATTGCAGCACTTTTCCTACTCACATTACCGATTATTCTTAATTTACCGGGTTTATTGAGTTTCCATATTTTAGGTGAAGGCTTAAATCCAATTGATACATCTTATCCATTGTTGGTTAATAAAGTGATGCCGACTGCATTGCAAGGCTTCTTTATTGCGGCACTTTTCGGTGCAATTTTAAGTACCTTTAACTCATTCTTAAACTCTGCAGCGACCATTTATTGTAAAGACTTATTACCATCTATCAGTAAAAAACAACGCACCGATCAAGAATTGATCGTCTATGCGAAAAAAGTCTCTACCATTATGGCGATTGTGACCATGATTATTGGCCCACTTTTGATGTTCGGTACAGATGGTATTTTCTTAATCACTAAACGCTTTGCTGGTTTTGTGAATATTCCAATCGTTGCGTTATTTGCTGTGGGTTTATTTAATAAAACAGTTTCTGGCTTGGCTGCACGTATTGCTTTACTTGTACACGTAGTACTTTATTTCAGTATTGTTTGGGTGTTCAATGTGAAAATCAATTTCGTGTATGTAATGGGCGGATTATTCGTATTTGATGTTGTTTTTATGTTGATTCTAGGTCAATTCTTAAAACGTGAACCTTATGTGGAAAATACCATCAATAAAGGCGATGTAGACTTAACCAATTGGAAATACATTAAAGTAACATCTGTTTCATTAATTCTTGGTTTAATTGCGCTTTATGCATTCTTATCACCAATTGGTATTGCTTCACCAGATGGCAATCCAATGTTAGTGTTGGAAGTGTATGCGGTATTACAACTCATTGTGTTGATTGTCTTTAGACCAAAAAATGAAAAAACAGAACATCAATTACATCTTTCTAACCAACATTAAGCAGTAGGGCGTACATCACGTACGCCCTTAAAATAGATAAGGATTGTGTATGAACATTATCTATATTTTACTCGACCAAGTGCGTAAAGATATGTTGGGGGCTTATGGTCACCAGATCGTTAAAACCCCGAATATTGACCGTCTAGCTAAAGATGGCGTACGTTTTAATAATGCTTTTACGCCCGCTTCCGTTTGTGGGCCCGCACGGACTTCACTCTTTACCGGTTTAATGCCATCTACCCATGGCATCATTCGTAATGGTGAAAAAGGTGGTACAGGTGAAGTGAGTGAAGCAGCCCCCAATATTGGTAAACTAGACGGCTATAACACCTATGTTGTGGGGAAATGGCACGTGGGTACAAAGTCTGTACCGGAAGATTATGGCATTAAAGGGCATAATTTTGATGGCTATGGTTATCCTGGCAGTGGTGTGTATAAAAATTTAGTGTTCAACCAACCGCCGACACATTCCAATCGTTATAAAGAATGGTTAGATGAAAAAGGCTATGAAATTCCTGAAGTGAGCCGTGCTTATTTCGGTGATAACCCTCATTTACGTGTACAAGAACTTTGTGGTTTGCTTTCAGGCACAAAAGAACAAACCATCCCATATTTCATTATTGACGAAGCAAAAAGCTATATTAGTGAATCACTTGCTGAAAATAAACCGTTCTTTACATGGATTAATTTCTGGGGACCGCATACGCCTTGTATCGTGCCAGAACCGTATTATTCCATGTATCGCAAAGAAGATGTGGTGCTAGATGAAAGCTTCTTCAAGCCACTAGAAGGCAAACCAGGACACTATCGTACCATCTCTAAAATGTGGGGAATGTGGGAAGCGAGTGAAGATCATTGGAAAGAAGTGATCACAAAATTCTGGGGTTATATCACCTTGATTGATGATGCAATTGGTGAGCTATTTACCTTCTTAGAAAACAACGGCATTTATGACCGCACTTTTATTGTGGCAACTGCTGACCATGGGGATGCGATGGGTGCTCATCGAATGATTGAGAAAGGGGAGTTCATGTTTGATACCACCTACAACATTCCGATGATTATCAAAGACCCGAATTCAAATCGTATTAATCAACAAGATGATAATCTTGTCTATCTCCATGATTTAACCTCGACCGTTTATGATCTCGCTAATCAGCCTATTCCTCAAGCCTTTGAAGGGGAAAGTATTTTGCCGATTGTTCGTCAACATCAAGATAATCAACGCAAAGGGATATTGGCACAGTTGGCGGGGCATTTCGTCTATTTTGAACAACGCATGTGGCACCGTAAAGACTATAAATTAGTGTTTAATGCTTCGGACATTTGTGAGCTTTATGATGTGAAAAACGATCCGGCTGAAATGCATAATTTGTTCTACAAGCCAGAATATGAAGCGGTCAAAAAAGAGATGCTGGAAGAAATGCGTCAAGAAATGAAACGCTTAAATGATCCATTAGAAAACTGGGTATATCGGATTATCAACGAAGTGTAAAACCAATAAAAAATTGACCGCACTTTTAAGGGACGATTATGGAAAATTGCGCAATCAAGCCTACGGAATTGTCACATTGTCAGTTTACTGAGCTGCATCACTTGCCGAAAGGTTCCTTCTTGTATCAACAAGGTGAGTCAGCACATGAATTTTATTATGTGCAAGCAGGCTTGGTTGGCTTATTTCATACCCTTGAAAATGGCAAGGAAAGCTTGGTGCGGTTATATTCCAAAGGGGATTATTTTGGTTTCCGAACCTTATTCTCCATGACGGATAAACATTATCATTGCAATGCGAAAGTCTTAATTGATGCAGAGATTACTCGCATCAAGCCCAATGTAGTGAGCGAGTTTTTTACGCATAATACGGTGATGAGCCAATGTTTACTGCAGATCTTGGCAGATGAACTACGCGAAGCCGAAGAGCGTTTAGCTAAAAGTGCCTATTTGCGCACCTTAGATCGTGTGATGGATAGTTTATATTTCCTCAAACAAAACTTTCCTGATTATAATTGGACGTATCGTGAAATTGCAGAATATGCTGGCTGTGAAACCGAAACCGCCATTCGTATTGCGAAAGAACTCAAACAAAACGGGGCATTTGATCGAATATCAGGTCATAAATAATGTTGTAATAAAGGATGGTTGATGTCTGTTTTTCCACCACAAGCTCATTTTCACTTAATGGCGAAACCAAGCAGTTTTCACTGTAACATTCAGTGTGAATATTGCTTCTATTTGGAAAAATCAGAACAGTTTGGGCAACATGCGCCTTTTATGTCAAAAGACACCTTAAAACATTACGTCAAAAACTATATCCAATCTTACGCCGGCAATGTGGTTGAATTTGCTTGGCAAGGTGGTGAACCCACTCTTTTAGGCTTAGATTTTTATCGACAAGCCGTTGAATATCAGCAGGAATTTGCTCAAGGTAAACAGATCACAAACGCCTTTCAAACCAATGGCATTGCTCTTAATCAGCAATGGGCTGCATTTTTCAAACAACATCATTTTCTCATTGGGCTTTCTATTGACGGTTTAAGTGCTGTGCATAATCGTTATCGAATTTCGGGTAACGGCAACCCCACTTTTGAAAAAGTCTTAAAAGCATTAAATCTGCTGCAAGAATATGGCGTGGAATTTAATACGCTTACAGTCATTAATGATCAAAATTGGCAAAAAGGAAGAGATACATACCTCGCACTCAAACAGCTTGGCTCGACTTATATGCAGTTTATTCCTATTGTGGAACGTCATGCTCAAACACAATCTGTCACTGATTTCTCGATACCATCAGAAGGTTATGGACAATTTCTCGTAGATGTATTTCATGAATGGTACGAGCATGATGTAGGGAAAATTTATGTGTCGCAGTTTGATAACTTGCTTGGGCAATGGCTCGGTTATCCTTCCACAACCTGCGTTCATCAACCTACTTGCGGACAATCGCTTGTCACTGAAGCCAATGGCGATGTGTATGCTTGCGATCATTTTGTGTATCCCGAATACAAGGTCGGCAATTTAACTCAGCAACCTTTAACAGAGATTGTACTTTCCAGTAAACAGCAACAATTCGGTTTAGAAAAATCACAAAAATTGACCGCACTTTGCCGTCATTGTGAGTTTCGTAAATTCTGTTATGGCGGCTGCCCGAAACATCGTTTTGTTTCTCTCGAAAATGAACCCAATCCACATAATTATTTATGTGCCTCTTACCGTTATTTCTTTGAACAAACGGCGCCTTATATGCAAGCCATGGCTCGTCAAATTCGGTTACATCCATCAGCCGCTTAAGGTAGAATAGCGTTTTCTACTTTACGTTTTGATTGATATGAATCCTTGGACATTACTCGCTATTTCGATTTGCCTTGAAATTGTGGCAACGAATTTATTAAAAGTCAGCGATGGCTTTACCAAACTTTTACCTACAATTGGCTCATTAACCTTATATGCCATTTCGTTTTATTTTGTCTCTCTTGTGTTTCGCACGCTTTCCGTGGGCTTGGTTTACGCCATTTGGTCGGGAGTTGGCATTGTTTTGACGGCCATTGTGGCGTATTTCGCTTTTGGTCAGAAAATCGATACCGCTGGGCTGATTGGTATGGCATTGATTATCAGTGGTGTTTTAGTGATTAACTTGTTTTCTCAAACAGGGCATTAATCCTCCAAATGAAATGTGGTCAAGCTCACAAATTTTATTTTTCTTCAAAATAAAATTATGTCAGCAATCGATTCACCGCTATAATTCTCCGGCATTTTTAACCGCACTTTGTGCAACTTTAAAGGAAATTCTATGAAAAAATTACTTTGCTCATTATTTGCGCTTTCTACAATTAGTACTGCAATGGCACAAGAAGTGAATATTAAATTATTAGGGACCTCCGATGTTCACGGTCGTATCGTACCTTGGAGCTATGGTGCAGACGTAGAGGACAAATCAGGTTCTTATGCACAAATTGCAACTTATGTGAAAGATGTGCGTAAAAATAATAAAAACGTGGTGTTAGTGGAAGTAGGTGATGCGATCCAAGATAACCAAGTCGATGTGTTCGCAAAAGACAAAAAATACTATAAAGATCACCCAGTTCCAAAAGTATTAAACGAAATGAATTATGATATTTTCGTATTGGGTAACCACGAGTTTAACTTTGGGATGAAAGCATTAGATGAAATCCTAAAAGATATCAAAGCGAAAAAATTAACCGCTAACTTCTATCATAAGAAAAATGACAAACGTTATATTGATGCGACAACCATCATTGAAAAAGATGGTGTGAAACTAGGGATTATTGGTTTAAGTACGCCGATGTCAGCAAAATTTGAAGAAGACACGGGCAACTTAAAAGATATGAAGTTTACTTCACCAACGGAAGAAGCGCGTACACAAGTTGAAAAATTAAAAGCAAAAGGCGTGGATGCGATTATTGCGGTGACTCACATGGGTATCGAAAATGAAAACAATATTCCTGATACCGGTATGCGTGATGTGATCAATGCGGTAGATGGAATTGATGTAGTTATCGCAGGTCACATGCACAAAGATGTACCAAGTGAAACCATTAAAAATACACTAATCACTGAACCACACCGTTACGGTACCGTGGTATCTGAAGTGGATTTAACTTTTGATATCAATGATAAAAAAGAAGTGAAATTAGTGAAGAAAGAATCTAAAACCGTTCCAGTTAAAGAACTTGAAGCGGATAAGAAAATTGCGGAAATCTACAAACCTTATCACGAGAAATTACGTGAATTAAACAACGTGGTGATTGGTCAAACTGAAAACGAAATGGTGCCACAAGAAACCAAACACGGTGTATCTGCTGCATTCTCAAAAGATACTGGTTTATCTTCATTCATTAATGATGTTGAACAACATTACAGTGGTGCAGATGTGGTGACTTTCTCTTTCGACCACCAAAAAGCACGTATGAATAAAGGCGATATCAAGAAAAAAGACATCATCTTTAACTATCGTTATGCAGGTGGTGATGTCACCGTTTATGAACTGACCGGTAAACAATTGAAAGAATATATGGAATGGTCTGCGAACTACTTCGATACCATCCAACCAGGTGACACCGAATATCGTTATAATGCGGAACGTAAAAAATCAAAATATGTGACTTACGACATTTTCGGTGGCGTAAATTACAAAATTGACTTACGTAATCCACAAGGTAGCAAAATCGTTGATTTAACCCTTGCTGACGGTAAACCGGTAACTGATGATATGAAATTAAAAGTGGGCATGAACTCATATCGTTTCGCTCAATTAAACGGTAAAGGTGGTATTTGGGAAGGCCAACAAATTCCGGTACTTTGGGAATCTAAAGTCGCAATGGGTCGTGAAAAAGGCACGATCCAAAATATGATGATCGATTACATCACCAACGTGAAGAAAGGTAAAATCGATGGTCAATCTCACAACCGTTGGGAAATCATTGGATTAAACTAATCTAAATAAAACACAGAAGGCACAAGCTTTCGGTGTTTTTTTATGCGCATCCCGAACTTTCGTTTTTCCTGATAGTCAGACGAACAAGATTTATCAGTAAGGATATTTTTATGAAAAAAGCCACTTTTCTTACAACCTTTATTGCACTTACACTTTCAACCTCAACACTTGCTATGCCAAATAAACCCGATCCTCTAGCCAATACCCCTTATTTTAATCAAACAGACAAGGGATTCGATCTTAAATTTACCCCAAAAAACTACCGCACTTTAGAGGTAAAAGTCGGAGATTCATCAGTTAAATTCCGTGCCTTTGAAAAGATAGTGTACGTGGCGAATCCAATCGAACCAGATTATCAAACCTTAAATATTTATGTTCCAGAGGCTTATTTTAAGGGTGAAAAAATAAATGGTTATTCAGCTGAAACGGCGCCGATCTTTTTACCTAATGCAGTTGGTGGCTATATGCCTGCTAAGGCGGCAACTTATGACGCCAAAGGGTTTGGTAGTGGCGATAAACCGAATGCCATTATGACCGCACTTTCTAAAGGTTATGTAGTGGCGAGCGTAGGCGCGCGCGGCCGAACTTTAGAAAAAGGCGGGAAATACACCGGTAAAGCACCTGCAGCAATTGTTGATTTAAAAGCTGCTGTTCGTTATTTGCATGCGAATGATAATGTGATGCCTGGTGATGCGAAGAAGATTATTTCTAACGGTACCAGTGCGGGTGGCGCATTATCTGCGTTACTGGGCGCAAGTGGTGATAGCAACGATTATGCCGATTATTTAAAACAAGCCGGCGCAGCTGAGGCGAGCGATACTATTTTTGCGGTATCGGCGTATTGCCCGATTACCAATTTAGAGAATGCAGATAGTGCTTATGAGTGGGAATTTAACGGTGTAAATGAATATAGCCGTATGGATATGAGCCGTTTAAATGCCAATAGCTATAATGACCGTTCACAGGTAGAAAAAGCTAAAATTGAAGGGGCATTGTCTGCAGATGAAATCAAGGTTTCAGATCAACTTAAAGCGGCGTTTCCCGCTTACTTAAATAGCTTAAATTTAAAAGATGAAAAAGGCCATGCTTTGACATTAGATGATCAAGGAAATGGCTCTTTCAAAGATTATATGCGTTCAGTGATTGCTTCATCTGCAGATAAAGCCCATAAAAACGGTGCCTCTTTTGAGGGTAAACCTTGGGTGAAAGTCAGTAAAGATGGCGTAAGCGATATTGACTGGGATGGCTATGTTCACTCAGAAAAACGAATGAAATCGCCCCCTGCGTTTGACGCATTGAATTTGAGTTCTGGCGAGAATAATTTATTCGGTACGGAAACGGTAAATAATAAACACTTTACTGCATATTCGTTGCAGTACAGCACTGAAAAAGGTGAAATGGCGGATAAACAAATCGTGAAACTCATGAATGCCATGAATTATCTCGATCAGAGCAAAACGCAGCATTGGCGCATCCGTGTGGGAACATCAGATCGTGATACATCTCATGCGATTAGTGCGATCTTAGCAGTGAAATTACGCATGAATGGTAAGCAAGTTGACTATCAAACTCCTTGGGGTGTACCTCATTCAGGAGATTATGATCTCGATGAATTATTTCAATGGATTGATAGCATTTCAAAATAACTGAAAAACCAACCGCACTTTGAGGCAATTGAATCAAGTGCGGTTATTTTTTTCTTTGTTTTCAGCTAAAACTTGTAAATAATCAAGGTAAAATTAAGCTCAACGTAGTAAACTACAAGCACTTTTATCCTTTAGGAGATGACAAATGAAACCTTATTTAATCGCCCCTTCTATCCTTTCTGCAGATCTTGCTCGTCTTGGTGATGATGTGCAAAACGTGTTGAATGCCGGTGCGGATGTGATTCATTTTGATGTAATGGATAATCACTATGTGCCGAATTTAACCTTTGGTCCTGCGGTGTGTAAAGCTTTGCGTGATTATGGTATTAAAGCACCCATTGACGTGCATTTGATGGTAAAACCGGTCGATCGTATTATCCCTGATTTTGCCAAAGCCGGAGCGGATTACATTACGTTTCATCCTGAAGCCAGTGAACATATTGACCGCTCTTTACAGCTCATTCGTGATCATGGCTGTAAAGCGGGTTTAGTGTTTAATCCTGCCACACCATTAAGTTATTTGGATTATGTATTAGATAAAGTGGATGTGATTTTGTTAATGTCCGTGAATCCAGGATTTGGTGGACAATCTTTTTTACCTTCCACATTGAAAAAATTACAACAGGCACGTCGTCTGATTGATGAAAGTGGTTTAGATATCCGTTTAGAAGTTGATGGTGGGGTAAAAGTGGATAATATTGCAGAAATCGCCGCAGCCGGTGCAGATATGTTTGTGGCAGGCTCAGCGATTTTTGGTAAACCAGATTATAAACAAATCATTGATCAAATGCGCGCACAGTTAGCTTCAGTTAAATAGATGGTAGTAAGAATGAAGACTCAATTTAAAGTTATCGGTTTTGATTTAGACGGTACGCTTGTGAATAGCTTGCCAGATTTAGCGTTGTCTGTGAATTCTGCTTTAGCAGACTTTGGTTTACCTCAAGCACCAGAAGAGTTAGTGTTAACTTGGATTGGTAATGGGGCACCTGTATTGATTGCACGAGCTTTAGAATGGGCAAAAGTACAAACAGGTAAAGACTTTTCAGATGCAGAAATGGAGCAAGTGAAAGAGCGTTTTAACGTGTATTACGCGGAGAACCTTTGTAATGTGAGCCGTTTATATCCAAATGTAAAAGAAACATTGGAAACCTTAAAGGCTCGCGGTTATACCTTAGCCGTAGTAACGAACAAACCAACTCGTCACGTTCAGCCTGTATTGGCGGCATTTGGTATCGATCATTTATTCAGTGAAATGCTTGGTGGACAATCATTACCCGCGATTAAACCACATCCAGGCCCATTGTATTATTTATGTGGTAAATTTGGCGTAGAACCTCGCCAAGTGTTGTTTGTAGGTGACTCTCGAAATGATATTCTCGCTGCACATTCAGCAGGCTGCCCGGTTGTAGGATTAACTTACGGATACAACTACAACATTCCAATTGCTGAATCAAACCCTGATTGGGTGTTTGATGACTTTGCGAAGTTATTAGAGATTCTTTAATCCATCTTAAAACGTAAAGTGCGGTTAAAAATAACCGCACTTTTTTCTTAAACCTCCCACCAAATCAACGCCCATTTACGTTGTCCGTGTTTTATAGGTTCATTGTTTATTTGTTTTTGTTGATAGAATTGAGCTAAGTCTTGTTTTTCTTTTTCGGTGAGATTGCCGAGAGAAAATTCCACAGAATTTAATAAATCCTCAAAGGTTTCGCCTTGGAAATGACCGGATTCGGTTTCAATAAAACTCACATTCGCGTGAATGCCTTTTTGGTAGAGACGATTGACTAAATAAATATAAGTTGGGAAGCCCACATCATCACGGCCAATGGCTTCAAATACGCCTTCATCAAGAAAATGGCGTTGTGTCACCGAGGTTAAAAAGACGCGTTTTTTCGCCTTGCTTTGCAGTTTTTCAATCATGTCATCCAAATCATCCACAAGCGTCGAGCGAGAGGCGAGTATAACATCCGCTTGAGGTACATCATCCCAGTTATCCGACCATGATTTATGTAGAAGCGTAATATTATTCAGTTGATGCTTTTCTTTATATTGCTGAACCATCTCTAACATGCCTTGGCTGTAATCGAGGGCATACACAGCTTGGCATTGTTGGGCTAAAGGAATAACAAACGTTCCGGGGCCACAGCCGATATCTAATACGGTTTCATCAGGTTGCACATTCATGGCTTTGAGTAACGTTTCATTATAACGACTTGGTTTGCCCACTAAATTCTCAGCCATTTTAGGGGCTTTTTTATCCCACTTTGTTGGTGGAAGATTATAGTGATTACAGGATTTTAGATGTTGTTGATAGAGATCGTTGAAATTGATGTCGTTGATGATCATAGTGACGCCCCAAAGTGCGGTTAGTTTTCAGATTGTTTTGAATTGCTTGCTGATTATATGCTTTCTCCCACTGAAAATCATTTGAAAATGATTGACGCAAACGTTTTCGTTTTGGTGTTTTTCCTTTATAATAGCCCGCGATTTTTACCTCAAACACAACTCAAAGGTACCCGTATGTTTCAAACTTTTCGTGGCTCACCCGCCCTTTCTGAATTCCGTATTCAAGGCTTAATGCAAAAATTCCAACAAAATCAATTACCGGTAAAATCGGTTTATGCGGAATATTTGCATTTTGTGGAATTAAATCGACCGCTTGTTAGCGAGCAGGAAGCTAAGTTAAAAGCGTTGTTACATTATGGCCCAACCTTGGCAGAACACGATGCCAAAGGCGAAACTTTTATCGTGATTCCACGCGTTGGCACGATTTCTTCTTGGTCTTCTAAAGCGACCGATATTGCGCATAACTGTGGTTTAAGTGAAGTGGAGCGTATTGAGCGTGGTTTGGCGTATTATTTTGAGTTAAGCCAACCGCTTGATGAAAAAACAACAGAAAAATTGACCGCACTTTTACACGACAGAATGATGGAAACGGTGGTGCGTCGTCCTGAAGATGCAGAGATCTTATTCCGTCATCAAGATCCGAAACCATTTAAAACTGTGGATATTTTAAAAGGTGGACGTGAAGCTTTGGTGACTGCTAACGTAGAATTAGGTTTGGCGCTGGCAGAAGATGAAATTGATTATTTGGTGGAAAACTTCACCCAATTAGGGCGCAATCCGCACGATATTGAACTTTATATGTTCGCGCAAGCTAACTCTGAGCACTGTCGTCATAAAATCTTTAATGCAGATTGGATTATCGACGGCAAAAAACAGGATAAATCCCTGTTTAAAATGATTAAAAATACCTTTGAGAAAACCCCTGATTTCGTGCTTTCAGCCTATAAAGATAATGCTGCAGTAATGGAAGGCTCAAAAGTCGGCCGTTTCTTTGCGGACCAAGATGGACAATATCGCTATCACAATGAAGATGCACATATCTTAATGAAAGTGGAAACCCACAACCACCCAACCGCAATTTCGCCATTCCCAGGGGCTGCAACGGGTTCGGGCGGTGAAATTCGTGATGAGGGTGCAACCGGTCGTGGTGCCAAACCTAAAGCAGGTTTAACCGGTTTCTCCGTATCAAACCTCGTCATTCCT
The DNA here is from genome assembly GCF_905207935.1 of uncultured Haemophilus sp. Lineage (GTDB taxonomy): Bacteria > Pseudomonadota > Gammaproteobacteria > Enterobacterales > Pasteurellaceae > Haemophilus_D. The sequence continues at coordinate 14,439 of NZ_CAJLNI010000017.1, forward strand.
AACTTTGAACAGCCTTGGGAAAATCCACTTTCCAAACCAAATCGTATTGCTTCAGCCTTAGATATTATGATTGAAGGCCCATTAGGTGGCGCAGCATTTAACAACGAGTTCGGTCGCCCTGCGTTATTAGGTTATTTCCGTACCTATGAAGAGAAAGTCAACAGCTTCAATGGCGAAGAAGTGCGTGGTTATCACAAGCCGATTATGTTAGCGGGCGGTATCGGTAATATTCGTGGCGAACACGTTCAAAAAGGTGAAATTCCCGTTGGCGCGAAATTGATCGTATTAGGCGGCCCAGCCATGAATATCGGCTTAGGCGGTGGCGCAGCGTCTTCGATGGATAGCGGTAAATCAAAAGAAAATCTAGATTTTGCCTCTGTTCAACGCGAAAACCCAGAAATGGAACGCCGTTGCCAAGAGGTGATTGATCGCTGTTGGCAGTTAGGCGAAGAAAACCCAATTCTCTTTATCCACGATGTGGGCGCAGGTGGTTTATCTAATGCGATGCCTGAATTGGTACACGATGGCGAACGTGGGGGTAAATTTGATTTACGCTCAATTCTTTGCGATGAAAAAGGCATGTCACCATTGGAAATTTGGTGTAACGAATCGCAAGAACGTTATGTTTTAGCCGTTGCGCCAGAAAAACTCGAATTATTTACCGCACTTTGTGAACGTGAGCGTGCGCCGTTTGCGGTCATTGGTGAGGCAACTGAAGAAAAACATTTAACCTTGCACGATAGTCATTTCGACAACAATCCGATCGATTTACCAATGAATGTGTTATTAGGCAAAACCCCGAAAATGACGCGCGAGGTTTCGTCAAAAACAATCGAAAACCAACCGCTTGCAACGGAAGATATTCAATTAAAAGAAGCCTTCCATCGTGTATTACGCTTACCGGTGGTGGCTGAAAAAACCTTCTTAATCACCATTGGCGACCGTTCGGTAACCGGTATGGTGGCGCGTGATCAAATGGTCGGTCCATGGCAAATTCCGGTGTCTGATGTCGCCGTCACAACCGCTTCGTTAGACAGCTATCACGGTGAAGCCATGGCAATGGGCGAGCGTGCACCGGTGGCATTATTAGATTTTGGTGCTTCTGCACGTTTAGCGGTGGCTGAGTCCATTACCAATATTGCGGGCACCAACATTGGCGATATTAAACGTATCAAACTTTCTGCAAACTGGATGTCTGCGGCAGGACATGGTGGTGAAGACGCTGGCTTATATGAAGCGGTTAAAGCAGTCGGTGAAGAACTTTGCCCGGCATTAGGCATTACCATTCCGGTGGGTAAAGACTCCATGTCGATGAAAACCACTTGGGAAGAAAACGGCGAGAAAAAATCTGTCACCGCACCGCTTTCTTTAGTGATTTCATCTTTTGCGCGCGTGGAAGATGTCCGCAAAACCGTGACACCTCAATTACGCACAGACAAAGGCGCAAGCCGTTTATTGTTGGTTGATTTAGGCGAAAGAAAAAATCGCTTAGGCGCAACCGCACTTGCGCAAGTGTATAAACAATTAGGTGACAAACCAGCCGATGTGGTAAATGTCGCCACATTGAAAAACTTCTTTGATGCAATGCAAGCATTAGTAGCAGAGCGTAAATTATTGGCTTACCACGATCGTTCAGACGGTGGTTTAATCACCACCCTTGCAGAAATGGCATTTGCGGGTAACTGTGGTGTGGATGTGGATATTTCTGCGCTAGGTGACAATGACTTATCCGTGTTATTCAATGAAGAATTAGGTGCAGTAATCCAAGTGTCAGAATGCGAATTAAGTGCCGTGCGTGAGGTATTAAAAGCCCATGACTTGCTTGGTTTAACTTATGAACTCGGCTCTGTAAGCTCAGAAGATCGTTTTGAAATAACTCGAGGCAGTAAAAAACTATTAAGCGAAAAACGTTCTGAATTACGCGGTATTTGGGCAGAACTTACTCACCAAATGCAACGCTTACGTGATAACCCAGAATGTGCCGATCAAGAATTTGAAGCGAAAAAAGCAACAGACAACAAAGGTTTATCTGCTCACTTAACTTATGATGTGAATGAAGATATTGCCGCGCCTTACATCAGCAAAGGCGTGAAACCAAAAGTAGCCGTATTGCGTGAGCAAGGCGTAAACAGCCATGTTGAAATGGCTGCAGCTTTTGACCGCGCAGGCTTTGCGGCGATTGATGTTCACATGAGTGATTTAATGGCAGGCCGTTACAACTTAAACGACTTCAACGCGATGGTGGCCTGTGGTGGCTTCTCTTACGGTGACGTATTAGGCGCAGGTGGCGGCTGGGCAAAATCCATTTTATTCAACCCACAATTACGCGATCAATTCAGCCAATTCTTCGCCAATGAAAACACTCTTTCATTAGGTGTATGTAATGGCTGTCAATTTATCTCCACTCTTGCGGAAATTATCCCTGGTGCAGAAAATTGGCCACGTTTTGTGCGTAATAAATCAGAACGTTTTGAAGCGCGTGCTGCGATGGTGAAAATCAACGACACCAACTCATTATGGTTTAAAGGCATGGCTGGCTCACATATGCCGATTGCTGTTTCTCATGGTGAAGGACGCGTGGAATTCAAAACACCTGAGAATTTGACCGCACTTCAAGCACAAAACTTGATTGTGGCACAATATATCGACAGCCATTTAAACGTGACGGAAACCTATCCAGCCAACCCGAATGGTTCGGCATTAGGGATTACCGCAATTTCTAACATCGATGGTCGTATTGCTGCAATGATGCCACACCCTGAGCGTGTATTCCGTGCCGTGAGCAACTCATGGTACCCAGAAGATTGGTCTGAAGATGGCGCTTGGATGCGAATTTTTAGAAATGCGAGAGTGAATTTCAAATAATGTGAGATTGCTCACAGAAAATTAATCAAAAATAAGAGATACTACTAAATTGGTATCTCTTTTTTATTGCATAAATTTTAGTAATAAAAAATGCCAACAATATTAGAGAGTAATATTGTTAATGATTTATATAAATACTTTATATAAAAATTCTTGGGCATTATGTCCGTAATATCCATTGAACTATATGAGGAGTTCTTAATGAGTAGTTTAGTTACATTGCTAGCTAATATCGTTGCGCCATTGCAACGTCAATTTATTAACTTTATCCGCATTGCGATTTGTGTTGTGATGGTTTGGATTGGAGGTTTAAAAGTTTGCCAATATGAGGCAGATGGTATTGCACACTTTGTGTCAAATAGTCCTTTCTTAAGCTTCCTTTACAAAAACGGTGCAAATGAAGTGACAAATGATAAGGGTGTTTTAGTGAAAGAATATACCTTATATAAAAACCCTGAAGGAAAAATGGTCGCAAAAAATATTGAATGGCATAAAGCCAACGGCACCTATACCGCTTCTTATATTATTGGCGCAATCATTGTGACAATTGGTATTTTAGTATTAGCGGGGATTTGGTCTCCAACACTCGGACTATTTGGAGGCTTACTCACGTTTGGTATGTCGATAGTCACGCTGTCGTTCCTCATATTTACGCCAGAAACCTGGGTGCCGAATTTAGGCGGGGACTTCCCAACACCTAATTATGGCTTCCCATATCTCTCAGGTGCTGGCCGACTTGTGATTAAAGATATTATTATGATGGCAGGCGGCTTAGTTGCTGCAGCAGAATGTGCGAAACGCTATTTAGAGAATAAAAAGCAATTTGCTTAATTAGTTTATTTAAAAGGCTTGCTGGGATAAACGGCAAGCTTTTTTTTGTTATTAAGAGATACAAACCAATAACAAAGAAAGGAGACTGAATTCAAAACTTTTGAAAATTTGACCGCACTTCAAGCACAAAACTTGATTGTGGCACAATATATCGACAGCCATTTAAACGTGACTGAAACTTATCCAGCCAACCCAAATGGTTCGGCATTAGGTATTACCGCAATTTCTAACGTAGATGGCCGTATCGCTGCGATGATGCCACACCCAGAACGCGTATTCCGTGCCGTGAGCAACTCATGGTATCCAGAAGACTGGTCTGAAGATGGCGCGTGGATGCGAATTTTTAGAAATGCTAGGGTGGTTCTTAAACAATAGAGCTATTTAGCAGCAAAAATGGACAATAACTTTAAAATTATTGTCCATTGTAACTGATGAAATACATCTAGTGATATTTGGTGATGCGAAATTGGAGATTAATAAATGCCAATATCTTTTAGATGAGCCATTAATTCAAAATGATGACGTACTGATAATCTTTTTAAAGTCCCCAATGAATAAGAATAATTATTTAAGTTATGATATTGAACAAGTTCATTACATGCTGAAGACCAGGCTAGTAAAGAAGAATTCTGATTAATCATATTATAAATATCCTCTAGTAACTCTTCATTTAAGATTGAAATAGGTTCTCTATAAGTCCTAGGATCAGATAAACAATGTCTGATATTAATTACTGCATTTTGTTCATTATTAAAAGTAAGATGAAAGGCTGTAGTATAAGGTTGAGTTCCACCTTCTGCGTAATAATCACCAATAGTGCTGAAATTAGCAAATCCTTGAAAACCATAATTACGATAATTTAAATGGCGATCTGAAAAAAACTCTACCATACTATGCTGATAATCATAGTTTCGATTTAATCTATTAAAGCAATCTTCAAGTAATATTTTATTTTTGGTGAATAAACTTATGTAATTATCACTTACGTGTCCACTATAGAATATATTGGAAATAATTTGAGGTATATTATTTATAGTATTAGGGTTAGGTATCTCTCCAAAATGGATAAGTACAAAACTATTTCCAGGAAATAAGCTTATCCAGTATTCTACTTGTGAGTAATCTGTTCTTTGATCAACAATAATTCCTAAAGTAATATTATGGAATTGTTTTGTAATCTGATTTGCCTGTTCAATTATGTCAAACTGGTTATTTGAAAGATCTCCAACTATAGGATTTAATATATAAACTAGATTACTTGAATCATCAGAATCTAAAATGGAATTAAAACATGTAATTAATTCTGTTAGGTTTTTTCTAACTGGCTCTAGAATAATTGATATATTTGCTGATTTTATTTTTTCTGCACAATCCCTAATAGCAAGTAATTCATTGCGTTTTGCTCGTAAATAACAGTAGTACATTGGTTTTCTCCTTGGTTTTAGTTATCTATTAAGGTGTTATTTAAGCTATAAATAATTTTTTCTATTTTATTAGAACTAGGTTTAATATTCAATATCAGAGCTAATAGTGAAGTAGGTAATTGATAAATTAATTCTTTTTCTTTATTAGTTAGAGAGCGCCGACGTAAAGTTTTTACAAAGCTCTCATGTGACCTAGTTATGTCTAAAGTTTTGAATAAATGTATGCATTCTTGTTTTGTTTGTTTAGGCGATATTGATGGAGAATAGTCAAATAGTTCGTTCATCATTAGTAATATTTCGGTAGGTCGTAGACATGACAACATCGCTTCCTGGGATAAACTCTCAAGATTTGAGCTAGGCTCTTTTATAGTACGTAATATATTATTTTTAGTTAATTGTATAATTCCAATCCCTTCGGGTATTATATCCTCTAATTCCTTAATTTTTGAATCAACAGTCACTATATTAATTTTATCAAAAACCTTTTTATAATCTGATAATTGACTTTTTAATCTATCAAAATTGTCTAATTCTGTTTTTATTTCGTAGGCAGTAGATGTACCATTAAATATAGCAACATCACAAATAGAATCTAGCACTCTAAATTCATTTACATATGTTACATTTGATAATTTATGACGACCCTTAATTAATTTATTTGCAATAGTATTTTTAAAAATATATTCATTTCTATATCCTTTATTTACTATGTTATATAATGAGTCAAAAGCTTGATGCAGGCTTAGTCCTTTTAATTCTGAGCTTATTTGTGAGTTTATGATCGATTTCCACACTGAATTATCTATTTTATAAATAATATCTTCAAAAATAGATCTTCTAAATATTTGACTGGCCAGGAATGGTAAGTTATTGATTACATTCATCTTAGTTTGTATCTGTACTATAAAATAGTGTTTGATTTTAAGCTGTTTAATAAGACTAAATTATGCAATAAAATGCATAACTCCACAAGATTTATCATGAATTTTATATAATCCCCATGATAGCGCAAGCGTCCACGCTTGTGCTTTTTTCATTTTAGTTATAGGCACAAGCGTGGATGCTTGCGCCATCGTAGTACCATCGTAGTTCCATCTGTAATGCCATCGTAATCCAATTGTAATTCCATCATAACTCAACAGCTTTTTGATTTTTTGCTTCAGTAATTTATTTTTTTGTGATCTTCTTCAAAAATCTAAGTTAAATTTAGAGTGAATTTACTCATCTCTACTATTTTGCTTATCGGAGAATTTTAGAAGGTAGGAAGATGAGTAGAAAGTATAAATTTAATGATAAGAATGGCGTTTATTTTATTAGCTTTGCAACCGTATATTGGATTGATGTCTTTGTTAGTGATTGTTACTTTGAAACGATGATGAGTGCATTGAATTATTGTCGTGAAAATAAGGGGATGAAGATCTATGGTTACTGTATTATGCCAAGTCATGTACATTTATTATTTCAGATAGAAGAGAAAAATCCTTCTGATGTCATTCGAGATTTAAAAACATTTACCTCTGCACTACTGAAACAAATCGCAGAAAATCCTCAGGAAAGCAGCAAAGAATGGCTACTATGGACGTTCCGGCGAGCGGCTAACAAGTATAGTTATGTAAAGCAATACCAATTCTGGCAACACCACAAACAACCCATCGAAATTCATTCCGATAAATTTTTCAACGAAAAGCTAGAGTACATTCATCAAAATCCGGTGGTGAGCGGGTTTGTGTCTGAGCCGCAGGATTGGAAATATAGCAGTGCGAAAAATTATTGGCAGACGGTTGATCCTGTTTTAGACATTGATGTTCTCAGCTAAAAGAGCGATCAAAAATCAAAACGAATTTTGACCGCTCTTTTTATTACTTTTACTTACGTATTATTTTTGTTTTTTCAAAAATTCAACGCCAGTGTCTGGGAAGTCTGTGAATACACCAGTTGCACCAGATTTATTCAATAACGCATCGTACATTTGATTTACGTCAGTGAAGAATTCAGGTAACGCATCTTTACGCA
>NZ_CAJLNI010000018.1 GCF_905207935.1 uncultured Haemophilus sp.
TTATTTTTTACGGGTATGTAACCCTTTTTTCTCTAAACCACGGTAGATCATTTGTTGTTGTACGATAGTGATTAAGTTAGATACTAACCAGTAAAGTACTAGACCTGCCGGGAACCAGAGGAAGAAGAACATGAAGATCAACGGCATGAAGTTCATCACTTTTTGTTGCATTGGATCTGCAACTGGTGTCGGTGACATTTTTTGTAACAAGAACATTGATCCACCCATTAAGATTGGGAGAATGTAGTAAGGGTCTTGTGCCGATAAATCTTGAATCCAACCAAAGAATGGCGCATGGCGAAGTTCAACCGCTTCCATAAACGTCCAGTATAATGCGATGAAAATTGGCATTTGAAGGATTAATGGTAAGCAACCGCCAAGTGGATTTACTTTTTCTTCTTTGTAAAGTTTCATCATTTCTTGGCTCATACGTTGGCGATCATCACCAAAACGTTCGCGCATTTCTTGCATTTTCGGTTGCAACATACGCATTTTCGCCATAGAAGTGTATTGTGCTTTTGTAAGCGGATATAAAATCGCTTTCACCACTAAGGTTACACAAATAATTGCCACACCCCAGTTAGATACAATACTTTGAATGAAAGTTAATAACCAGAATAATGGTTTTGCGATGAACCATGCCCAACCGTAATCGACGGTTAAGTCTAAGTGATTAGCCACTTCAGCCATTTTGTTTTGTAATTTTGGACCTGTCCATAATGAGCTGGTAATTTTTTCTGTTGCACCCGCTGGAACAGATACTACTGGACCACGATAACCAATAGACGCAACGTTATTTTTGCTGTCTGTAATACTATAAAGTTGGTTATTTACATCTTGATTTGGGATCCAAGCTGATACGAAATAGTGTTGTAAAATAGCAACCCAACCTGCTTTGGTATCGATAGAAAGATTTTTGTCTTTCATATCGCTGAAGCTGTATTTTTTGTAATTTGTTTCAGAAGAAGAATATGCACCACCGGTATAAGTAGGCATTGCCACGTTACCGCTGCTTTCAACTAATGTATGTTTTAATTGGCCGTAAGGTTCAACTTCAATTGTGCTACCACTTTGGTTCACAATTTCAAAGTTAACACCTACATCATAGCTATCGCGTTTTAATACAAAGATTTTACGATAAGTGACACCATCTTTTTCAAATGTTAATGGTACAGAAAGTTCATTTTGACCTTCTGCTAATTTGAAATTATCACCCGTAACTTGATATTGTGCACGACCTGCTTTTGTATCGATCCCGTTTTTACCGATTAAGCCGCTTTGTGCAATGTAAACATGCTCGTTTGTATCTTTTAATAAAACGAAAGGTTCTTTTGAATTTAATTCTGCATCATATTTTAATAATTCAGAACTGATTACATCACCACCTAATGTATCCACTTTCAAACGGAATACATCATTTTCTAATGTAATAATGTGACCTTTGGTTTGTGAGTCTGCCACTACTTCGGCAGATGAAGAAGAACTTGCCGGTACATCAGAAGAGGCGGTTGTTGTTTGTTCCGTGGTCTGTTGTTGAACCGGTGGATTTTTATCAAGTTGCCATTGCTGATAAACAAGGAAAGAAATAAAGAGTAGTGCAAGCACTAATAGGCTACGTCTTGAGTCCATTATTTTTTCTCATCGTTATTATTAATCTTTTTCGGCGGAACAGGATCGAATCCACCGGCGCTTAAGGGGTGACATTTTAATACACGTTTTAGCGTAAGCCAACTACCTTTTAACAATCCATGTGTTTTTAACGCCTCAATACCATAGCAAGAACAGGTTGGCACAAAACGACAACGGGGCCCAATTAAAGGGCTAATCGCTACTTGATAAAACTTAATTAAAGCGATGAGGATTTTTGTGCCAAACGAATGTGACGTGCCCATAATTTATCCAAAGTTTGTAAAAACGTTTGATTATCAAGCTGACCAATGCCACGTTTCGCCACAAAGACAAAGTCACAAGAAGGCAAATCATGTTGAGATAAACGAAAACTTTCACGAACTAAACGTTTGATACGATTACGATCATGCGCTCGTTTAAGATGTTTTTTAGCCACAGTTAAACCTAAGCGTGGATGCTCAAGATTATTTTTGCGTGCGAGAATGGTAATTTCAGGGGTGCTTGCTCGAAACGGTTGTTCGAAGACATTTTTGAATTGAGTGGGAGTTAACAATCGTAACTCCCGAGAGAAGTTTAGCTTAATCACTAAAAGAGGTGATTATGCAGATAAACTCTTACGACCTTTAGCACGACGACGAGCTAAAACTTGGCGGCCGTTTTTAGTTGCCATACGAGCACGGAAACCGTGAGTACGGCTACGTTTTAATACAGAAGGTTGAAATGTACGTTTCATTGTAATCTACCTAAATCAAAATGGTTTACTGTTTTGATATTCAAAACACAACAAGGGTTATAAAAAATAGACCGCAATTTTAATCATAAATTGGGCTTTCGTCAAATAAGAAAAGAGAAAATTCCGAAATAATCTTCCGTTTCTTCTAAAATCGTGGGGATTATACGGATTTTGGGCAAAATCTCAAGCAACCTTTTTGTCTTTTTTTGATGACCAACAGAAGATCTTTTGCCTAAATTATTGTAAAATTCTCTTCGATTTTTAACCGCACTTTTGCGGCTTTTATTTTATATGCATATAACATAAGGATAATTTATCGTGAGCCTTTCTACCCTATGGCAAGATTGCTTATCACAACTACAAGATCAGGTTTCTCCGATGGATCTCAGCACTTGGTTACGCCCACTACAAGCGGATGTAATCTCGCAAGATCAAGTGGTGTTATATGCGTCCAATATGTTTGTAAAAAGCTGGGTGGAAAATCATTATTTAGCTCAAATTCATCAAATTTGCCAAGCCCTTGCTAAAAACCCGAATTTACACATTATCGTAAAAGAAGGGGTAAAACCGGCTCCAAAAGCAGTTGAACCAGCTCCAACTCAAACAGCTAATCATCAAGAAAGTGCGGTGAGTTTTCAGCAAGAATCCGATACATCAACTAAATTTGAATCACATCTAAATCGTAAGCATTTATTTGAAAACTTTGTTGAAGGTAAATCAAACCAGCTTGCCCGTGCCGTAGGTCAAAAACTCGCTCTCGCACCAGGTGAACCAACGGCAAACCCATTCTTTTTATATGGGGGTACAGGTTTAGGTAAAACCCACTTATTACACGCAATCGGTAATGGCATTTTAGCGAATAAACCGAATGCCCGCGTGCTTTATATCCATGCTAATAATTTTATGCAGCACATGGTAAAAGCGATGCGTGATAATAAAATGGATCAATTCAAAAAATTCTATCGTTCTCTTGATGCATTATTAGTGGATGATATTCAATTCTTCGCAGAGAAAGAAAAAACACAAGAAGAATTTTTCCATATTTTCAATAGTTTATTTGAAACTAGCCGTCAAATTATTTTAACCTCTGACCGCTATCCAAAAGAAATTGAGAAAATTGAAGAACGCCTAAAATCTCGTTTCGGCTGGGGTTTAACCACTGCGATTGAGCCACCTGATTTAGAAACTCGTGTTGCGATTTTGCTGAAAAAAGCAGAAGAACATCATATGGATCTGCCAGAAGAAGTGGCATTCTTTATTGCCCAACGCTTACGCACCAATGTTCGTGAATTAGAAGGTGCGTTAAACCGTGTGAAAGCGATGCAAGACTTCAAAGGTGGTCACATTGATATTGATTTTGTGCGTGACACATTAAAAGATATCCTCGCCTTACAAGAACGTTTGGTGACCATTGAAAACATTCAGAAGGTCGTGGCAGAATACTATCGAATTAAAGTGGCTGATTTAAAATCAAAAAGCAGAGCGAGATCAGTCACTCGCCCACGCCAAGTTGCGATGGCATTAGCAAAAGAATTAACCAATAAAAGTTTACCGGAAATTGGCCGTGCCTTTGAACGCGACCATACGACAGTCTTAAATGCTTGTCGTGAAGTGCCAAAATTCCGTGAAAAAGACAGCAGTATTCAAGAAGATTGGGCGAATTTAATTCGCACATTATCTGCATAAGGAGCCAATGATGCAATTTAGCATTTCAAGAGAAAATCTACTAAAACCCTTACAGCAAGTTTGTGGCGTATTAAGCAATCGTCCGAATATTCCTGTATTAAATAACGTGTTATTACAAATTGAAGATAACCGTTTAACCATTACAGGTACAGACCTTGAAGTTGAGCTTTCTAGCTATACTCAACTTTCGTCTTCAACCGCTGATGGCGCTTTCACCATTCCGGCTAAAAAATTCTTAGATATTTGCCGCACGCTATCAGATGAATTTGAAATTACAGTTACCTTTGAAGAAGATCGCGCCATTGTAGAGTCAGGCCGCAGTAAATTTAATCTCACTACGCTGCCCGCTGAAGAATATCCAAATCTGACAGATTGGCAATCTGAAGTGGATTTTGCCTTACCGCAAAGCACCTTGCGTCGCTTAATTGAAGCCACCCAATTTTCAATGGCAAACCAGGATGCCCGCTATTTCTTAAATGGCATGAAATTTGAAACAGAAGGTAATTTATTACGTACAGTTGCCACTGACGGTCACCGTCTTGCCGTTTGTACGATCGAATTAGATCAAGATCTACAAACCCATTCTGTTATTCTCCCTCGCAAAGGTGTATTAGAACTGAATCGCCTATTAGAAAGCAGTGATGAACTTGCTCGTTTGCAAATCGGCACAAATAATCTTCGTATCCACTTAAACCACATTGTGTTTACCTCAAAACTCATTGATGGTCGTTTCCCTGATTACCGTCGTGTATTACCACGTAATGCAACTCGTATCGTAGAAGGAAATTGGGAAACTTTAAAACAAGCTTTTGTACGTGCATCTATCCTTTCAAATGAACGTGTACGTAGCGTGCGTTTAAACTTAAGTGAAAACCAACTTAAAATTACCGCATCTAACCCTGAACACGAAGTGGCAGAAGAAATTGTGGATGTGAATTATCAAGGTGAAGAAATGGAAGTGGGCTTTAATGTGACTTACATTTTAGATGTATTAAATGCCTTAAAATGCCAACAAGTACGCATTCGCCTCACTGATGCGTCATCAAGCTGTTTAATTGAAAACAGCGAAGATGCAAGCGCAGAATACGTCATCATGCCAATGCGCCTCTAGAAATAATGGCCATTTCCCGCTTAATTGTTGAAAAATTTAGAAATTTAAATGCCGTGGATCTTGAATTTGATCACGGCTTTAACTTTTTAGTCGGCAACAACGGCAGCGGAAAAACGAGCTTATTAGAAGCCATTTTTTATCTCGGGCATGGACGCTCTTTCAAAAGTGCGGTCACAAATCGCATCATTTCTTACGACGAACCTCATTTCACGCTTTTTGGCCAAATTCAAGAAAGCCAGCATCAATGGTCTGTTGGCTTACAAAAACTTCGTCAAGGTAATACCATTGCGAAAATAAATGGTGAAGACGGTAATAAAATTGCCGATCTCGCTCACCTTTTACCCATGCAATTAATTACGCCAGAAGGACTTACCCTATTAAATGGCGGACCTAGTTTTCGACGTGCATTTTTAGATTGGGGCTTATTCCACCACCATAATAGTTTCCATTCCTCTTGGGTCGCATTAAACCGCTTATTAAAACAGCGAAATGCCGCATTAAGTCAAAATCAGCCTTATTCTGCAATAAAAATATGGGATATTGAATTAGCCAAATTAGCCCATCAAGTGAGTGATTGGCGAGCTCAATATGCTGAAGCCTTACGCCCAGAAATTGAAAAAACCTGCCAGTTATTTTTACCTGAATTAGAAATTACTGTTAGCTTTCATCAAGGCTGGGAGAAAGAGACAGAATATGGTGAATTACTGGCGCAAAACTTTGAGCGAGACAAAACCATTGGCTATACGGTTTCTGGTCCGCAAAAAGCCGATTTCCGCTTTAAAGCCAATGGACTCCCCGTGGAAGATGTACTCTCTCGTGGTCAATTGAAATTATTGATGTGTGCGCTCCGTTTAGCCCAGGGTGAGCATTTAATGATTCAAAAACAACGCCATTGTATCTTTCTAATTGATGACTTTGCCTCTGAGTTGGATCAACATAAACGAGCCCTGCTTGCGGAACGCTTGCAACAAAGTGGTTCTCAAGTTTTCGTAACTGCTATTACTCAAGGTCAACTCAAAGAAATGCAAGTGGGAAAAGGAAAATTATTCCAAGTGGATACCGGTAAGATCACCGAATTGTAACCATAAAAAATAATCCGATCTGTTTAAGGATCGGATTACGTTTAAAACAATACTATTTTTGACCGCACTTTAGTTTGGTTTCCATTCACCATTCAATACGGTACCAATCACATCATAATCTTTTGTGAATACCGCCAAGTTTGCTACCTTCCCCGCTTCAACTGAGCCTAAACGATCATCTACACCGATTGCTCTCGCAGGGTAAAGGTTACTCATACGAATCGCTTCTGCTAATGGAATTTCCACGTACTCTACGGCATTCTTGATGGATTCCATCATGGTAATTGATGCACCTGCGATCGTACCATTTGCATCGTAGCAACGACCGTCTTTCACATAAATTGGTTTTCCTACAAAAGTGAAGGTTTCCAATTCAGGTGGCGCACCTGCAGCAGCAATAGAATCAGTCACAATACAAAGTTTGTCACCTTTCGCTTTCTTATCTAAACGAACGTTACCAAAATTTACATGCACGCCATCTACAATAATGCCTGTATAAACATCGGAGTCTAATACCGCACCAACTACGCCCATCGCACGTCCTGAACTAATCGGCGACATGGCATTGTGTAAGTGAGTCGCAAAAGTCGCACCTTTATGAAAGGCAGCTTTCGCCACTTCATAAGTCGCATTAGAATGACCAATAGACACGATAATGCCTGCTTTCACAAAATCAGGAATATATTGCACCGTTGGGTTTTCAGCAGCAATGGTAAGTTTGGTGATGACATCCGCATTATCACATAAGAAATCTTTCATCTCTGGCGTCGCTTCACGGATATATTCCGGGCGATGTACGCCTTTTTTCTCTAGGCTCAAATAAGGCCCTTCGATGTGTAAGCCAAGCGCTTGATTTTTATGCTTATTCAAATACTCACGCATAATGTTTACTGCCCGTTTGATATCTTCATCTGGTGCAGTAATAAACGTTGGTAAGAAACTGGTGCAGCCTGATTTTAAGTTCGTGGCTTGCATGATTTCTAATGTTTCTACGCTTGTTTGATCATTAAACATCACCCCACCGCAGCCGTTTAATTGCAGATCAATAAAGCCGGCTGTGAGATTATGCCCTTTTAAATCAATGGTTTTAATCCCACTTTCTAATTCGCTTTGTGGAATAACGGATTGAATATATTCCCCTTCAATAACCACCGCATAATCTCTTAACACCTCATTTTTGGTGTAGATTACGCTGTTAATTAATGCATATTTCATCATACCTTCCTAAAATCCCATTAAAATTAACCGCACTTATAATACACTATGAATCGCGCGTTCTTCCAATTCAGTAAAATATTTCACTGTTTTCACTTTTAATTCTTGCAGTGCAGGCTCATCACATACTAAAACAAAATGGCGATGGAGCTGCAAGGCACTCACTGTCCAAAGGTGATTAATACTGCCCTCAACTGCAGCTTGCACGGCTAAGGCTTTATTATGACCTGTTGCTAAAATCATCACTTCTTCAGCATCAAGTAATGTACCCACGCCGATTGTTAAAGCATATTTTGGTACTTGATTTACATCGTTATTAAAGAAACGAGAATTCGCGATAATGGTATCAGGTGTTAACGTTTTAATACGGGTACGCGAACTTAAAGAAGACGCGGGTTCATTAAAGGCAATATGGCCATCAACACCTACGCCCCCCATAAATAAATGAATTTTGCCGTAAGATTTAATTTTTTCTTCATAACGACGACATTCTTCATCATGGTCATTGGTATTACCATTTAAAATATTGATATTTTGCGGTTGAATATCAATATGATTGAAGAAATTATTATGCATAAAACTGTGATAACTTTCTGGATGTTCTTTTGGTAAACCCACATATTCATCCATATTAAAGGTCACCACATGTTTAAAACTCACTTCTCCCGCTTGATTTAATTTAATCAATTCTTGATAGGTCTTAAGTGGTGTACTGCCTGTTGGTAAACCTAATACAAAAGGACGTTCTGCTGTAGGTTTAAAATGATTAATTCGATCAGCAATATGACGCGCCGCCCAACGGCTGACTTGTTGTTCATTGTTCAGAGGAATGAGACGCATAATAACCTTCCTTATCCGTACAACACTGACACTCTTTCCTCCCCGCTATAGAGAGAGGAAAGAAGTAAGTGCGGTCACTTTTCCATTAATTTATAAATATTTTGCTTTTAACTCTTTCGCTTTCGCTAATTGCTCTGGTGTTGCTTTCGCTGTCATTGGCTCACGGCAATAACCTGCATCCACACCATCTAGTTTCAATAACTCTTTGATAGTGAGATATAAGCCATTCGCTAAAATGCCTTCGATAAGGTCATTGGTCACGTGTTGAACTTGAAGCGCATCAGCCAATTTACCTTGTTTGGTTAATTCAAAGATTTGTCTTGCACGCACACCGTTTACGTTGAATGTACTACCGATCGCACCATCTACACCAAGAGATACAGCCGGCACCATCATTTCATCAAAACCAGCCCAAATGAGGTGATTTGGATAAGCTTTTTTCAAGCGTTCTAATAGATAGAAATCCCCAGCGGTAAATTTCACACCTAGCACTTTCGGGTTTTTATAAAGTTCGCCGAATTGCTCAATCCCCATATTCACGCCAGTTAAGAACGGAATTGAGTACACGATCATGTTATTGCCTGTTTCAGCAATGATAGTGTCATAGTAATGTTTGATTTCAGGGAAGCTGAATTTATAGTAGAACGGGGTTACTGCAGAAAGACTGTCATAGCCTAATTCGGTTGCATATTTACCTAATTCCACTGCTTCATGTAAGTTCACACTACCCACTTGTGCGATTAGCGCGACTTGGTCTTTTGCTTCATCTTTCGCAATACGGAAAATTTGTTTTTTCTCTTCCGTAGAAAGCATGAAGTTTTCACCTGTTGAACCGCCTACATATAAACCATCAATTTTCATCTTATCAATGTTATAGCGAATGATTTCACGCAAACCTTTTTCATTGATAGAGCCATCTTCATTGAATGATACTAATAACGCACTAAAAATACCTTTTAAGTTACGCATTTTTCTCTCCTATTTGATACGTTGTTCTAAAATGACATTTAATGTTTTTTGCTTTATTTTGACCGCACTTTCCTGTGATGCCTGTACTAATAAAGCGTAAATCAAATCTAATACGAATAATTGGGCAATCTTCGTGCCGATAGAGTCGCCTTGCAACTTGCCTTGCTTATTCCCATTTACTAAAACAAGATCGGCATATTCTGTGATGGGTGAACGCAAACTGTGCGTAATCGCAATGGTTTTGGCACCGTTTTCTTTGGCAATTTTCATGGTATGAGTGGTTTCTTGAGAATAACCGGAATGGCTCAAACCAATTGCCACATCTTTTTTCGTCAATAACGATGCCTGCATATACATAAAATGGTTGTTACCCGTGGCATCTACTTGCACACCGATACGCATCAATTTATTTTTGGCATCTTCCGCGGTAATACCTGATGTACCCACACCAAATAAAAAGACTCGATTTGCTTGCTGAATGGCTTTTACTGCTTCTTCCAACTGCTCAAAATCTAATAAATTAATGGTTTCATCCATCACGTTATTGATGGCAGATTTCAGTTTATGTGCAATATTCAATGAGTTGTCAGAATCGGTAATATCTGAATCTAATACGGTGTTATCTTTGCCATCTTTTGTGGCAAGCTCGATGGATAATTCCAATTTAAAATCACTGAAGCCTTTAAAGCCGAGAGTACGGCAAAAACGCACAAAGGTCGCCTCCCCCACTTCTAAATGGGCGGCAATTTCAGCTAAAGGAGCTTGCACCGCAAGATCGGGATTTAATAAAATCGCATCCGCAATTTTCTTTTCAGTCTTCGTTAAACTACGATACAACGAGCTAATGGTATTTAAAATATTGCCGTTTTTAGCCATAAACCACTCCCGTATTTTTTGCTTGTAATAAGCAATCTTTTACCCAGTAAGCCGCGCCAATCAAGCCTGCATCTTGTCCAAATTGAGCGCTTTCTAATTCGCAGTGATAAACAGCGGGAAGTTCACTTAATAAAGATTGAACTAACGGTAAATAGCCTTCTGCCAATCCTACGCTACCGCCAACCACGACTTTTTGCATGTCTAATCCAATCTTCAAATCCGCAATTAAATTTGCAATGGCTTGTGCTGAACGAGTCACAAGTGCGGTTGCTTTTTCATCATTTTGGCGGAAACGCACAAAGACTTCTTTTGGATCACAAGGATCATCCCATTGAGAAGAAACCGCTTCAATCGCGCGACCTGATGCAATGGCTTCGACGCAGCCACGGCGACCACAACCGCAAATGGGACCATTAGGATCGGCCAAAGTATGACCTATATGCCCTGCAATGCCGTTTGGCTCAGTGAGCAAACGATGATTTAAAATTAAACCGCCACCTACGCCTGTGGAAACCGTAATAAAGGTAAAGTTTTGCACATCATCAGGATTTTGTAGTTGATACTCTGCATAGGCTGCAGCTTGCACGTCATTAAGCAACCCAATAGGTTTATCAGTATGCTGCGCAATGCTGTCTTTTAGCGGAAATTGGGCTAATCCACCCAAGTTTTTTGGGTTAAGTGCAGTCAGAATGCCTTGATTAATAATGCCCGTTGAAGCAACGGCAACATAATCAAACTGTCCTTCATATTCTTTTAGCAACTGAGCAAGAGTTTGATGCATGGCTTGCGCAGCATCATCTTGTGGCGTGGAAATCTGTTTTCGCTGCTCAATTTCACCATTTTTCACAATAGCAGAAGCAATTTTCGTGCCACCAATATCTAATGCCAAACAACGCTGTAATGTCTGACCACTATCCACTGTTAATGACATGTCTTCTTCCTTTATTTTTTTGCTGAATGAATAGCTTGTGCAAACCAGCTTACGATATGCTCTAAACGCGTTAATGCAGAACCAACTGTCACGCAATAAGCACCAATTTCAATGGCCGTTTTCGCTAACTCAGGGGTGTTATAACGCCCTTCTGCCATGACGCGACAACCAGCCGCTTTCAAATCTTTAACTAATTGATAATCCGGCTCTTCTGGCACAGGGCCACCTGTATAGCCTGACATCGTACTCCCCACGATATCAAAGCCGAGTTTTTGACAGTACAAGCCTTCTTCTAAATTCGAACAATCCGCCATGGCTAAACAGCCTAATTCGTGGATTTTTTTGACCGCACTTTCAATATCTACCGGTCTAGGACGATTTGTACCATCCACGGCAATAATATCTGCACCGGCTTTCGCTAAATCTTCAATATCATGCAAAAATGGTGTAATTCGCACTGGGCTGTCAGGTAAATCTCGTTTCACAATACCAATAATCGGCACATTCACAGTAGGGCGTGTTGCTTTGAGATTTTCTACGCCCTCAATACGCAATCCTGCTGCGCCACCAATAACAGAAGCCTGTGCCATCGCCGCCACGATTTCTGGTTTATCCATCGGGCCGTCATCGACAGGCTGACAAGAAGCAATAAGACCAAATTTGATTTTATCTAAGACTTCATTATGTGATAATTTCGACATATAAACTCCTACATTAGACAGTAACACTTGGTTTCCTTTTTGGCTTTCTGACCATTATAGTAAAACGCAGTAAAACTTGCACCATAAAAAAATATTTTTTGAAGTACAATTTCAAAAATTGTGATCGGCTTCTCAATTTTGAGATAAAGTTACCACATTTGTACAAAATATTTTTTTTTACTTTAGAATATGAAGTAATACTTCATTACTTATAAATAGGAGAAAAAAATGAATGTGTTAGGTTATGCGCAAAAAATTGGGCAAGCCTTAATGGTACCTGTTGCGGTATTACCAGCAGCGGCTGTACTGATGGGTATTGGTTATTGGCTTGACCCAGATGGCTGGGGAGCTAACAGTCAACTTGCTGCATTTTTAATTAAATCAGGCGGTGCTATCATCGATAACATGGGCCTGCTTTTTGCCGTTGGCGTTGCTTTCGGTTTATCTAAGGACAAACATGGTTCTGCTGCACTTTCAGGTTTAGTGGGTTACTATGTGGTAACCACTCTACTTTCACCTGGCAGTGTTGCTCAGCTACAACATATCGATGTAAGTGAAGTGCCCGCCGCTTTCGGGAAAATCAATAACCAATTTATTGGGATTTTGATCGGGGTGATTTCAGCTGAACTTTATAACCGCTTCTATCAAGTGGAGTTGCCTAAAGCACTCTCCTTCTTTAGCGGAAAACGTCTCGTGCCGATTGTTGTTTCTTTTGCCATGATGCTTCTCAGCTTCGTATTGCTCTACATCTGGCCATATATTTTCGGCGGTTTAGTGTCATTCGGTGAAAGCATTAAAGACTTAGGCGCTGTTGGTGCAGGTCTTTACGGTTTCTTCAACCGTTTACTCATTCCTGTTGGCTTACACCATGCATTGAACTCTGTATTCTGGTTTGACGTCGCAGGTATCAATGATATTCCAAACTTCTTAGGTGGTGCGAAATCACTTGCTGAAGGCACTGCAACGGTTGGTGTAACCGGTATGTATCAAGCAGGTTTCTTCCCTGTCATGATGTTCGGTTTACCGGGTGCTGCATTAGCGATTTATCTCAGCGCTAAACCAAGCCAAAGAACTAAAGTGGCATCAATCATGCTTGCTGGTGCGTTTGCCTCATTCTTCACTGGTATCACCGAGCCATTAGAATTCTCTTTCATGTTTGTTGCACCAGTGCTTTACTTCATCCACGCGGTATTAACCGGTATTTCCGTCTTTATCGCGGCAACAATGCATTGGATCGCCGGCTTCGGTTTCAGTGCGGGTCTCGTGGATATGGTACTTTCATCACGCAACCCATTAGCGGTTGAATGGTACATGCTAATCGTACAAGGCTTAGTATTCTTCGTGATTTACTATGCAGTATTCCGTTTTGCAATTAAAGCGTTCAACTTAAAAACATTAGGTCGTACAGAAGAAGCAGAAGAAACCACTGCAGCACAACCAGCAGTGAGCCAATCTCGCGAAGAAAGAGCGGTCAAATTTATTGATGCTTTAGGTGGTGTTGATAACTTCAAAAATATTGATGCTTGTATCACTCGCTTACGTTTAAGCTTAGTGGACCAACACAAAATTAATGAAGAGCAGCTTAAGTCTCTTGGCGCAAAAGGTATCGTGAAAATCGGTAACGATGGCTTACAAGTGGTTCTCGGCCCTGAAGCTGAACTTGTGGCAGAAGCCATGAAACAAAAAGTGAAATAAAACACACCAAATTAAATGCCGACTCAGAAATGGGTCGGTATTTTTTTGCCAAAAATAAAGTAAAAAATGACCGCACTTTAGCTGAGAATTTCTCGTTTGAAGTGAGTTAAATAAAGTTTGAAAATTGAAGATTGTTTTGAAGGGTGGTGGAACTAAGCAGAATTGGTCTTAACAGCAAGTGGCTTACTGCATCGCATCCCTGCGGGATTTCTACCTAGCCCACCATAGATTTAAAGCATCTCTGGGGTTCCAGTCTGCGATATAAAATTAAAAGATTCAGAATCTTTTAAAAGCCACTTATATATTCAGGAGACCAATCCTGACTTCCAAAGAAACTACATTGGAAGGCAGTGGTATGATAGAAGTCTTCCGCTATTTTGTCAATTAAGATATTGCACTAAAAGAAGTATTTTTTCGCTTTTCGTATAAAAATTAACAAAGGCATTTCAACTATCACATCAATGTAACAAAAACAAAATAACCGTCTTATTAAAGACGGTTATTTTTACTATCGAGTGCCGTAAACCACAATGGTTTTACCGTGCGCATGAATTAGATTTTGATCTTCCAGCATCTTAATTATTCGCCCTACGGTTTCACGTGAACAGCCCACCATTTGACCGATTTCCTGACGTGTAATTTTAATCTGCATACCATCAGGATGAGTCATGGCCTCTGGCTGTTTTGCCAAGTGCATAAGCGCCTGAGCAATACGGCCTGCCACATCCAAAAAGGCCAAGTTAGTCACTTGTCGAGATGTATTTTGCAAGCGTTTTGATAACTGAGCGGTAAGGAACATTAAAATCTCAGGATTAATTTGAATAAGCTGACGATATTTTTTATAGGAAATTTCTGCAATTTCACAAGGGGTTTTCGTTTTTACCCAAGCAGAACGTTTCGAACCTTCGTCAAATAAACCTGCTTCACCAAAAAATTGTCCGGCACCTAAATAAGATAAAATCATCTCTTTGCCTTCATCATCTTTCGATGAAACCATCACGCTTCCTTTAATTAAGAAATATAAAATATTGGCATCTTCCCCTGCATGGATTAAGGTCGATTTTGCAGGATATTTATGCAAATGACAGTGCGTTAGGAACCAATCTAGAGCTGGATCGCGTTGCTGATCATCGTCTTGTAACTTTTGTTCTTCAAGTAATTCTACATCTTCTGACATATAAGCTCCTATTGATTCATTTTAGAAATTCCATTTTATCTTTGATATCAATGGATTCATGTAATTCTGACCAAACAATCACTGCACTTCCATTGTGAATCTTGTTTAGTAGGTGTTGTTTTTTTTGTTCTAAAGAAAATTCGTGTGAACCATAATCGGTACCCTCTCTAAGTACCACGCTTTCCACAATATTTTCTAAGGTTTCTGTTGGCAATTCTTGCCACGGAATAATCATATATTTATCAACTAAAGTCAATTAAGCAAAAAGCGGCTCAAGAAAACGCCATTGCTGTTCAAAACTTTGATTTGCACCTAAACGGAAGTTTGTGCGGACATAACGCATAAACTGCCCTTCACAAAGGGTTACTAAATGCCCTGCAATAATACGTTCATCGACATTAAAACCACGCCCTTCGCGTAATTTTCGCATTTGTAAAATATTCACAAATTGCATTTCAAGACGATCGAAAAATTGGGCGACACGAGCCTGTAAAAGCGGCTCTTCAAACATCAATGCATGTCCGGTCAAAATACGTGTCAAACCAGGGTTTTTACGCGCAAAGTCGAGAATCATCTGCATAATGTCTCGCACACGATTCATCGTATTGGTTTCATTGCGAATCGATGTGGTAATACGGCTAAATAAATTCGCTTCGATATTATCGATCAACGCTTCAAACATTTTGGTTTTACTTGGAAAGTAACGATAAAGTGCCGCTTCTGACACCCCCACTTCTTCCGCTAAACGCGCTGTTGTCATACGTTCCATTCCGCGTTCAGAATGCAACATATGGGTAAGCACCGTCAATACTTGTTGACGACGTTCTTTTACCGTACGCTTTTCGATTTTTGGCGGTTTGATTTCCGTGGCAATCTCATCAACTTCTACGAGAGATAATTGTTCTACCATAGTTTATTTTTTACCTGAATGACCAAAACCGCCCTCACCGCGTTCAGTTTCGGTAAATTCGCTGACAATATTGAATTCAGCTTGTACTACTGGCACAAAGACTAATTGTGCAATACGATCGCCGACTTCAATTTTGAACGGTTCATGGCCACGATTCCATACAGACACCATTAATGGACCTTGGTAATCTGAATCAATTAAGCCCACTAAGTTACCTAATACGATACCGTGTTTATGACCTAAGCCAGAACGAGGCAAAATCACCGCTGCAAGATTTGGATCGGCAATATAAATTGAAAGACCTGTCGGGATAAGTTTAGTTTCGCCTGGTTGAATTTCAATGCCCTCTTCAAGCAATGCACGTAAATCCAAACCTGCTGAACCTTCGGTTGCATAGGTTGGTAAAGGAAATTCGTTGCCAATACGGCTATCTAAAATTTTTACATCAATTTTTTTCATGCTTATTTATCCTTTAAAAGAAATCTGTCATACAAAAGTGCGGTCACAAAATCCAACGAATTTTGAACGTATTTTATTTGTGATAATGCTCAACAATTTCAGTGACCAACACTTCTGCCAATTTATTTTTATCAGCTAACGGCAATGCTTTTTCGCCTGTTTTCCAAAAAATCTGCAAGGCATTTTGATCTTGTCCGAATACTTGCCCACCCGATACATCATTAGCACAAATCATATCTAAATTTTTGCGTTGAAGTTTGCTCTTCGCATACTCAGCGACATTTTGCGTTTCAGCGGCAAAGCCCACCACAAATGGACGATCTTTTTCTAAACTTGCCACAGTTGCGATAATGTCTGGATTTTTCACCAATTTAAGAGAAAGCTCATCGTTATCATTGGTTTTCTTAATTTTTTGATCAGCGACTTCCGCAACTCGATAATCAGCCACAGCGGCACAGCCAATAAAGATGCGATTTTTGACCGCACTTTCAAGGGAGGCTAGCCACATTTCATGGGCGGTTGTCACATCAATACGATGAACATTTTTCGGTGTAGCCAGATTAACAGGCCCTGCAATTAAGGTGACATTTGCTCCACGTTTTGCAAAGGCCTCGGCAATTGCAAAGCCCATTTTACCTGAGCTGTGATTAGAAATATAACGAACAGGATCGATAGCCTCACGCGTTGGGCCTGCCGTAATGGTGACACTTAAATCGACTAAATCTTGTTGAATAGCAAAAAGTGATTGAAGCGACGCAAAAATTTCCGCCGGTTCAGACATTCTGCCTGAGCCCACATCGCCACAAGCTTGAAAGCCACTATTTGGCCCCACAAAATGAATACCTCGCACAGAAAGAGCGGTCAAATTTTGTTGTGTAATCGCCTGGCGGTACATTTGCTGATTCATCGCCGGTGCGAGCATAATAGGCGCACTTGTCGCGAGACAAATCGTACTGAGTAAATCATTTGCCATTCCAACGGTTAAACGCGCAATAAAATCGGCGCTAGCTGGCGCAATCACAATCGCATCAGCCCATTTGGCCAGCTCAATATGCCCCATGGCTAATTCAGCTTGAGGATCAAGTAAAGATTGAGAAACCGCATTACCCGAAATGGCTTGTAGCGTTAAAGGTGTGACAAATTCAGCGGCGGCTGGTGTTAAAGCCACTCGAACTTCTGCGTTAGATTTGCGTAATAAACGAATAAACTCAATGGTTTTATAGGCGGCAATGCCCCCTGTAATCCCGACAACAATACGCTTTCCGCTCAAGCTCATTTGCTACTCCGCTACGACTTAATAGAATGGATATGTTTTGTGTGTTAGTACTTAACAACTTAAGGTCGCCTATTTTACTTCAAATTTCGCCAATAAAAAATTTTATTTTTGCGATCGCTATACCAAAAACAAAACTGACTTCTCGCAAAGATTGAAAACATCCTGAAAATTGACCGCACTTTTTTCTTTTCATTAATTAATATGCAAACAAACTCTCCTTTAATGCCTCGTGAAAAATTGTTGAAATATGGCGTTGAAGCCCTAGAAGATCACGAATTACTCGCTATTTTTCTACGAACAGGGATTAAAGGTTGCCCTGTCATGGAATTATCACATAACGTGCTGCAACATTTTGGCTCTCTTCGAACCTTATTAAGCGCAGATAAAGAAGCCTTTTGTAAAGTAAAAGGATTAGGCATTACGCAATTTATTCAACTGCAAGCCACCACAGAAATGACCAAACGCTATCTCAAACAAGAATTGCTGATAGAACATGTATTTAGCGACACATCTACGGTAAAGCTTTATCTTCAAGCGGAGCTTCACCACGAAGAACGTGAAATTTTTATGGTGTTATTTTTAGATAATCAACATCGTTTGATTAAAAAAGAGCGGTTATTTTTAGGCACAATTAATGTAACGAATGTTTATCCACGAGAAATCATCAAAGAAAGCCTTTACTGCAATGCAGCCGCCTTAATTTTGGCTCACAACCACCCTTCTGGCCTAGCAGAACCGAGCTATTCCGACAAAATGATCACACAAAAAATTATTGAGGCTGCTGAGTTAATGGATATTCGTATTTTGGATCATTTTATTGTCGGCAAAGGGACTTGTTATTCTTTTGCAGAACATAATCTGTTATAGTTTTAGGGAATTTGATGATTTTTTTATCGTTCATTTCCATTTAAAGACGGAAAAATCGCTTTTGGACTTGAGAAATGAAAATAAAGTCAGTATAATTTGCGACCTTTAATATAGTAAGTGGGTCGGATACTGCGACCTGACGAGGAAGCAAGCTTAGTTTTAAGCTTCATTATCCGAACCATAAGCTCGAGCTTATATTTAAATTATTGGAGATTATTATGTCTAGAGTTTGTCAAGTAACAGGCAAGCGTCCAGCTGTGGGTAACAACCGCTCACACGCGTTGAATGCGACACGTCGTCGTTTTCTTCCAAACCTTCACACTCACCGTTTCTGGGTTGAAAGTGAAAACCGTTTCGTGACCTTACGTTTAACTGCGAAAGGTATGCGTATTATCGATAAAAAAGGCATTGATGCAGTGTTAGCTGAAATCCGTGCTCGTGGCGAAAAAATCTAAGGAGCTAAAACATGGCAGCTAAAGGCGCTCGTGAGAAAATCCGTTTAGTTTCTACAGCAGAGACTGGTCACTTCTACACAACTGATAAAAACAAACGTAATATGCCTGAAAAAATGGAAATCAAAAAATTTGATCCAGTAGTGCGTAAACACGTTATCTATAAAGAAGCAAAAATCAAATAATTTTGCTGATTTGAAAAAAGCCCGACATTTGTTCGGGTTTTTTTATACCATAAATTCATTACTGAGAGATTATCTATGCCTGAACTTCCTGAAGTCGAAACAGCCCTGCGTGGTGTCAGCCCCTATTTGAAAGGTTTTACCATTGAAAAAATTGTAGTGCGCCAACCACAATTACGCTGGGTTGTTTCTACTGAATTAACCACGCTCAAAAACGTCAAAATTTTGGATACCTCTCGTCGTGCGAAATACCTCATTATTCACACAGAAAAAGGTTACATCATTGGCCATTTAGGGATGTCTGGCTCCGTTCGAATTGTGCCTCATGACAGTCCTATTGATAAACACGATCACCTTGATATTGTGATGAATAATGGCAAATTACTGCGTTATAACGACCCTAGACGCTTTGGTGCATGGCTATGGACTGAAAGCTTAGACGACTTTCATCTTTTCCTAAAACTTGGACCTGAACCACTTTCAGATGAATTTAATACCGAATACCTTTTTAAAAAATCACGCAAAAAATCGACCGCACTTAAAACCTTTTTAATGGATAATGCTGTCGTCGTGGGTGTAGGAAATATTTATGCCAATGAAACGCTCTTTTTATGTGGTTTACACCCAATGAAATTAGCCGAAAACCTCACACGAAACCAATGTGCCTTACTCGTTAAAACAATTAAAAATGTATTAGCAAAAGCCATTACACAAGGTGGAACAACATTAAAAGATTTCTTACAACCCGATGGTCGCCCTGGTTATTTTGCGCAGGAATTGTTAGTGTACGGAAACAAAGATAAACCTTGTCCAAAATGTGGCACAAAGATTGAAAGTATGATTATTGGGCAACGCAATAGCTTTTATTGCCCGCATTGTCAGAAAAAGAAATAGGCACTCCAGAAATGAGAAATTGGCATGGCGAGGAAAAGAGCCGGCAGCATATTCGCCACATGGAACATTTGGATATTACAAATGCGAAAGCCCGCAGCTATCATTAGCATACCGCCTACCGCAGCAAAATCACCTCGCATTTCAGGTGTCACGAAAGGAATAATAAACACCGCAGAATAAGCTAAAATCACTTGAACTAATGTTTGTGGCACAAAAATACTCGCTACAGAAATGCCAAGGGATGTAGCAAAGATCATCGCGGTGAAAAAATCTAGAAAGGATTTCACAATGAGGATATCAAAATTCCCCGTCATCCCCTCATTCATCGCTCCGAAAATACCCGTTCCACTAAATGAAAACAAAACCACAATCGCAACAAATTTAGATAAGAACTCTTCTTGGTTATGCATGCTACTTGGTGTATCAGGGAACATCTTTTCAACAAGGCCTTTCGCTGATGAGGCAAGCTTATTAATCCCATGTTCTAATAAAAGCAACTCGCCAATTATCGTGCCTAATAACACCGATAAAATCATTGCCGGCATATTTGTTGTTTTCGCTACCATCACAATGCCCATGCCCATAGAACACAGGCCAAAGATCAAGGTTAAATTAGTACGTAAACGTTCTGGGATTCGTCCACCTAGCATCGAGCCAATTACTGCTCCACTAATAATCGCCAATGCATTGATATAAGGTCCGATAATCATATTCTTCTCCGAATTAAGTTCTTTCTATTATACGAAAAACAGGATGAAAATCGACCGCGCTTTTGGTAACAAAAAAGGCATGGTTTCCCATGCCTTTTGTTTATTAACGATAAATTACCAGTGGTAACCTGCACCAACTGCTACACCCACTTTACCTTGAGTATCGCTAGTACCGGCTAAACGAATAATGATTTTACCGTTATCTGAAATACGTGACATACCTAATGCCACTGCATTTTGACCTTGGTAATTACCCGCTGCCACAGATACCATGCTCTTACCTGGAATGTAAGCTTGTGGTAATTGAGAAGCCGCTAACGCGCTTGCTGTACCTGCATTGACACGTTTACCTAACTTGTTCACTTGACCATTTAAGTGGTTGATCTTGTTATTCATGTCAGCTTTTACTTCGTGTAATTGGCTACCGTTTACCGCATCAGTACTGTCTGCTGCAATGCGTCCTGGTGCAACATTGGTAATTTGTTTATTACCTGCATCAATACCATTTTTGGTCATACTTGGACCATTTTTAATGGTGACGCCATTGCTATCAATCACAGTATCGCCCGCGGTGAATTTATTCGCTGTTACGCTTTCCACTTTAAGGTTTTTCTTGATACCTACACGAACATTACCGCTCTTATCAATGTTTGTCATCACATTATCGCCACCATCAAACTCACTCCAGTTTGTGTTGCTATCTGCGCCTTTCACATTGATTTGGCTATTTAATTTCGCACC
>NZ_CAJLNI010000019.1 GCF_905207935.1 uncultured Haemophilus sp.
TTTAGGTTCGCCTAACTAATTTTAATTAACTTTAAACAGAGGAAAACAAAATGGCAAAAATCGTTAAAGTCATTGGTCGTGAAATCATCGACTCTCGTGGTAACCCAACTGTAGAAGCTGAAGTTCATCTTGAAGGTGGTTTCGTTGGTTTAGCAGCTGCTCCATCAGGTGCATCTACCGGTTCTCGTGAAGCATTAGAATTACGTGACGGCGACAAATCTCGTTTCTTAGGTAAAGGTGTATTAAAAGCGGTTGCTGCAGTAAACGGTCCTATCGCGGATGCATTAGTAGGTAAAGAAGCGTCTAACCAAGCTGAAATCGACCAAATCATGATCGATTTAGACGGTACTGAAAACAAATCTAACTTCGGTGCAAACGCAATCTTAGCGGTATCTTTAGCAAACGCAAAAGCCGCTGCAGCGTCTAAAGGTTTACCTCTTTACGCTTACATCGCAGAACTTAACGGCACGCCAGGCGTTTACTCCATGCCATTACCAATGATGAACATCATCAACGGTGGTGAGCACGCAGATAACAACGTTGATATCCAAGAATTCATGATTCAACCAGTTGGTGCGAAAACATTACGTGAAGCACTTCGTATCGGTGCTGAAGTATTCCACAACCTTGCGAAAGTATTAAAATCTAAAGGCATGAGCACTGCTGTAGGTGATGAAGGTGGTTTCGCACCTAACTTAGCCTCTAACGCTGACGCTTTAGCATGTATCAAAGAAGCTGTAGAAAAAGCAGGTTATGTATTAGGTAAAGACGTGACTTTAGCAATGGACTGTGCATCTTCTGAGTTCTACAACAAAGAAACTGGCAAATACGAAATGAAAGGCGAAGGCCGTTCATTCACTTCTCAAGAGTTCACACACTATCTTGAAGAATTAACTAAACAATACCCAATCGTGTCTATCGAAGATGGTCAAGATGAATCTGACTGGGATGGTTTTGCATACCAAACTAAAGTGTTAGGCGACCGCGTTCAATTAGTGGGCGACGACTTATTCGTAACTAACACCAAAATCTTAAAAGAAGGTATCGAAAAAGGTATCGCAAACTCTATCTTAATCAAATTCAACCAAATCGGTTCTTTAACTGAAACTTTAGCAGCAATCAAAATGGCTAAAGATGCAGGTTACACCGCAGTTATCTCTCACCGTTCAGGTGAAACCGAAGATGCGACTATCGCTGATTTAGCGGTTGGTACAGCAGCAGGTCAAATCAAAACTGGTTCTATGAGCCGTTCTGACCGTATTGCGAAATACAACCAATTAATCCGTATCGAAGAAGCATTAGAGCGTGCTGGTACACCAGCTCCGTTCTTAGGTTTAAAAGCGGTTAAAGGTCAAGCATAATTTTTGCTTAATTTAATGTAAAATAGCACCGCACTTTGCATAAAAGTGCGGTGTTTTTTTAAGGTGTTTTTATGAAGACACAATCTGATTCACTACTTACTGAACCTTGGCTATCTTGGGCTATCGAAATCCAAAGCATTGCACAAAACGGGCTAACTTATTGCAAAAATATCTATGATATTGAACGCTATGAACGCTTGCGGGATTTGTCTGCTGAAATGCTCGCTTATAAAACAGCCATACCCAAAGAAACCGTTAAATCGTTTTTCTGCAATGAGACAGGTTATCAAACCCCTAAAATAGACTCGCGCGCAGCTATTTTCAAAGATGATAAAATTTTATTAGTACAAGAAAATGATGGACTTTGGTCACTGCCTGGCGGCTGGATAGATGTGCTAGAAACCATTCATAGTAATACGATTAAAGAAGTACGCGAAGAAGCGGGGCTTAACGTTAAACCGACTTTCATTATTGCTATTCACGAACAACATAAACGCAATTTTCCGCCTTTTGCGCATCCTGTACTCAAAACCTTCGTCATGTGCGAACCATTAAGTGGTGAATTTCAACCAAATAGTGAAACAGTTCAATCTTCCTATTTTGCGTTGAGTGAACTGCCGCCAATGAATGAAGAAAAAAATACGCCCGCACAGGTTGAACTTTGCTTTCAAGCACACCATAGTAGTCACTGGACTACACAATTTGATTAGGAAATACCATGTTACATTTAACCCTCGAAGATCAACTCTTTCTCGGTCAACCAAAACAAGTCGGCACACACTCAACTGTGCATGATCACCTGGCAGTGATGTTTGAAGATGACGGTGAAACGGGCTATTTTTATGCGTTAGATATGCGTCAAAATGCGCAGCCTGTTGTCGATTGCTTACATGTTTATAACGTCGATAACACACGCAATCACCACGAAGCACGTAAATTAGAAATCTGCTGGGATGAAAGTGGTTATTTAGCCTTATTGCTTATTAACGGCTATCCGCATGCTGTATTTGATTTTGCCCATTTGATCGGCTATAACACCAACAAGCATCCTCAGCCTGACTTAATGAGCATGTGGACACACGAAGAAATCACCAATGAACGTGCAACAGCATGGCTTGGTGTCAATACCATTAAATAGGATTAACTATGCGATTTTACCGCGGTCTTCAGCCTTTCAAGGTCATGAGTTTTGATCTTGATGACACCCTTTACGATAACAGTGATGTCATTCGTTTGGCCGAAGAACGCTTTCTTCAATGTGTACAAGAACACGCACAACTAACCGATCTTACCTCAGAATATTGGCGAGAATGGAAATGGCAATTGGCGGAGAAAGATCCCTTGATTGCTGAAGATGTGATCGCCTGGCGGGTCGAAACGTTACGGCACTTACTGATGCATCATGGTAAAAGTGCGGTTGAAATTGACCGCACTTTGGCCATCGCTATGGAAGAATTTATTGAATGGCGACACAAAATTGATGTGCCAGCTGAAAGCATTAAAGTATTAAACCAACTTAAAGATCGCTACCCGCTTAGCGTGATTACCAATGGTAATGTGATTGCAACACGTATTGGGTTTGAACACTTTCAGCTGAGTTTACGTGGTGGAGAGCAAGGCAGAGCGAAACCTCATCAAGATTTGTTCCACCAAACCGCCCATTATTTTGGCGTAAAACCAAGTGAAATTTTACATATTGGTGATAACTTAACCACGGATATTCAAGGCGCCATTCAAGCCGGCTGCCAAGCTGTATGGATTAATTTATCAGGCAAAAACCTCAATTCATTTACTGAAGCAAGTGTTTTGCCTACATTAGAAATCAATCATTTAACTGAATTATTAACACTTTAACCCTATGATGAAAAAGAAAAATCAAGTTCTCGTCAGCCTTTCCATTGTGGCTTTATTGGGCGGCTGCTCAGAAGAGCAAGTTCAACGTGATGTTTATAACAGCCTTGAGGATTGTTTAGCCGATTGGCAAAAAATTGAATTATGCGAAGCTGACCAATCTAATGAAAATAACAGCGGCACAACTGCACATGCTGGAGCTGGCTCCTCTCTCTCAGGCAATTTAAATACACGTCCAAGCAATAATAGCGAATGGTCAGAAGGCAATCAGACCGTCAAACAAACCTTAAATCCAGATGGCGCAACTCATTCTGGCAACTCAAGTGGTTCTGAGGGAACAAGCCACACGAGTTCTGCAACAGGAGAAGGACACGGTAGTATGGGCAGTGCGATTGCTGGTGCCGCGATGGGTTATATGATCGCGCGTACGATGGGCTCATTTTTAGGCCCTAGCTACAATCCAAGTAACCGTGCCGTTTCAACACCAACAGGTCAAGTTATCCAACCGCAAACTAATCGTTCTGTCGGTAAACCTGTATTAGTGAAAGGTAATGCAGGCAGCACTTACAGCAAACCAGTTTCACGCGGTGGCTTTAAAAGCTCAAATTCAAGCAGCAGCCGTAGTTCAGGCGGTTAAATATGAAACGAATCACAGGCTTTCCTACTCGCCCCGATATGGTGCAACAATTATTAAATGTAGGCTTTGATTACTATAATCTGCCTTCCTCTGATGGCTCCCATTATTGGTCGGACAATGTAGCATATGAATTTACCCTAGCGGAAATCGATCGTATTGAAGACGCCACCAACGAATTGCACGCGATGTGTATGGACTTTGTTGCCGATGAAATTAAACAAGGTGATTATGCCCATTATCGCTTCACCGATTTACAGAAAAATCTGATTGAACAAACATGGGCTAAAAACGTACCGCACTTATATGGCCGTTTTGATTTTGGTTATGACGGCGAAAACCTCAAAATGTTTGAATACAATGCCGACACCCCTACTTCCCTGCTTGAAGCGGCTGTGGTGCAATGGCAATGGTTAGAGCAAATTGAAGGCTTAGCGCATCGTGACCAATTTAATTGGATTCACGAAGAATTGCTCAATCGCTTTCAGTTTATTCAACAACAAACAGGGCTAAACGATTTCCATTTTAGTGCCATGCAAGAAGCGGGCCGTGAAGATTGGGGCAATATCGATTACTTGGCGGACGTAGCTTACAACGCAGGTTGGCATATTCATCAGCTCGCTATTGAAGACGTAGGCTATGATAAAGACAGTCAGCAATTCCTCGATCTGAATAATCAACCTATTGATTGTTTATTTAAGCTCTATCCGCTTGAATGGATGACTACCACCGAATATGCACCACACATGCTTAATTCATCCACCACTTTTATTGAACCAGCGTGGAAATTACTATTAAGCAATAAAGTGCTATTAGCGAAATTGTGGCAAAAACATCCAAACCACCCTTTATTACTACCCGCTTACTTTAGTAAACATGATATTACCGATCGTCAATCAATATGGGTGAAAAAACCGACGTTAGGCCGTGAGGGCGCCAATGTTTCTTACTATGAAAAACGTAATGGTCTAGAATTTGCTGCCAAAGGTAGCGAACATTCTGCCTTTTACGATCAAGCAGGTTACATCTATCAACAAAAATTTGAACTGCCAAATTTTGATGGTATGTATCCTATGATTGGTTCTTGGGTAGTGGGTGATGTGGCTTGTGGAATTGGATTAAGAGAAGATTTTACCCCAGTTACCGGCAATGATAGCCACTTCATTCCGCATTATTATTTTGTGGAATAAAAACAACGCAAAAACTGACCGCACTTAACAGATAATAAGGAGATAAATATGTATCCATTTAGTTTTCAAAACCCTACTCGCATTGAATTTGGTCTCGATAAAGAAAAAGAGATGGGTAAATATATGCACGAATACGGTGCAAAAAAGGCCTTAATTATCTATGGCAGTGAGCGTGTCAAACAATCCGGTTTATTTGAAGATGTGGCGAAAAACTTGCGTGAGCATGGCATTGAATACGTTGAATGTGGCGGGGTAAAAAGCAACCCGACAATCAGCAAAGTCCGTGAAGCCGTTGCAATGGCAAAAGCCTTTGGTGCAGATAGTGTGCTGAGTATTGGTGGAGGCTCTTGCCTTGATAGTGCGAAAGCGATCGCAGCTGGTGCGTGCTATGAGGGTGATACTTGGGACTTCTTTAAAGGCACACCGGTGCAAAAAGCGTTGATGATTTTTGATGTAATCACCCTTGCGGCAACGGGCAGTGAAATGAACTGGGGAGCTGTCATTACCAATGAAGAAACACAGCAAAAATATTCAATTCACAGCAATCATTTATTCCCAAAAGTATCAGTCATTAATCCGAAATTGCAAGCGACCGTCAGCCGTGATTATTTAGTGTATTCTGCTGCAGATATTATTGCTCATTCGATTGAAGCCTATTTCACGGCGGAATATCGCCCTGAAATTATTGATTTCTTAGTAGAAAGCAATATTAAAACCGTTATTCGTACGACTGAAATCCTGCTCAATGATCCACAAGATCTCAATGCACGTGGTGAATTTGCCTGGGCAGCTACACTTGCGTTGAACGGTTTAACGCATTTAGGTATCTCACCTTACGGTTTCCCAAATCATATGATTGAGCATTCCATGAGTGCGATTTCAGATGTGCCACATGGCGCGGGCCTTTCCGTGATTATGCCTGCGTGGATGCAATGGTATCAATCTCAAAGACCTGCTCAATTCAAACGCTTTGCTAAAGAAATATTTGGTTTAGATAAGGCTGAAGACGGTATCTTCGCCTTAAAAGCTTGGTTTGATAAAATCGGTACACCAACGAGTCTTGAACAACTTGGTATTGATGATGAAACCTTAGCTGAAATTATTGAAAATGCGGCTCAAACTGCAATCAGAGCGAAAGTGGAAAAAACGTATACTAAAGAAGCTATTGAAGCCATTTTCGCTTTAGCGAAGTAATCTCTCATAAAAAAGAGCGGTCAAATTCATTATGCTTTGAATTTGACTGCTCTTTTTATATTCTCAATATTTCACTTTATTGAAAAGCATGTAAAAAATAACCGCACTTTAGTTACCCAAAGTGCGGTTATTTTGAATTAAGTTTTAACGCTTAATTATAGTGAAGCTTGATCAACAGCCACACCAGCACCCATAGTTGTAGAGATGCTTACTTTCTTGATAAAGATACCTTTTGCAGTAGTTGGTTTTGCTTTGTTTAAAGCAGCCAATAATGCTTGAAGGTTTTCTTTTAATTGAACTTCAGAGAAGTTTGCTTTACCAATTGTTGTGTGGATGATACCGTTTTTATCGTTACGATAACGGATCTGACCAGATTTAGCATTTTTAACTGCTTCAGCAACGTTTGGTGTTACGGTACCAACTTTAGGGTTTGGCATTAAACCACGTGGGCCTAATACTTGACCTAATTGACCAACAACACGCATTGCATCAGGAGAAGCGATAACAACGTCAAAGTTCATTTCGCCTTTTTTGATTTGCTCTGCTAAATCTTCCATACCGACTAAATCAGCACCAGCTTCTTTAGCTGCATCTGCGTTAGCACCTTGGGTGAACACAGCTACGCGTACTTCACGACCAGTACCGTGTGGTAATACAGTTGCACCACGAACGTTTTGGTCTGATTTACGAGGATCGATACCTAAGTTTACTGCAACGTCAACACTTTCAACGAATTTAGCCGTTGCGAATTGTTTTAATAACGCGATTGCTTCGTTGATTTCGTATGCTTTAGTAGAATCTACGCCAGCTTTGATTGCTTTCATTTTTTTAGTCAATTTAGCCATCGTATTATTCCTCCACCACTAAGCCCATTGAGCGAGCAGTACCAGCAATTGATTTCATTTTAGTTTCGATAGTCGCGCCAGTCATATCTGCTGCTTTAGTTTCAGCGATTTGACGAACTTGATCTAAAGTTACTTTACCCACTTTATCTTTGTTCGGTTTACCAGAACCAGATTTGATACCTGCAGCTTTTTTCAATAATACTGCTGCTGGTGGAGTTTTAGTAATGAAAGTGAATGAACGGTCTGCATATACAGTGATAACAACTGGAATTGGTAAACCTTTTTCAATGCTCTCAGTACGAGCGTTGAATGCTTTACAGAATTCCATGATGTTCACACCTTGTTGACCTAATGCTGGACCAACTGGTGGTGATGGGTTTGCCATACCAGCTGCAACTTGCAACTTAACGTATGCTTGGACTTTTTTTGCCATTTTTTAGTTTCCTCTAAATGGGTGATAACGCCGAAATCGGCTCCCCTGTTAATTAAAGGCTGTATTTTAATTAATCAGCCTCGAAATATCAAGTAGAAAAACTACTCGAAAAACAACCGCACTTTATTGCTTAAGTGCGGTCATTAAATCTCTTGTTTTGGAAAAGGGAAATTAACGTGTTTTTTCCACTTGACCAAATTCAAGCTCAACTGGTGTTGCACGACCGAAGATAGATACAGACACTTTTAAGCGACCTTTTTCGTAATCCACTTCTTCAACCGTACCATTAAAGTCAGCAAATGGACCTTCTGTCACACGCACTTCTTCACCTGGTTGATATTCTTTACGATGACGTGGTTTTTCAGCACTTTGCTCTAAACGATTTAAAATTAAATCTGCTTCACGTTTAGAAATTGGCGCTGGCTTATCTGGTGTACCACCGATAAAGCCCATTACACGTGGTACACTTTTCACTAAGTGCCATGTGTCATCATTCATTGCCATTTCAACTAATACATAGCCAGGGAAGAATTTACGTTCACTTTTACGACGTTTACCTGCTACGTTTTCAACGACTTCTTCAGTCGGCACTAACACTTCGCCAAACTGATCTTCCATTTGTTGTTGTTTGATATATTCACGCAATGTGATTGCAACACGACTCTCAAAGCCTGAGAATGCTTGCAATACATACCAACGTTTTTTGGATACGTTTTCAGTTTCGCTCATTTTAGAATCTCAAATCAGTTAAGAAGTTAATCAATGCAATGATAATTGAATCAATTGCCCAGAAGAATAAAGAGGTAAGCACGGTTACCGCAATAACGATTAAAGTTGTTTGACGTGTTTCTGCACGAGTTGGCCATACCACTTTACGACCTTCAACTTTTGCTTCGCTAAAGAATGTACGAGCTTTTGTACCTTGATTAGTAATTGCAGCTAAACCAAAGGCAATTAATAAAGCGACAACTACGCCAACTACACGTACAGGTAAAGAGAAGGCGTCTTTAAAATAAACGTTACCAATTGCTGCAGCGGTAAAAAATGCCACAGAAAGAATCCAAAGAAGCGTGTTTAAGCCTTTTGATTTTCCTTCTACGACTTGTTCTTGGTCGTGTTTCTTTTTCTCAACAATTTCAGTTGCCATAAGTGAATCCGTATAAAATAAGGGATAAATAATTTTTAGATTAATTTCAGAACGTGCGATTGTAGCATTTTCTTTCGGGATTGCCTATGAAAAATGTTAGAAAAAACAACCGCACTTTCTGTTAATTTTTATATTCGAGCTTCGGTGGTTTGTTATCAACGATGGTTTCTTCATCCACAATCACTTTTTGCAAGTTTTCGATTGAAGGTAAATCATACATCGTATCTAACAATACAGCCTCAACGATTGAGCGTAAACCACGCGCACCGGTTTTACGTTCAAGGGCTTTTTTCGCCATCGCTTTTAATGCTTCTGGGGTGAATTCAAGTTCCACATCTTCTAAGCCAAATAATGCTTGATATTGTTTGGTCAGTGCATTTTTCGGTTGAGTAAGGATCTGAATCAACGCCTCTTCATCCAATTCGCTTAATGGCGCAATCATTGGAAGACGACCAATAAATTCTGGAATCAAGCCAAATTTCATTAAATCATCCGGCTCAACTTGACGGAATAATTCAGAAAGATTTTCTTTCTCTTCTTCCTTCTCTACTTTCGCATCAAAACCAATCCCAGTATCAGTTTGTGTACGCTTACCGATAATTTTATCTAAGCCAGCAAATGCCCCACCACAAATAAAGAGGATTTTTGAGGTATCCACTTTCAACATTTCTTGTTGAGGGTGTTTACGTCCGCCTTGTGGAGGCACAGACGCAATAGTGCCTTCAATTAATTTTAACAAGGCTTGTTGCACACCTTCACCAGACACATCGCGAGTAATAGACGCACCTTCTGATTTACGGCTGATTTTATCAATTTCATCAATATAGATAATGCCCTGCTCTGCTTTTTCTGTATCATAATCGCAGTTTTGCAATAATTTTTGCAGAACATTTTCCACGTCTTCGCCCACATAACCAGCTTCAGTTAACGTCGTCGCATCAGCCATAGCAAAAGGTACATTTAAACGACGCGCTAAGGTTTGTGCTAATAAGGTTTTACCGCTACCTGTTGGACCAATTAACAAGATGTTACTTTTACCTAATTCCACATCATTGCTTTGGTGGTTCGTGCGTAAGCGTTTATAGTGATTGTAAACCGCCACTGACAAGACTTTTTTCGCATAATCTTGCCCAATCACATAATCATCTAAGTGTGCACGAATTTCGTGTGGGGTTGGTAATTTTTCTTCAACTGCCAGTTCGCTAGGTGTTTCGATTTCTCCACTGTCTTCCAACATACTGTGGCAAAGCTCGATACACTCGTTACAAATATAACCATCTGTACCCGCAATTAATTTACCTACTTCACTTTTTTCTCTTCCGCAGAAAGAACAGTGAAGATCGTTATCATTTGTTGTCATGTTAAATCCTTAACGTTTAATCAACACATCGTCCACTAAGCCGTAAGCTTTTGCTTCTTCCGCCGACATAAAGTTATCACGATCTGTGTCTTTTTCGATACGTTCGATGCTTTGACCAGTATGGAAAGCAAGACGCTCGTTTAAGGTTTGTTTAATTTTTAAAATTTCTTGTGCGTGGATCTGAATATCTGATGCTTGTCCACGGAAACCACCTAACGGTTGGTGAATCATCACTCGTGCATTCGGTAATGCAGCTCGTTTTCCTGCTGCACCTCCTGCA
Source organism: uncultured Haemophilus sp. (assembly GCF_905207935.1). Taxonomy (GTDB): domain Bacteria; phylum Pseudomonadota; class Gammaproteobacteria; order Enterobacterales; family Pasteurellaceae; genus Haemophilus_D. The sequence continues at coordinate 10,296 of NZ_CAJLNI010000019.1, forward strand.
AGTAAAAATGCGCCCATTGAGCAAGCTTGGCCAATGCAAAGAGTACGCACATCCGGTTTAATAAATTGCATGGTATCGTAAATTGCCATACCCGCAGTCACTGAACCGCCCGGTGAGTTAATATAAATATTGATATCTTTTTTCGGATCTTCTGATTCTAAGAAAAGTAGCTGTGCCACGATCAAATTTGCCATACGATCTTCTACTTCACCACTCAAGAAGATCACGCGCTCTTTTAATAGGCGGGAATAAATGTCGTACGAACGTTCACCACGAGAGGTTTGTTCGACAACCATAGGAATTACACTCATTTTTGCCCCTAAATATGTGCTAAAAAATCGGGCAATATTCTACCCGAAAATCAGTAAAAACAAAATGCGGTCGATTTTCATTGAAAAAAAACGACCGCACTTTTCGATGATATACCTGTGAATTTAATTCACGTTCTATCAATTATTATGCTTGTGGATTCATGATCTCATCAAATGAAGACGCTTTTTCAGTCACTTGAGCTTTAGCAAGAACGGCATCAACTGCTTGTTCTTCTAATACTACATTGCGAATGTTGTTCATTAACTCTTCATTTTTACTGTAATATTCAACTACTTCAGCTGGTTGTTCGTAAGCAGAAGCGATATCCGCGATCATTGCTTTCGCACGTTCTTCATCCGCTTTCAATTCGTTTGATTTGATCACTTCAGAGAATAATAAACCGACTTGAACACGACGTTTTGCATCAGCTTCAAATAATTCACGTGGTAATTGTGCAGCTTGTTGTGCATTGCCACCGAAACGTTGCGCTGCTTGGTTACGTAACACATTGATTTCTTCTTCTACTGCAGAAGCTGGAACATCAATTGGGTTTTGTTCGATTAAACCGTTGATGACTTGTTGTTTAACGCGAGAAACTAATGCGTTTTTCAATTCACGTTCCATGTTTTTACGGATTTCTGCACGTAAATCTGCCACAGTTTTGGTGTTTGGACCAAATTTAGCAACGAATTCATCTGTTAATTCTGGTAATTCCATTTCTTCTACTTTTTTCAAGGTGATCGCAAATTTTGCATCTTTACCTTTTAAGTTTTCAGAATGGTATTCCGCTGGGAAAGTCACATTGATATCGAATTGTTCGCCTGCTTTGTGGCCTACGATGCCCTCTTCAAAACCAGGGATCATACGACCTTGGCCCATGAATAGAACGAAATCAGTTGCTTTACCGCCTTCGAATTCTTCGCCATCTACTGAACCAACGAAGTCGATGGTTACGCGTGAATCTGCTTTCGCTGCAGCTTTGCTTTCAGCCCAAGTCGCTTGTTGTTTACGTAATACATCGATCATTTTATCGATATCAGCTTCAGTGATTTCAACAGTTGGTTTCTCAACTTTGATGTTTTCTAAGCCTTTTAATTCAACTTCTGGGTACACTTCGAAAGTTGCAGTGAATGATAAATCTTTACCAGGTTCGAACGTTTCGATAGCGAAAGTTGGACGACCTGCGATGTTGATTTTCTCAGCGATTACTGCATCAAAGAAATGACGTGGTAATAAATCGTTTAATACATCTTGACGGATTGATGCGCCAAAACGTTGTTCAATGATGTGAGCTGGCACGTGACCTTTACGGAAACCATCAACACGTACATTTTTTGCTGCACGTTTGAATTCTTCACGAGTTGCTTTTTCTACAGCTTCAGCTGGAACGGTGATCGTCACACGACGCTCTAAACCTTGAGTTGTTTCAATATTTAATGACATTTGTAACCTCAATTAATGTTGCACTCGGTAAAAACCACACCGAACACGTTATTGTTTGTAAAAATAAAAAACCGCCAAATTATAGCGAAAGAAAATCAAACAGTCGATAGAAACCGGAAAATTCAATAGAAAACCCGCTAAAATTGCACAATTTATCAACAATTTTTGATAAAGAAAAAAGTGCGGTCAAAAATAACCGCACTTTTTATCGAATTATAAACCTTTCGGTAAACGAATTTTTTGACCTGGGAAAATCTTATCCGCGTCTTTAATCACTTCTTTGTTCGCTTCAACGATAGCGGTATATTTCGCGCCATTTCCGTAAGCTTTCTCAGCGATTTTCCACAAGGTGTCACCTTTTTGGATTACATAGAATGTTTCATCACTGCCTAAGGTTTCACCGTTATTGATGCTTGCATCGCTTGTTACTGAGTGGATACCTTGAATGTTACCCGCCATTAATACTGCTTTTTCTAATGCTGCTGCAGTTGATGCCACACCTTGGATATTTGCTACACCATTTTCAACGGTAACAGATAAGTTTTCCACGCCTGGATTGTCTTCTGCGATGTGTTGAGTCACTGCTTTAGACGCCTCTTCTTCTTTAGAGAAAACTTTCTTACCAATGTCACTGACAAAATCAAATAAACCCATTTTAAAGTTCCTTTTGTATGTTTGTTTAAGGGATTATTACGATACTGAAATTCCCTTAAGAAGTCTATAAATCAGAGTGTAAAGCTATGTAAATATTCCAAGAAAACTGATCTAAAATTGACCGCACTTTGATAGAATACGCCGATTTTTAATTTACTCACTCAGAAAGGACAAATTATGCGTTGGGAAGGTCGTAGAGAAAGCTCAAATATTGAAGATAGACGTGGCTCTGGCGGCGGTAACTTTGGTGGCGGAAAAGGCACCGGTGTGCTCGGTATTATCATTCTTTTAGTCGGCGCTTATTATGGCGTGGATCTTTCAAGCTTAGTGGGTACACCTGATTTTTCAGGACAAAGCTCTCAACAATTAGAAACCCAAGAAGAACAGCAGCTTGCGAGTCTTTCTAAAGTTGTATTAGCTGATACTGAAACCGTTTGGGGACAATATTTCAGACAAATGGGGAAAACCTATAGCGAGCCAACCATGGTACTTTACAATGGTGTAACGCCAACCGCTTGTGGTACGGGTCAATCTGCAATGGGCCCATTCTACTGCCCGAGCGATCGCAAGGTTTACCTTGATTTATCATTCTATAATGAAATGAAAAATAAACTGGGTGCAGCGGGTGATTCAGCCTTTGCTTATGTGATTGCGCACGAAGTCGGTCACCATGTACAAAATATGCTTGGTATTCTGCCGCAAGTGAATCGCGCACAACAAAGCAGCGATCGTAAAACAGCAAATCAACTTTCTGTTCAATTAGAACTTCAAGCTGACTGTTTCGCCGGTGTTTGGGCGAGCCAAGCGGTGAAAAGTGGTTTATTTGAACGCGGTGATGAAGAGAAAGCGTTTAATGCAGCAGAAGCTGTGGGCGATGACCGTTTACAAAAACGCAGCCAAGGTTATGTGGTACCGGATAGCTTCACTCACGGCACATCTGCACAGCGTCTAGAATGGTTCAGAAAAGGCTTACAAAGTGCCAACCCTTCTGTATGTAATACCTTTAACCAATAAGATCTTTAAGGCTGATTAATATCAGCCTTTTTTATTTCTGTTCATTTAAACATAAAAAAGAGCGGTCAATTTTGACCGCTCTTTTCTTCATGATTTTAAGCTTACGCGAACTGACGTACTTCGCCGTTACCCGCTACGTTTTCCACACAACGTGGACAAAGTGTAGGATGTTCAGGATTCACGCCGATTTTGTCAGAATAATGCCAACAACGTGGACATTTTTCACCGTTAGAACGTGCTACGCTTATCGCAATTCCCTCTAACTCACCCGCAGCCACATCTGCAGGTTTGTCTGCTAATGCTTTTACTTCAGCTTTTGAGGTAATTAACACGAAACGTAATTCATTGCCTAATTGCTCTAATAATGCACGATATTCATCATTAGCATAAACCGTTACTTCTGCTTCTAAACCACCACCGATCACTTTGTCGTTACGGGCGATTTCTAATACACGATTCACTTCAGAACGCACTTTAATCAATTGTTGCCAGTAAGCATCATCTAATTTTTCGTTCTCGCCTAAGCCGAATAAGCCTTCGTAGAATTCTTCCGTGAAGATAAATTCAGCACGTGCAGTTGCGGTTTGTGGTAAGTAACCCCAAATTTCATCTGCCGTGAATGACAGGATTGGTGCCATCCAGCGAACCAATGCTTCTGCAATGTGCCATAACGCGGTTTGGCAGCTACGACGCGCAAGGCTGTCTGCTTTGGTGGTATATTGACGGTCTTTGATAATATCAAGGTAGAACGAGCCCATTTCCACAGAACAGAAACGCATTAAACGTTGTACTACTGTGTGGAATTGATAGTTATCGTACGCCTCTTTAATTTCTTTTTGTGCATCTAACGCACAAGCTACCGCCCAACGATCCAAGCTAATCATATCTTCCGGTTTCACCGCATCACGTTGCGGATCAAAACCATTCAAGTTAGCTAGTAAGAAACGCGCAGTGTTACGAATACGACGATAGCTGTCCGCGGCACGTTTTAAGATCTCATCAGAAACGGTCATTTCACCGGTATAGTCGGTAGATGCCACCCATAAACGTAAAATGTCGCCACCGAATTTATCCATGACTTCTTGTGGTGTCACGATGTTACCGATAGATTTTGACATCTTACGGCCTTGACCATCTACGGTGAACCCGTGAGTTAATACTTGTTTGTATGGTGCTTTGCTGTCTGTTGCCGTAGAAAGCATTAAAGAAGACATAAACCAACCACGGTGTTGGTCAGAACCTTCTAAATACATGTCGATATCTTGACCGTTAAATTCCGGACGATTCGCCACAACAGAAGAATAGGTTGATCCTGAGTCAAACCATACGTCAAGGGTATCAGGCACTTTGCGATAGGTTTCTGCGTCCGCACCTAATAATTCTTTTTCGTCTAAATCCCACCATGCTTGAATACCGGCTTTCTCTACACGTTTCGCCACTTCTTCAAGTAACTCTAAAGTACGCGGATGAAGTTCTTCGGTTTCTTTGTGCACGAATAAGGTCATCGGAACACCCCAAGTACGTTGACGGGAAATACACCAGTCAGGGCGGTTTTCAACCATTTTCTCGATACGCGCTTGCCCCCAATCTGGAATCCAACGTACACCTTTGATTTCGCCTAATGCTTGTTGGCGTAAGCCTTGTGTTTCCATGCCGATAAACCATTGCGGTGTCGCACGGAAAATAATCGGGGTTTTGTGACGCCAGCAGTGTGGGTAGCTGTGTTTGATTTTCTCAACTTTTAATAAGTTGCCCACTTCTTGTAATTTTTCAACAACCAATGGATTGGCTTCAAATACGCCTTTGCCTGCAAAGAATTCAGTCGTTGAAATAAATTTACCGTCATTCGATACAAGACCTGCCATTGGTAAATTATATTTTTGTCCTACAATAAAGTCGTCCAAACCATGATCCGGTGCGGTATGTACTAAACCTGTACCGCCATCAGTGGTCACGTGATCACCTAAAATCACTGGTACAGTGAAATCATAGAACGGATGGTTAAAGCGTACTAACTCAAGCGCCTGACCTTTTACTGAACCTAAAACTTCAACTTGTTCTACGCCCACGGCTTTCGCTACGGATTCAACTAATTCAGCAGCTAAAATCACACGCTCATCGCCAAGTTGTACTAAGTTGTATTCTAAGTCTGCATTTACCGCAATCGCACGGTTAGATGGCATTGTCCAAGGTGTGGTTGTCCAAATCACCGCAGATAATTTGCCATGGCCTTTGCCTACTGCGTTAAATTTCTCTTCAATTTCAACCGCACTTACTGCTGGGAAACGAACATAGATAGACGGAGAAACTTTGTCTTCGTATTCCACTTCTGCTTCTGCTAAAGAAGAGCCACAATCCAAACACCAGTGCACTGGTTTTGAACCTTTGTATAAGTGACCATTAGCAATCACTTTACCGAGTGTACGGATGATGTTTGCTTCGGTGTTGAAGTTCATCGTTAAATAAGGATTATCCCAATCGCCCAACACACCTAAACGGATAAAATCTTTTTTCTGACCTTCTACTTGTTCTGCGGCGTATTCACGGCATTTTTGGCGGAATTCAGCAGCGGTCACTTTCTCATTTGGTTTACCCACCAAACCTTCTACTTTTAATTCAATTGGCAAACCGTGACAGTCCCAACCTGGGATATAAGGCGAATCAAAACCTAATGCGGTTTTGGATTTAACAATAATATCTTTCAGAATTTTATTAACGGCGTGACCGATATGAATATTGCCGTTCGCATACGGAGGGCCATCATGCAAAATAAAGGATTTTTTACCTTTCGTCGCTTGGCGGATTTTTTGATACAACTGTTTGTCATACCAATTTTTTAACATTACAGGTTCGCGTTTGGCTAAATCGCCACGCATTGGGAAACCTGTTTCAGGTAAATTTAACGTGTTTTTGTAATCAACTGTCATGTTATTTTCCAATTTTATATTTCAATATAATTCTATTTTGCAAAAAATGCTTTCGCTGTTTTTACGTCTTGTTCAATTTGAGCTTTCAACGCTTCAAAAGAAGGAAACTTTATCTCATCGCGAATCTTATGGCTGAATTCCACTTCAACCATTTGCCCATAAATATTCTGAGAAAAATCAAATAAATGGACTTCTAATAATTGTATCGTACCGTTAATGGTTGGGCGTTTTCCCATGTTAGCGACGCCGTTAAAAATCTCGCCCGATTTTAACCGCACTTTCACCGCATAAACCCCTTTTACTGGGTTCACTTGGCGATGTAAGCGAACATTCGCGGTAGGAAAACCAATGGTTCGCCCTAATTTATTGCCGTGTATAACTCGACCCAAAATACGATAAGGCTTACCGAGTAAATTTTGCGCATGCTGTAAATCATCTTTAGCCAATGCTTCACGGATAGCCGTACTACTAATACGTAGCTCATCCAGACAAAAAGTGCGGCTGTCTTCGACTTCAAAACCAAACTGCTTTCCGGCTTCTTGCAACATCGCAAAATTGCCTAAACGTTTCGCACCAAATTTGAAATCATCGCCAATACTGAGAAACTTCACATTTAATTTGCGCACAAGCCAATCTTCAATAAATTGTTCTGCCGGAAGATTAGCAAAAGTGCGGTCAAATTTCGCGACGATGACCACATCCACACCCGCCTGAGCCAAATAATGCAACTTATCTCTTAATCGCATTAAGCGTGCGGGCGCTTTGTCGCCCATAAAATATTCGCGCGGTTGCGGCTCAAAAAGCATCACCGCCATGGGTAAATTCAGCGCATTCGCTTTCTGACGAAGATGACGCAAAATCGCCTGATGCCCCAAATGCACGCCATCAAAATTGCCAATGGTTAATGCGCACCCTGACAAATATGGCTGTGTATTATGAAACCCACGAATTAATTGCATTACATCTTATCCAAAAAACAAAAAATAATCGGTGCATTATAGCGGTAACTTAATGTTTTGTCAGTAAATGGTGTTTACGAACACCCAATAGCACCAATACACCTAAATAAACGACCGCAGCCAGTCCGATTAACCAAGCTAGCCAATAAACACGCATTAAAAATGTCATGGTAGCCCATTCTTCGATAGACGGGCAGTTATACCAAAGCAAGCCGCCCATGGCTAAGGCTGCGCCTAAAACTTTCAGAAAAAAGACCGCACTTTTACGTGAAAAATGGTATACATCCTCTTTCGCTAAACCACGATAAAGCAAATAGGCATTTAAGGTTGCTGACATCGCAGAAGCAATCGCTAAGCCCACATAACTAAATGGAATCGCCAATACGTTAAAGCCCATATTGCTCACCATGGCGATGATCCCGATTTTTACAGGCGTTTTAGTGTCTTGGCGTGCATAATAGCCATTAGCTAGGATCTTAATCAGCATAAAACTAAGCAAACCAGCATTGAATGCCCATAAAGAATAAGAGGCTGCGTGCACATCTGTTAAGGTAAAACTGCCACGCATAAACAATACCAGTAACATCGGCTGGGCTAACACGGCAATCCCAATAGCGGCAGGCACGCCGAGTAATAAAATCATTCTTACACCCCAGTCCATGGTGTTGCGAAAATCAACCGCACTTTGGGAAGAATTATCTTCTCGATTTACATGATGGCGAGCAAGCGTCGGTAAAATCACAGTGGAAATCGCAATACCAAATAAACCAAGTGGAAACTCTAATAGACGATCAGAATAATAAAGCCAACTAATAGATCCCGTCATTAAGAAACTGGCAATGACTGTATCAAGCAATAAGTTGATTTGACTTACGGAAACCCCGAACAAGGCAGGAATCATCAATCGACGGATTTTGGCTACTCCTTCATCATGCCATGCCCACTTAGGTTTTACGAGCAAGCCCGCTTTCTTCAAGAAAGGGATTTGGAATAAAAATTGTAATAAACCGCCTAAGAAGATCCCGATAGCAAGGGCAAGATCAGGATTGTCTAATCTTGGCGCGAGGAAAAGTGCGGTTGCAATCATGGCGATATTGAGTAAAACAGGCGAAAACGACATCACGCCAAATTTACCTATCGTATTTAAAATTGCGCCAGAAAGTGCCACAAAGGTGACAAACCATAAATAAGGAAACGTAATTTTTAAGAGTAACGACGCTTGTTCAAATTTGTGTGCATCAGGTCCGTCATTTAGCCAATCGGTAAACCAGCCCATCCCAAAGATCGCCGCCACAACAGGTGATCCCACCATGGCAAGCAAAGTCACAATACTGACTAATCCACCCAGTGTACCCGATACTTTCCCGATAAATTCTCGCGTTTTAGAAAGATCACCAGATTTTTGATATTCGGCTAATACGGGGACGAAAGCCTGAGAAAATGCCCCTTCCGCAAATAAACGACGCAAAAAGTTTGGGATACGGTTAGCGAATAAAAACACGTCTGCCGCCGCGCCTGCACCGATCAAATGGGCAATCACCACATCACGGACTAAACCTAACACACGGGACACTAATGTCATCCCACTCACGATAATGCCGGATTTTAAAAGTCGTTTACTCAAAATAGGGGTCTCTTCAAAAAAATTTGCCTTAATTGTATAGAATTTTTGTTTTTACGCTATATTCCAACGAAAAAAACTGATAAAATCCTGCCCACATCGTTTGTGTGAGCCAATAGAAAGCGCTTTTTTTAAATAACGATGCTTACTTTCGGTTGTGTCTCACCGAAATCAACACAAATTATTCATTGACAAAAGTATAAAAAATCGGCATATTCTACGCCCTTATTTTGTCATAATCATCTAACAGAAATTTTAGGAGTTTGACCTTGGCTAATATCAAGTCAGCAAAAAAACGCGCGGTTCAATCTGAAAAACGCCGCCAACACAACGCAAGCCAACGCTCTATGATGCGTACTTACATCAAAAAAGTATATGCTCAAGTAGCAGCAGGTGAAAAAGCAGCAGCTGAAGCAGCATTCGTTGAAATGCAAAAAGTTGTTGACCGTATGGCTTCTAAAGGCTTAATCCACGCTAACAAAGCAGCAAACCACAAAGCTAAATTAGCTGCTCAAATCAAAAAATTAGCGTAATTAAAGCATTAAAACAGCTTAAAAATAAAACCGCACTTTGGTGCGGTTTTTGTTTGCCGTAAACCGTCCTGCCACAAACGCCCCATAACGAGCTTGCATTCCCCCCTTTAACCTGTAAACTACCCCACAACTTAAAAATTAATCATAAAATAAACAATAAATGACAAAAAAATCTTTAAAAAAAGCGGATCCGAATTATCAAAAAGAATTAGCCAAATACGGTAATCCGATCCCAAGCAGAGACTACATTCTGCAAATTATTCGTGAAAATAATGCCCCGATGAGTCGGGAAGAAATTCTGACCGCACTTTCAATTAAAAGTGATGAACAACAAGAAGCCATGCGTCGTCGCTTGCGTGCCATGGAGAATGATGGACAGTTAGTTTTCACTAAACGTAAACGCTATGCCTTGCCTGAAAAATTGGATTTATTCAAAGGCATGGTCATTGGCCATCGCGAAGGCTATGGCTTTTTACAAGTCGAAGGCAAAAAAGAGGATCTCTTTATTCCTAATCACCAAATGCAACGTGTAATGCATGGTGATTTTGTATTAGCTCAACCTGCTGGCTTAGATCGTCGTGGTCGTCGTGAAGTCCGTATTGTTCGTGTACTTGAAAGTCGTAAAAAACAAATTGTCGGCCGTTTCTTCTTAGAAAATGGCTTTAGCTATGTGGTGCCTGATGATAGCCGCATTGGACGAGATATTTTAGTCCCTAATGAACACCGCAATGGTGCAAGAATGGGACAAGTTGTCGTGGTTGAATTGCAAGAACGATCTGCATCCTTTACTCAACCTGTTGGCATCATCACCGAAATTCTGGGTGACAATATGGCAAAAGGGATGGAAGTGGAGATCGCTCTTCGTAATCATGACATTCCTCACCAATTCCCAAGTGCGGTCGAAAAATACGTTAAAAAATTCACTGAAGAAGTGCCTGAAGAAGCAAAAAAAGGCCGTGTGGATTTACGCAATCTTCCTCTGGTGACCATTGATGGCGAAGATGCACGTGATTTTGATGATGCCGTATATTGTGAAAAAAGTGGTAAAGGCTGGAAACTTTGGGTGGCAATTGCCGATGTCAGCTACTATGTTCGTTTACGTTCTGCATTAGATACTGAAGCTTATAACCGAGGTAACTCCGTTTACTTCCCAAATCGTGTTGTGCCAATGCTGCCGGAGATTTTATCGAACGGATTGTGTTCACTGAATCCACAAGTTGATCGCTTGTGTATGGTGTGTGAAATGCACATTTCTGCAAAAGGTAAACTCACAGACTATCGTTTTTATGAAGCGGTAATGAATTCTCATGC
>NZ_CAJLNI010000020.1 GCF_905207935.1 uncultured Haemophilus sp.
CGCAAGTTGGAAGGAAGTACAAGACAATACAGAATGGGGGGTGTTGTTCCTCTTTGGTGGCGGATTAACGTTAAGTTCTGTGCTTACCCATTCTGGTGCAAGCAAAATCATGGCGGATGGTATCGTCTTCATCATTGAAGGCGGGCACTACTATGTGATGGCATTAATTGTTGCCGCCTTTATTGTCTGCTTAACTGAGTTTACCTCAAACACAGCAAGTGCTGCTTTACTGGTTCCAATCTTTATTTCTATTGCAAATGCCCTGAATATGCCACCACTTGGTTTTGCGATGATTATTGGCCTAGGAGCATCTTGTGCCTTTATGATGCCAGTTGGTACCCCACCGAATGCGATTGTGTACTCGACAGGTTTTGTGAAACAATCCGAAATGATCCGCGTGGGTAAATTTATTGATTTAACCTGTATGCTAATTATCGGGACAATTGCTTATCTCTTCTGGATGTAACCTTTAAAACCTAATAAGTGTGGTTAAAAACAAGATGATTTTTAACCGCACTTTTTTATTTTATTTACGCAAACGTTTGCCTAAAATCAAAATTAACGTATAATTCGCACAATTTTTTTACTTAGGGAAACCAAATGAATAACAACCTGCTTTATACGGTGGAAGACAAACCACCTTTCGGATTGAGTTTACTCCTTGCCGCACAACATTTACTTGCCGCACTAGGGGGAATTATTGCCGTACCATTGGTCATTGGTAACGTATTAAAATTACCGACCGAAGATACCATTACGTTAGTTAATGCGGCACTTTTAATTTCCGGCGTAGTGACCGTTATCCAATGTAAAGGCTTGGGGCCTATTGGTATTCGTTTACCAAGTGTGATGGGGACCAGTTTTACTTTCGTTGCTGCTGCACTTGCCATTGGTTTCAGTGAATATGGCATCGCCGGTATATTAGGTTCTTCTCTCATTGGTTCCTTAGTGATGATTATCGGCAGTTTCTTCATGCCATATATTCGTAAATTGTTCCCACCACTTGTGACGGGAACTGTCGTTATGATGATTGGCTTAAGCCTGATTCCAGTTGCCGTTGACTGGTTTGCAGGTGGTCAACGTGGTGATGCGAATTATGCGACGCCAGAAAATTTAATGATGGCAAGCTTTGTCTTAGTGATCGTGGTCGCTCTCGTGCAATGGGGTAAAGGGATTTTCTCTGCGGCTGCGATCGTTATTGGGATGATGACTGGTTATATCGTTTGTTTAGCCATGGGCTGGGTAAGCTTTGAAGGTGTGAAACAAGCACAAACTTTCGCGATTCCACAACCACTACACTTTGGCTTAGCCTTCCCAATTTCAGGTATTATCGGCATGTCCATTGCGTATTTAGTCACGATCGTTGAATCAAGCGGTAACTTCTTAGCGCTGGGCAATGCGACTCAAACAGAAATCACTGGTAAACATTTACGCGGTGGCGTTTTAGCCGATGGTTTAGGATCTGCCTTAGCCGCCATTATGTCCACTACACCATTCTCTTCATTCTCACAAAATATCGGCGTGATTTCCTTAACTGGTGTAGCAAGCCGCCACGTAGTAGCATTAACAGGTGTACTTCTTGCTTTAGCGGGTTTATTCCCTGTATTCGGTGCATTAATTGTTTCAATTCCATTGCCTGTATTAGGCGGTGCAGGCTTAATGATGTTCGCGATGATTATCGCCGCGGGTATCCAAATGTTGGATAAAGTGGCACGTAGCAAACGCAATGGTTTAATTATCGCGATTTCAATTGGCTGTGGCTTAGCCGTGACGACTCGTCCAGAATTGCTTGATAAATTACCGCACTTTTTCAAAGAAGTGCTTGGTTCAGGCATTACCGTAGGCTCATTACTTGCCTTAATTCTTAACCTAGTGCTTCCAGAAGATAAAGTGGAAGAAACAAAAGAATAAAAATAGATAGCGAATAAGGGCAGATTAACACTGCCCTTTTCTTTTCCTGTAAAACATTTCTAAAACTGACCGCACTTTGTTAAAATCAGGCATCATTTTCCATTTATGAAGGAATAAAAATGGCAGATTTACCTTTCTTCGTTGAGCTCAACGAACAAAATCTTACTGAAATGTTGCAACGTTCTGTTGAAACACCACTTGTCATTAACTTTTATGCACCAAGCCATAAAGAATCAGCTGATTTTGCAAAAGTCTTACAACGTGTTGCAGAACAGCACAAAGGACAATTTATCCTCGGCTTAGTGAATTGTGAAACAGAGCAAATGATTGCTGCACAATTTCGTATTCAAGCGTTACCAACGACCTATCTTTTCAAAGAGGCTCAAGCAATAGATGCCTTCCCAGGCGCATTAGATGAAGCCAGCTTATTGCAACGTTTGAGTGCCATTTTGCCAAAAGAAGAAGATTTAAAATTCCAAAAAGCCTTGGATTTTTTACAAGTGGAAGATTACAACTCCGCCCTTCCATTACTGAAAGAAGCTTGGGAGCTTTCAGATAAGAAAAACAGCGATGTCGCGTTACTTTATGCAGAGACTTACATTGCAATGAAGAAAACGGAGCCTGCGGCAGATATTTTAGCGCAAATTCCGATTCAGGATCGCGATAGCCGTTGGCATGGATTACAAGCGCAGATTGAGCTTTTAATTAAAGCCGCTGATACGCCAGAAATTCAACAACTACAAGCGGATTATGCGAAAAATCCAACGCCTGAAATTGCGTTGAAATTGGCAGTTCAGCTACATCAAGCTAATCGAAACGAAGAAGCATTGGACTTATTATTTAGCATTCTTAAACAAGATCTTTCTGCGGAAAATGGTGAAGTGAAACAACAGTTTTTATCTATTTTATCAGCCATTGGCAATGCGGATCCTATCACCAATAAATATCGCCGATTGCTGTATTCATTGCTTTACTAATACGATCAACTATTTTTTTATGCATGAAGGCTTTATAATGAACGAATTCCAAAAGCCTCATGCTTTATTTTATAAACAAAGGATTCTTTATGTCAGACGTTAAACACAGCAAATTATTAATTTTAGGTTCAGGCCCTGCAGGTTATACCGCGGCTATTTATGCCGCACGCGCAAACTTAAAACCTGTTTTAGTGACCGGTCTTCAACAAGGCGGGCAACTTACTACCACAGATGAAATTGAAAACTGGCCGGGTGATTTTGAAATGACCACTGGTCCAGGTTTAATGCAACGTATGTTGCAACACGCTGAAAAATTTGAAACGGAAATCGTGTTTGATCATATCAACAAAGTCGATTTATCTTCTCGCCCGTTCAAACTTTATGGCGATATGCAAACCTTCACATGTGATGCATTAATCATCGCAACAGGGGCATCAGCACGTTATATCGGATTAGAATCTGAAACCGCTTATAAAGGCCGTGGCGTTTCAGCTTGCGCAACCTGTGATGGTTTTTTCTATCGCAATAAACCGGTTGCCGTTGTCGGTGGCGGAAATACCGCCGTTGAAGAAGCACTTTACTTGGCTAATATTGCGTCTGAAGTACATTTAATTCACCGTCGCGATAGTTTCCGTGCAGAAAAAATCTTAATCGATCGCTTATACAAAAAAGTCGAAGAAGGCAAAATCGTGCTTCATACTGACCGCACTTTGAATGAAGTGTTAGGCGATAACATGGGCGTAACTGGTGTACGTTTAGAAAACGTAAAAACTGGCGAAAAAGAAGATGTGAAATTAGACGGTTTATTTATTGCCATCGGTCATGCGCCAAATACTGAAATCTTCCAAGGTCAGCTTGAACTTAACAACGGTTATATCGTCGTTAAATCTGGTCTTGAAGGCAATGCAACAGCGACCTCCGTAGAAGGTGTGTTTGCTGCAGGTGATGTGATGGATCACAACTATCGCCAAGCTATTACTTCAGCGGGTACAGGCTGTATGGCTGCATTAGATGCTGAACGTTATTTAGATGCACAAGAATAAGTGCGCTAAATTCTCATGTAAGGTGCGTAAAACAAGGTTTCACGCACCTATTATTTTTCAAAGGTAGATTTTTTAATCCTCCAGCCAACCCATCCTATCCTAGGATAAACAAAAACAATGGATAAACTTCGCCAAAAATACTTACAAAAATGGCTTCGTGCGCAACAACAACCAGTTAAAAAATTAATGCGCACCAATGTTGCCCTTGCCACACTTTCTTCCTTAATTCTTGTGGCTCAAACCTATTTTCTTGCGACATTGCTCGACAAGCTCATTATGCAAAATGTCGATCGCACTGAGCTGGTTCCATATTTTATTGCATTAATCATTACTTTTGCTTTGCGTGCGGTCATTTTATGGCTACGCGAAAAAATTGGCTTTAAAGCAGGTCGATTACTACGTAACCATATGCGCCAAAAGATCTTAGACAAAATCCATCAAGTTGGTCCCGCAACCATCAATAACAAACCCGCCGGAAGCTGGGCAAGTATCATGCTTGAACAAGTGGAAAATCTGCATAACTTCTATGCGCGTTTCTTACCACAGCAAAGTTTATCGGCTATTGTACCAATGGTGATTTTAATTGCCGTATTCCCGCTAAACTGGGCTGCAGGACTGATTTTGATGGTCACTGCACCGCTTGTACCAATTTTTATGATTCTAGTTGGGATTGCAGCAGCAGACAGCAGCCAAAAAAATATGGCTACCCTTTCTCGCTTAAGTGCTCAATTCTTGGATCGCTTACGCGGTTTAGAAACCTTGCGTCTTTTCAACCGCACTTCAGAACAAACACAACATATTGAAAACACAACAGAAGACTTCCGTGAAACGACCATGACAGTACTTAAAATGGCGTTTCTCTCTTCTGCGGTATTAGAGTTTTTCACCTCTATTTCCATTGCTTTAATGGCGGTGTATTTTGGTTTTAGCTATTTAGGCCAAGTCGAATTTGGTACTTATGGCACCACACTAACCTTATTTACCGGCTTTTTCTGCTTAATTCTAGCGCCAGAGTTTTATCAACCATTGCGTGATCTCGGTACTTACTATCACGATCGTGCAGCCGGTATTGGTGCTGCTGATGCCATTGTCGATTTCTTAGAAGCGGATTATTTAATTGCACATCAAGGCAATGAACAAATTCCAGCACAAAGTGCGGTCGAAATTCAGGCTGAAAATTTAGTGGCGCTTTCTCCACAAGGTCAACCATTAACGAAGCCTCTTTCATTCCATATTCCGAAAGAAAGCCATATTGCACTTGTCGGTCAAAGTGGTGCAGGAAAAACCTCTTTAATCAATGTATTACTCGGTTTCTTGCCTTATGAAGGCCGCTTAAAAATTAACGGTGTTGAACTGAATCAAAGCCGTTTAAGCGACTGGCGTAAACAAATTGCGTGGGTAGGTCAAAATCCATTACTGCTACAAGGCAGCATCAAAGAAAATCTACTTCTAGGTGATATTCAAGCTACTGATAAGCAAATTGAGCAAGCCTTGATTTCTGCTCAAGCGAAAGAGTTTACCGATAAATTAGGCTTGGATAGCGAAATTAAAGATGGCGGCATTGGTGTATCTGTAGGCCAAGCTCAACGCTTAGCTATCGCTCGCGCTTTACTACGCAAAGGCAAGTTATTATTACTCGATGAGCCAACAGCTAGCCTCGATGCTCAGTCCGAAAATCTGGTACTTGCTGCCCTTGCAAAAATGAGCCATAACCAAACGACCCTAATGATCACACACCGTATTGAAGATCTAAAACAATGTGACAATATTTTTGTGATGCAAGAAGGTGAAATTGTTCAACAAGGGCATTTCAACCAATTAAAAGATCAAGGCTTCTTTGCCGAATTATTGGCTCAACGAAAAGAGGATATTCAATAATGCGTGCTTTACTTCCCTTTTTACGTTTATTTAAATTTGCCAAGTTGCCTTTATTTTTAGGCTTGGTTTTAATGATTACAGGCCTTGCATCCAGTATTGGCTTGCTGACCACATCGGGTTGGTTTTTAGCGGCAACGGCAATTGCGGGTCTTGGCACATTATTTAATTTCTTCTATCCATCTGCTTCTGTGCGTGGGCTTGCTATTAGCCGCACCCTTTTCCGCTATTTTGAAAAGTTGGTGACACACGATGCGACTTTCCGCATTTTGGCTAAATTACGGGTACAAGTTTTTGAGAAGATTATTCCCTTAAGCCCAGCAGTGTTAAATCGCTACCGTAACAGCGATTTACTAAATCGTTTAGTATCGGATGTGGATACCCTCGATAGTCTTTACCTTCGCTTAATTGCGCCATTTATTACGGCTATTTTTGTGATTTTAGCCATGAGCATTGGCTTAAGTTTTGTTAATGCACCTTTAGCCTTAGGTCTAGGTATGAGCCTGCTTTTATTGGTATTCATCATTCCAACCGTTTTCTACCAACTGGGTAAAAAATTCGGCGACAAACTCGTGCATTCACGTGCACTTTATCGCACGCAATTCTTAGAATTTATCCAAGCACAAGCGGAATTATTGCTCTTTAATGCCGAAGATAAATTGAAAGATAACATGGCTAAAACTGAAGCTAACTGGCAAGCAGATCAACAAAAAGAAGCCAATTTAAGCGGATTTTCAACCGCTCTTTCGCTCTTTTTAAATGGTTTAATTATTGCCGCAATGTTGTGGTTTAGCTCACAAGCGGAGTTTGGTAACGATGAATATCGCATGGCGTTTATTGCGCTCTTCACTTTTGCGGCCTTAGCCTCATTTGAAATCTTAATGCCATTAGGTTCTGCATTCTTACATATCGGGCAAGTAATCGCATCAGCTGAACGCGTGACAGATATTATCGAGCAGCAACCATTAGTGACCTTTAATGGCAAAGCGGAGTTCGATCAAAACGCCACAACATTAATTGAAGCCAAAGATCTTTCTTTCACTTATCCTGAACGTCAAAATCGTGCTTTAGAAAATTTGAATTTAACCATTCAAAAAGGCAAAAAAGTCGCGATTTTAGGTAAAACAGGCAGCGGGAAATCCACGTTATTACAGCTTTTAGTGCGTAATTATGATGCCAATCAAGGAGAATTATTCCTTGCTGGAAAACCGATTGCCGATTACGCAGAAGACACATTACGCAGCCAATTCTGCTTTTTAACGCAACGTGTTCATGTATTTAGCGATACACTTCGTCAAAATCTGCAATTCGCAAGTGCGGTCAATATTTCAGATGAAAAAATGATCAAGGTGTTAAACCAAGTTGGTTTAGGCAAATTGTTGGAACAAGAACAAGGCTTAGATATTTGGTTAGGTGATGGCGGCCGTCCGCTTTCTGGTGGAGAACAACGTCGTTTAGGCTTAGCGCGTATTTTGCTTAATGATGCGCCAATTTTATTATTAGATGAGCCAACTGAAGGTTTAGATCGTGAAACTGAACGCAAAATTCTGCGTTTGATTCTTGCCCATGCTGAAAATAAAACCTTAATTATGGTGACTCACCGCTTAACGGCGATTGAGCAATTTGATGAGCTTTGTATGATTGATGAAGCGAAGCTAATTGAAAAAGGCACTTACGCAGAATTATTGCAATTAGAAAAAGGGTTCTTCAAACAACTCGTGGAGCGTGTGTAAAACAAGGGAGGATAAGTTGGGTGGAAATCTTCCCAGCTTATTCTCGGCACACAGAAATTCCGACTTTGGCTGCTTTCTTCCGAACCTGACCGAGTAAACCGGACACCGTTGCGAGAGACCGAGAAGATTTCCATTGATATCGCAATGCGATTAGGTGGGCTATTATGCAAGAATTGGCCCTGTATTGCAAAGGTTAATTTATCAATTCGGTGAATTTGACGAGAAAATCAACCGCACTTTTAAGGTAAAACTATGAACTATCTCCAATACTACCCTACCGATGTTGTAAATGGCGAAGGCACGCGTTGTACCCTTTTCGTTAGCGGTTGTACGCATGGTTGCCGTGGTTGCTACAATCAAAAGAGCTGGTCTTTTGATAATGGCGTATTATTTGATGAGGCGATGGAACAACAGATCATCAATGATTTGAAAGATACGCGTATTAAACGTCAAGGGCTCACGCTTTCTGGAGGGGATCCGATGCATCCTCGTAATGTTGAAGCCTTACTTCCTTTTGTACAGCGTGTAAAAAAAGAATGTCCCGATAAGGATATTTGGGTGTGGACGGGTTATAAACTGGATGAACTTGATGATTATCAACGTCAAATGTTGCCTTATATTGACGTGCTCATTGATGGAAAATTTATACAAGAACAGGCTGACCCAAGCTTAGTTTGGCGTGGTTCAGCCAATCAAGTGATTTATCGTTTTAAAGTTTAACCAAATAAGTTTAGGCTATTCTGCCAAGCCGTTTCTTTAATCACTTCAGCATTTTCACTTCTTAAACGGCATAATGCCTCAAAGGTGTGAACAATCCGTTCTGGTCGATTAGGTTGACCTTGAAAGCCAAACACCGGCATATCTGGTGTATCCGTTTCTAACACCAACGCCTCTAATGGTAACTTCGCAATCGCTTGGCGCGTTTTATTCGCGCGTTCATAAGTAATAGTGCCGCCTACGCCAATTTTATAGCCTAAATCCACAAATCGTTTTGCTTGATCGTAACTCCCCGCAAAACCATGCACGACACCACATTTTGGTAAATTGGCTTGTTTTAAAAAACGGAATAATTGCTCGTGGGATTTTCGGCTATGTAAATTGACCGACAGATTATATTTCTTCGCTAAATAAAGCTGACTTTCTAAAAAGTGCTGTTGCTTTTGCCATAATTCATCCGTCAATAAATCAGGAATCGCACATTCTAAGCCAATTTCTGCTACGGCTGTACAATTTTGATCTCGTTCAGATAAGGCAACATCCAATGTCTCTAAATCATGCTCTTGATGCTCTTTGATATAAAGCGGATGTAGCCCAAGTCCACAATAAAGATGCTCAGGGAAAAGTGCGGTCATATTTTGGATTGTTTTTAAATCCGACTCTTTTACTGCTACAATCAAGATTTTTTGCACATCAGCTTGATTAGCGTTCTCCACGAGCTGAGCTAATGGCTCACCAGTGTTATGATGAAGATAATCAAGGTGGGTATGAGTATCAAAGAAAGGCATCGCGTTATTTCACTTAAGAAAAAGGTGTGTAGATTACGCGTCCACACACCGAATTAATTATTCTACAGAAACTGATGTAATAACAACATCTTCTGTCGGAACGTCTTGGTGGAAGCCTTTATTACCGGTTTTTACTTTCTTGATTTTATCAACCACATCCATCCCTTCAACCACTTCGCCGAATACGGCATAGCCCCATTCTTGTACCACTTCACGGCCAAACATCTCTTTTGAACGGTAGTTTAAGAAGTCATTATCTGCCACGTTAATGAAGAATTGTGCTGTTGCAGAATGTGGATCAGAGGTACGCGCCATGGCGATTGTGCCACGTTTATTGCTTAAACGATTGTTAGCTTCATTTTGGATCGGTGCGTTTGTTGCTTTTTCACGCATTCCGCTTTCCATACCACCGCCTTGGATCATAAATCCATCAATAACACGATGGAAAATTGTGTTATCATAGAAACCGTTTTTACAATAATTTAAAAAGTTTTCTGCAGTGATTGGCGCTTTATCAAAATCAAGTTTAATTTTAATATCGCCAAAATTTGTGTGTAATGTAACCATGTTGTTTTCCTCTTGAAAATTAAGGCGTTCATTATTCCACAAATGGTGAGAAAGTGCCACCATAAGCAGAAAAAGTGCGGTCGTTTTACAACCTGTTTTAAGAGAAAAAATATGTTAAAGATTTTTAATACCCTCACTCGAGAAAAAGAAGTATTCAAACCTATCCATAAAGGAAAAGTGGGTATGTATGTGTGCGGCGTGACCGTTTACGATTTATGCCATATTGGCCACGGCCGTACCTTTGTATGTTTTGATGTGATTGCTCGCTATTTACGCTCTTTAGGCTACGATTTGACTTATGTGCGTAATATCACAGATGTGGACGATAAAATCATTAAACGTGCATTAGAAAACAAAGAAACCTGCGATCAACTTGTAGATCGTATGGTGCAAGAAATGTATAAAGATTTTGATGCATTAAACGTATTACGTCCAGATTTTGAACCTCGTGCGACGCATCATATTCCTGAAATTATTGAGATTGTGGAAAAACTGATTGCACGTGGTCATGCTTATGTTGCAGACAGTGGCGATGTGATGTTTGATGTGGAAAGCTTTAAGGAATACGGCAAATTATCACGCCAAGATCTCGACCAATTACAAGCGGGTGCACGTATTGAAATTAATGAAATCAAGAAAAATCCAATGGATTTCGTGCTTTGGAAAATGTCAAAAGAAAACGAACCAAGCTGGCCGTCCCCATGGGGTGCAGGTCGTCCAGGTTGGCACATTGAATGTTCGGCAATGAACTGCAAACAACTTGGCGAACATTTTGATATTCATGGTGGCGGTTCTGACCTAATGTTCCCGCATCACGAAAATGAAATTGCGCAATCTTGCTGTGCTCATGGCGGCCAATATGTGAATTATTGGATCCATTCCGGCATGATCATGGTAGATAAAGAAAAAATGTCGAAATCCCTCGGCAACTTCTTCACTATTCGTGATGTATTAAACCACTACAATGCAGAAGCGGTGCGTTATTTCTTACTAACGGCACACTATCGCAGCCAACTCAATTATAGTGAAGAAAACCTGAATTTAGCACAAGGTGCATTAGAACGTTTGTACACCGCTTTACGTGGCACCGATCAAAGTGCGGTTGCTTTTGGTGGTGAAAATTTTGTGGAAGCCTTCCGTGAGGCAATGGATGATGATTTCAATACACCGAATGCCCTTTCTGTCTTATTTGAAATGGCTCGTGAAATCAATAAATTGAAAACTGAAGATGCAGAAAAAGCCAATGGTCTTGCTGCGCGTTTACGTGAATTAGCGGGTATCTTAGGTTTACTTCAACAAGATCCAGAAAAATTCTTACAAGCTGGCTCTGACGATGATGAAGTCGCAAAAATTGAAGCGCTCATCAAACAACGCAATGAAGCTCGTGCAGCTAAAGATTGGGCTGCTGCGGATGCTGCTCGTAATGAACTTACGGCAATGGGTATCGTGTTAGAAGATGGCGCTAACGGCACGACGTGGCGTAAACAATAACCTCACTTTGATACAAAAACTGCGGTCAAATTGACCGCAGTTTTTCTTTTAAGCAGAAAGCATTACATTTTCGGTTTTTCCATTGTTTTTGCTTTTTTCTTCATTTCTTTTGCTTTCATTTCTTCTGACTTCATATTATCCATTTTCATGTCATGAGATTTCATCATACTATCAGACTTCATCCCATCAGATGCCATTTTATCGTTTTGCATTGGTATAGCGTCTTTTGTCATCGGCATGGGCTCTTTTGCCATCGACATTTCATTAGATTTCATATCGGTCGCATAAAGACTGGTTGCAAAGAAAAGTGCAGCAATAGCAGTAAAGGTTGTTTTTACAGTAATATTTTTCATTTTGAATCTTCCTTAAATTTGTGAATAATTAACGTGATCTAGAAAGGCCTTTTCCTTTCATTATCATTAGACGAATGAGGAACCTATTTCTTACACATTTTCCAAGGAAAAAATATGGAAACCGGAATTTCCGATAAAGAACTGATACAAATTAGAGAGCAAATGCTGAAATTTGCCACATTACAGGTGGGCAATGCTGTATTAGCTGAAGATTTAGTGCAAGAGAGTTTTTTAAGTGCATTTAACAATCTCGAGCACTTTAAGCGACAAGCCGCATTTAAAACGTGGATCTTTGCTATCTTAAAAAATAAAATCATCGATTTTCTTCGTCAGAAAGGCAAATTTGTACTGGAAACCGAAATGGAAGATGAAGAACAAACCAATCATTTCTTTGATGAAGGGGGACACTGGAAAGCTGAACATTCTCCACTCGATCTCGAACTGAGCGAAAATGCGGTCTATTCTGAGGAGTTTTGGCTGATTTTTGAAACTTGCTTAACTTGCCTACCCGCCAAACAAGCCAAGATTTTTATGATGAGAGAGTTTTTGGAATTATCTTCTGAAGAAATTTGCCAAGAAAATCAACTAAGCATAAGTAACTTGCACACGACACTCTATCGTGCCCGCTTACAACTTCAAAACTGCTTATCTCATAAACTTTAAGGAGTGACTTTATGAAATGTCGCCAAGCGACTCGCCTTATTTCAGATGCTCAAGAACGACAATTAATGACCAAAGAAAAAATTGGGCTCAATTTGCATCTTGCCATCTGTACACATTGCCGTAAATTTCAACGAAATTGTGGCACATTGAGAAAATTAATGAAGGATTTCAAAGGATAAAAAAGCGGAAGATAACTTCCGCTTATTATTCTATTACTTCGCAATTAACGCTGTTGCACGTGAAATCACTTCTTTGACTTCATCATCCGTCAATTTCCCTTCTTTCACAAATTGCACTTTGCCGGTTTTATCAAGCAAAATAATCACGCTGTCTTTTTCACGTAATCCCCACGCATTTTTAACCGCACTTTTATCATCTAAAATCACTTGGCTGTGGGCATTTTCTTTTTTGCCTTTTTCTGCGCTACTTTTCACAAACATACCCGTGCCCACAACGGCATCATCAGCATTAATAATGGTCGTGGTTTGATATTTGGCTTGGTTAAAATGAGCAGCTTTGATGGCTTCGATCATCGCTTGATTTTTCTCTTTCGCTGCACTTCTGCCCGCAATATGTTGAATCACTCGTACTTTTCCTGGCAATGCCGTTGAGCTCCACGATTTATACGCTACATCATTACCATCTAAAGTGATTTCACCTTTATCCGAAACCGTTACATTGGCTAAAAGTTGGTTAGGTTGGATATTGTGCGCGAATGCATTAACTGAGATTAAACACCCCATCACAGCGCTCAAAAGCATGATTTTTTTCATAAATACCTCATAAATTCCGTGAAATTGCCCATTTTTTGGCGAATAGTCACTTTTTTGTTATACTCCGTGCGCATTATACTTTGCTTAAATCAGATAAAGAAGGAAAAAGAAATGGATCAAATGCCAGCTTGCCCAAAATGTAAAGGCGAATATGTTTATCACGATTCTGTGAATTTTGTTTGCCCTGATTGTGGCAATGAGTGGAATGGTAACGAAACAGTTGAAGCCGATGAAGATCAACTGATTGTTAAAGACAGCAACGGTAATTTATTAGCCGATGGCGATGATGTACTTTTGATTAAAGATTTGAAATTAAAAGGTTCATCTGAAGTGTTGAAGAAAGGCACGAAATTCAAAAATATCCGTTTAGTTAACGGAGATCACAACGTCGATTGTGGCAAAATCATGTTGAAATCAGAGTTCTTGAAAAAAGCTTAAGAATTCTCAATAAAAAGAGCGGTCGATTTTAACGTTGTTTTAAATCGACCGCTCTTTTTTATTTTCATTATACCTTCGCAGGCTTCACAATTTCACTTGGATAACAACCAAGCACTTTCAGATAATTACTGAACTGCTTAAGCTCTTCCAAGGCAATTTGGGTATCTGGATGATGAATATTTCCTTCAATCTCCAAATAGAACATTTCTTCCCAAGGTTTGCCATAAATAGGACGAGATTCAAGCTTGGTCATATTAATACCGTGCTTTTTAAACACAAGTAAGGCATCCACCAAAGAACCTGCTTGTTGCGATGTGGTCATCAACAATAAAGTTTTAGTATGAATTTGCGGTGAAACTTCACGAGCTTGTTTGGCTACGACAATGAAACGCGTAATGTTGTTCTCTTGGTTCGCAATATTATGTTTTAACACATGTAAGCCGTAAAGCTTGCCACCATCTTCATTACCTAATGCCGCAATATTCGGTTTATTCAAGCTTGCCACGAGCTGCATTGCATGAGAGCTACTTTCGCAGAACTCAATATGTACACGCTCAAGACTTTGAATAAATTGACTACACTGCTGGATCACCTGTGGATGGCTATAAAGCGTATCAATTTTGCTTAAATCATCTTGCTCATTCACTAAAACACAGTGCTTGATAGGATAAGCCAACTCGCCCACCAAAGATAAGGTGGTATGTTGAAGCAAATCATAAACTTCATTAATTGCACCTGACGTAGTGTTTTCTAAAGGCAGTACACCATAATCAGCTTCTCCACTTTCAACCTTTTCAAAAATTTGAGCAAAAGAATCACAACTGATTTCAGCAAACTGTTGATGGTAGCGAGCCGCATAATTACGCGCAGCCAAATTAGAGTAAGAACCACGCTTGCCTAAAAAAGCAATATGTAACGTTTCTTCTCGTTGCTCATTGAGTTTTTTCTGCAAATACACTTGTTGTGTTAACACAGAATCTTCAATGATCTTTTGGAAGACTGACGTAATATATTGTGGTTCAAGCTGATAATTTTGACTTTCAGCAAACTGCACAAGCTCTTGTAAGAGTTGTTGCTCTCGCTCTAAATCACGCAACGCTTTTTGCGTCACTTCTTTGCTTCTTACTACATCATATGCCAGGCGGTGACGCTCTGAAAGCAGCTTTAACAAGCTGCGATCAATTTGCGTAATTTGCTGACGAATTTCTGATAAATCTAATGCCATTTCATTCCTTATTTAAAGGTTACTTCATTATGAGGGATGTATTTCTCAGCATTAATAGGTGAATTTTTCTCAAAAAATTCTTTTAAAACATCCGCATCAATAAAACCTGTGTTAACAAAAGTTGGATTTTTGGTCATGACTGGATAACCATCTCCACCTGCAGCATTATAGCTTGGTACAGAAATACGGTAAGTTTTATTTAAATCCAATGGTTTACCTTGAATTTTCACATTTTCAACTTTCTTCTCCGCACGATTTACTGTCATGCTGATACCTGAGTATTGAGCATAGGCACCCGAATCTACTTCTTTCAATGCCACTACATTTAAATAATCCAGTAATTCTTTACCGGTTAATTCAAAATAGCTCACAATATTACCAAATGGATGGATTTTTAAAATATCTTTATAAGTTACATCACCTTCTTGGATAGAATCACGAATACCACCTGAGTTCATGATACCAATATCTGCTTTCGCTTTTTGACGTTGTGCTTCTGCAATTAAGTGACCAAGGTTAGTTTGTTCAAAACGAATAATGGTACGATCACCCTCTAACTTACCGTTTAATTTACCCACTTTTTGGCTTAATAACGCATCACCTTTATCTTGGTAAGATTTTAAAAGTTTTTCCATTTCTGGATCTTGTGGAATCTCTTCTGCGTAATTTACGTATTCCGTTTTACCGTCTTCTTTTTTCACTTTCTTCTTCAAGTTCACTGGAATTAATTGATAATTCACTAATTTTAATTCACCATTTTTGAACTCAAAGTCAGCTCGACCAACATATTTGCCCCATTCAAAGGCCTGCATAATCCAAGTACCATTTTGGAAATCTGGTTTACATGGCTGAGTAGGTTGATAATCTTTAATCCATACGCCTTTTTCATCCACGCAAATCGGATCATGGCTGTGACCACCGATAATCATATCGAATGCGCCTTTATCTAAATTACGCGCAAGACTTACATCACCTGGTGCATTTGAACCATGTCTCGCATCATAGTAATAGCCCATATGTGTTAAAGCAATTTTTACATCCGGTTTAACTTTTTCATTTAGCTCTTTTAATGTGGCTTTTGCTACCGTTGTTGGATCTTCAAACTTCACATTATGAAGGTATTCTGGGTTGCCTAATTTTGCAGTATCCTCTGTGGTTAAACCGACCACGGCAATTTTAAGATCTTGTTTATTTAAAATCGTATAAGGCTTAACTAAGGTTTTACCTGTTTTCGTATTAATCACGTTTGCAGATAAGAATGGAAAGTTTGCCCATTTTTCTTGCATATCAAGAATTTGTAGTGGATTATCAAACTCGTGGTTACCTAATACAGTTGCCTCATAGCCCATTGCGTTCATTGCTTTAATATCAGGTTCTGCTGTTTGCATATCTGACTCAGGTACACCAGTATTAAAATCACCTGCATTTAATAAAATGAGTGAGCCACCTTTTTGCTCCACTTCAGCTTTTACGCGATTAACAATTGTTTTGTGAGCAGGAAAGCCATATTCACCTTTTGCATTCGGCCAAAAATGTCCGTGCGTATCATTAGTGTGCAATATGGTAAATTGATAGGTTTTATCTTGTTCATATGCCATTGCCGCAGAAGTTGCTAGCACAAGAGGAAGCACGGTAAATAATTTTTTCATAATAAAAATACCTCTATTTTTGACCGCTCTTTACCTTCGCATAAAACAAAAATAACAGAGCAAGATGGGAAATAAAAAAGCTATACTCCCGAAAGAAGTATAGCTTTTCAACAAAACATTGTTAGATGAGTACCTGCGCAGGCGCAACATAACCTTGTGGAACTTGTTTCTTATCTTCAAAGGTAACAAATTCCCACGCTTCCTGATCGGCAAGTACAGCACGGAGTAACTTATTATTTAAACCGTGACCAGATTTATAAGCTTTGAAATCACCGATGATGTTATAGCCACACATATAAAGATCGCCAATTGCATCAAGCATCTTGTGACGAACTAATTCATCTCTGAAACGTAATCCATCTTCATTTAAGATACGGTAATCATCTAATACGATGGCATTATCTAAGCTACCACCTAATGCAAGACCTTGAGATTGAAGATATTCAATATCTTTCATGAAACCAAAGGTTCTTGCACGACTAATTTGATGTACGAATGCTTGTGCAGAGAAATCCATCACATAATTACGTACATTTTTACTAATCGCAGGATGATTAAAGTCGATTGTGAAATCTAAACGGAAACCATTGTAAGGTTTAAATTCTGCCCATTTGTCACCGTCTTCTACTCGTACCTTTTTCTTAATACGAATAAATTTCTTCGGTGCATTTTGTTCTTCAATACCCGCATCTAAAAGCAAGTAAATGAATGGGCTTGCACTACCGTCCATGATTGGAATTTCAGGTGCATCAACTTCAATAATAATATTATCGATACCTAAACCTGCTAATGCTGCGTTTAAGTGTTCTACGGTTGAAACACGCACACCTTGTTCATTCACAAGTGCAGTACAAAGCATTGTATCACGCACTGAATCTGCATTCGCAGGGAAAGTCACCGGCGGATTGAGATCAGTACGGCAGTAAATCACCCCAGTATTTGGCATAGCTGGACGCAACGTTAACGTTACTTTTTTGCCGCTATGTAAGCCTACACCTGTGACTTTAATGCTTTGTTTTAATGTTCTTTGTTTAATCATCTCTTTTACCTTATTGCTTCACAACAAGATTACTTCTACTCTTATTTCTCATCACGACCAAATGATGCCGGATTAAAGAAATTAGGATTATTTCTTAACTGTTCTAAACGGCTTGGATCAAGCGGTTTATTTAAGTTACCGTATTGCGGATTTTGTTCCTGTGCTGGTTCTGGTTGTGGATTATGTCTTAATGCATCTAAACCATGTAAACCAACTGGCGGTTGTGGTTGAATCGTTTCTTGTGCTACAGGTTGTTGAACCGGCGCTTGTTGTACTGCTGCTTGAGGACGAGCAATAACAACTGGCTCAGCCGCAACAACATCACCTAAACCTGTTGCAACGATCGTTACACGAATTTCATTGCTCATTTCAGGGACCAAACTGGTACCTACAACGATAGTCGCGTCTTCTGATGCAAAGCTACCTACTGTGTCACCTACCACGTTAAATTCGTCAAAGCCGAGATCCATACCTGAGGTAATATTAACAAGAATACCTTTAGCATTAGAAAGATCGACTTTCTCTAATAAATCATTTTTAATTGCAAGACGTGCTGCTTCTTCTGCACGGCCTGCACCTGGTTCACTTTGAGCTGAACCGAAACCAATCATTGCTTGGCCCATTTCCGACATAACGGTTCTTACGTCTGCAAAGTCCACGTTGATTAAACCTGGGGACGTAATCATATCGGAGATGCCCATAACAGAGTTACGTAATACGTCATTTGCAGCAGCAAAAGCATCAATTAACGTTGCATTTTTCGGGAGAACTTTTTGGATTTGTTGGTTAGGAATAATGATCATTGAATCCACGTATTGTGAAAGATCTTTAATCCCTAATTCAGCAAATTGCATACGTTTTTTGCCTTCAAAGCTAAATGGCTTAGTAACAACAGCAACAGTTAAAATGCCTAATTCTTTCGCAACTTTAGCGACGATTGGTGCGGCACCAGTACCTGTACCACCACCCATACCGGCAGCGATAAAGACCATGTCTGCACCTTCAAGCATTTTACGGATTTCTTCTTGGTCATCTTCAGCCGCTTTACGACCTACATTTGGGTTAGCCCCTGCTCCAAGACCTTTCGTTGTTGCCCCACCGATTTGTACAGTTTGTTGAACTTGGCTTTTGCGTAATGCTTGCGCATCGGTATTCACCGCATAGAATACGATTTTACCGTGTTCTTCGCTATCAATTGCACTTTCGCCCAAGAAATTACCATTGAATTCTTGTTGCACCATGTTAGCAACCATGTGGTTAACTGCGTTACCGCCGCCTCCACCGACACCGACAACCTTAATCAGTGCACCTGTTTGCTCTTCAAAATCACCATACTCTGGGTATAACATTTGCTGTTCTCCGTTACTGCTAATACTCTGCTAGCACATTAATAAAAGTTAAATTTTTTCTATTGTAAATGAAAAAGCCAAAATGATCAAAATTCTGATTTCACTTTATTGAAAATATTTTTAAGACCTTTCCAGAATTTTTTGCCTAGTGCTTCATCACCATAGTTACTATCCACAGGATCATTATCACTATTTTGATGATGATATTGTAATAATCCCACTACAGTTGAATATTGTGGGCGATTCACATAATCTGTTAACCCCGTAATATTTAATGGACTACCAATACGCACTTGGCAACCAAATACATTTGAAGCACAATCTTTTAAGTCTTCAATTTGTGCACCACCACCGGTAATAACGACACCAGCAATTAATTCAAATTTAATATGTTTGCTTTCTAAATCTGCTTTAAGCTTATCTAATTCGTCCTTAACAACGCCTAATAGTTCAATATATCTTGCTGAAGTGATTAAAGATAAATCACTTTTTGTTAAAGCTCGTGGTGCTCGACCACCAATACTTGCCACTTCAATTTTCTTATCACCATGTAAACGTGCCGGATATAATGCACTCGCATAATTCACTTTAATGCGCTCTGCCTCTGCACGAGAAACGGTACATGCATGAGCAATATCGTTCGTTACAATATTTCCTGCGTAAGGAATAACCTTGCTGAAACGCAATGAACCATTGGTGTAAACCATCATATTCATGGTGCCTGCACCGAAATCAACTAAGCAAACACCAAGATCTTTTTCATCTTCAGTTAAAACAGAATGTGTTGCTGCAAAGCCGGAGAACACAACTTTATCAACTTGTAATCCACAACGCTCAACTGCTTTTTTCAAGTTATTCTGCCAGTCTTGGTGACACGCAATTAAGTGTACGTTTGCTTTTAAACGAACACCTTGTAAACCTAATGGATTTTTAATATTAACTTGTTTATCTACGGCATATTCTTGTGGAATGATGTGTAATAAAGAAAGACCCTCAGGTAATTTTACTGAGCTCGCTGTATGTAAAGCATCATCAATCTCTTCTTGAGTCACTTCATTTTCAGAAATAGCAACAAAGCCGCTCTCATTCAGGCTTTGAATATGTTCACCTGTAATCGCAAGAGTCACGCTCATAATTTGGCAATCGGCCATTGATTCAGCTGCCTCAATAGCACGTTGGATAGAATTAACAACGGCATCTAAATCAGTAATACTGCCACGATCAATCCCTTTCGATGGACAGCTACCCACGCCAAGTACATTTACTACGCCATCAGGAAGCACTTCCCCAACAACAGCAACAACTTTTGATGTACCAACTTCAAGACCTACAATTACTTTCGGTTCCAACTCTTTTGCCATTTTCTTATTACACCCAATGAATTATTTTTTATTTCTCTGTCAATCCAACCGCTGCTGATGCAGATGCATAGCGCAAATCTACATAATCAATTCGTTTACCTTCAGGCACTTCAATTTGTGGATAAATCGTTACAAATCGATCTAATTTTGGTTTCCAATCTCCGCGTCCAAGTTTCAATACTATATCATTATCTAGCGTAACTTGCCACGCACCACGATCATCAATTGTCACACCTTTAACCACCAAATTTTTCGCTTTAAAATCAGCAAAAATTTGATTCCAAGCCTCTAATACTTTCAAGCTTTGATAATCCGGACCACCTAAATAAGGTAAAGCTTTTTCTTTTAACTTATCCATCGGCAATTGGAAAACTGTTCCCTCTTTTGTAACGAACTCTGTTTTGTTCCAAATGGCGACTGGCTGATATTCTGATAACCAGATACTTAAACGATTTGGCCAAATTTTACGAACTACCGCACCTTTTACCCAAGGAATTGTTTCAAGCTGCTCTTGAATTTGCTTAACGTCCTGTCCCCAGAAGCCCTTAAGTGACCCCATTTTGAGTAATACATCTTGCACATCCGGATAAGTGGTAAATTCATTTTGACCTACTAAGGCATAAGCAGTAATTTTTCTATCACCGTCTAAGCTTTCCAGCCAACTTTGCCAGTTTGAATAAACAAAATACCCTAGCCCCGCACAAAGTAACACCAAAGCAAGTTTAATCTGCAACATAA
>NZ_CAJLNI010000021.1 GCF_905207935.1 uncultured Haemophilus sp.
CAAGCGGGCAATTAAATAATGTTAATGCTTCACTATCTATTCCAGCAAATAGACACCATTCTTTTGCGGTAATGAATATCACAAATTCCACAACTGAAATCAATGGTGGAAATTATAGTATTACTAATCCTAACAAGGCAGACTCAGCAGGCTATTTATTTGAGTTAAATAATTCAACAGTAACAATGCATAACTCAAAAGTGTTAATTAGCGATAGCACCCAAGACTCCATGTTAGAAGCATTCACTCTTAATCAAAATAGTAAACTAACATTAAACAATGTGAATGTAACATCGAACGATGATAATACTATCTTTGTATATGAAGCGGATAATCAAGCTCGACCAGAATTAATCGTTAATAATTCCAATGTATCAATTCCTCAAGGCTCAATCCTAGGTTTAGTATCTAGATTAACAGAAAATATTAATAGCCACTTCTCTGCAACCTTTAATAACTCAACAATAAATGGAGGTATGCTTGCTAGTGGTGAAAATGTTAAATTTAATGATGCAGAGAGCATTACAGAAAATATCCAACTAACCTTCAATAATTCTACTGTTTCTGGAGTTACTACTACCGATAGCAACAGTGCACTCAATTTAAACTTAAATAATAGCAATTGGACAACGAAAGCTTTCACTGATGAAGATGGCGTGGTTCAAACAACAAGCTTAACTAATTTAGATCTTAATAATGGCGTAGTAAATTTAGCCAATGATAACTACCAAGGTATCATTATTCGTGGCAACCTCACTGGCTCAGGTACCTTCAACCTCAACACGAATATCGCTGAAAACAAAAGCGATAAAATCGTTGTTCAAGGTACTGCTGAAGGTAATCATAAAATTGGTGTAACTAACCAAGGTGCAAATGTCGCTAACGGAAAAGTGACACTTGTAGAAACCAATGGTGGTAATGCGGCGTTTAGCTTAACTAACCCAAACAATCGTGTGGATTTAGGGGCTTACCAATATTTCCTAACAAAAGAAGGAAATAATTGGGTATTAGCACATTCTAAAAATGCAGTCACATCAAATGCTCCAGTATTGCCAAACACACCATTACTTTCAGACTTAGCAAATGCACAAGTTTCTCTTCGCCAAGCACAATTGTTGTTAGTGGAAGATGATTTAAGTGGCATCCATCAACGTCTAGGCGAAGTGAAAAACAGTGAAAAAGGCAATGTGTGGGTTCGTAATGTGAATTCTCGCCAAAAATTAGCCGCACTTTCGACTGGTAAGAGTGAAACTTCTGGCTTTAAACAAAACGTACATAGCTTACAAGTGGGGGCTGATGCGGTTGTAACAGATAATCTCCATGTTGGTGGATTTGTTGGTCGTAGCCAAGCTAACGTTGATTTCAATGATCATTACGGTGATGGCAAAGTAAGAAGCAACAGCGTGGGCTTATATGCAGCTTACCTTGCAGATAACGGTATTTATGTAGATAACATTGTGAAATACAGCCGTTTACACGCTAACTCAGATCTCACCGAAAAACGTCATTACAACGCTTATACGATTTCGAGTGAATTAGGTAAACGCTTTAGCCTTGCAAACGATTGGACAATCACACCGCAAGCACAATTAGCATGGACACATATTTCATCACAAGAGAATGAAGATAGCTTATCTTCTGTGTATTCTCGAATTGGTTTACGTGTAGCCAAAGGCTTTGCATTAAGTAATGGTTGGAATTTACAACCTTACGCAGAAGTGAATGCGATTACTAGTAAAAACCGTAGCAGCAAAATTCATTACACAAACAGTGCGCTTGATGTTGCAAGCAGCCGTGGACGTTTTGAAAGTGCGGTCGGTTTAAATGCTGGATTTGTAAATCATCGTTTTGGTTTAGAGGTAAGCCGTGCTGACGGTAAAAACTTCGACAAACCTTATGCAATTCAAGCAGTTTATCGCTATCAATGGTAATATAAGAGGGCGGAATAAAATCCGCCCTTTTTCTTTTTTTACTGAATAAATAATATGTCGAAACCCTTCCCTTCCCGCGCATTTACAACCAAACGAACGGCAAGACCCACTCGTTCATTTAAGCCTAAAGCAAAGCCACTTACATTAGAACAGACGATTATCGTTTTATTTAACAAACCGTTTGATGTGCTGACACAATTCACCGATGAAAACGGTCGAGCGACATTAAAAGATTTTATTACCATTCCCAATGTGTATGCGGCAGGGCGATTGGATCGTGATAGCGAAGGGTTACTGATTTTAACGAATAATGGTGAAGTGCAGCATCGTTTGGCGGATCCTAAGTTTAAAACAGAAAAAACGTATTTTGTGCAAGTGGAAGGTATTCCTGAAGAGAAAGACTTAGACAAACTCCGCAAAGGCGTTGAATTGAAAGATGGAATGACAAAGCCGGCAAAAGTACGGTTGATTTCTGAACCGGATTTTCTCTGGCCTCGCAATCCACCTATTCGTGAACGTCAAAGTATTCTAACGAGCTGGTTGGAAATCAAAATTAGTGAAGGACGAAATCGACAAGTGCGTCGAATGACCGCACATATCGGCTTTCCGACATTACGACTCATTCGTTATCAAATGAGCCATTTAACACTCGATGGGTTAAGCAATGGTGAATATCGCCGTTTGAATGAAGAAGAAATGCGTGCGTTATTCAAACAACTTCATTTAAATAACGCACATTAAGATTAGAAACGTTGAACGGGTTGTGCATTTTCAACTTGCACGAAGAAACCTTTATCATTCAAGATAATGCTGTAATCCGTAACATATTTAACGCTGTTGGTTTCCACTATCGCATTACAGCTACGAATCCCTTGTTGTGGATAAGATTGGGTTTCGCGGGCTTGCGTGATTTGTTTCACTGTCATTTGGGTGTTAGTGGCTGCACCTTGTTTTTTAAAGGCATCAGATAATACCGCAAAAACTTTTGAATCATTACATCTTGGTACGACGACAGATTTTGTCACGGTATTCGCTGTTTTCTGAGCAACAGTTTCCACGCTATTTTCAGTTACTTTTTCAACGGCTTTGGGTTCCGCTTTCTTCACTTCGGTTTTAACCACTGCTGTTTTTTTAGCAATCACCTTTTCAGGTTTTGCAGATTCTTTAACTGCACTTTGTTTACTTTTTGCTACCGTCTTTTTGTCTTTTACTGCAGTTTGCTTCGTTTTTTCTACTGGCTGTTTGCCTTTTGTTTTTGTCGGCTCTGCTTTAGCGGCTTTATTTGTCGTTTTATTTTTTATTTTTTCTTTTTTCGTTACCGCTTTTTTCGCTTCGACAATTTTAGCTGGCTTTTTCGCTTCTGCTTTTTTGGCATCTGCTTTTTTATTAGCTGTTTTGGCTACGGCTTTAGGTGTGGTTGCTTTCTTGGCTTCTACTTTTTTAACTGCCGTTTTCACTGACTTGGTTTGAGTTGATTTTGCCGTATGATTTGGCGATGCAGCAAAGGCCAAAACAGGTAACAAAGCAAAAATCACCGCGAGTAATTTTTTCATCCGTTATTCTCCTTAAACAAAAAGTGCGGTCAAAATTAACCGCACTTTGAAATCATTTATAAATTAAAGATAGTAGTGTTCTACGTAGTTTAATTTATCGTCAAGTTTTAACACTAACGGTTGACCTGTTGGGATTTCAAAATCCATGATTTCCGCATCAGAAATACCGATGATGTGTTTTGCTAATGCACGAAGTGAGTTACCGTGCGCCACCACTAAAACACGTTTACCAGAAAGCATTGCTGGTGCAATTTGATCTTCCCAGAATGGTAATGCACGTTCTAAGGTTAATTTTAAGTTTTCTGCGTTTGGTACAACATCAGATGGAATGTTCGCATAACGACGGTCGTTATGGGCAGAGTTTGGATCTTTCGGATCTAAATCTGGAGGAGAAATATCGTAAGAACGACGCCAGATATGAACTTGTTCGTCACCGTATTGTTCTGCGGTTGCTTTTTTATCTAAGCCTTGTAATGCACCGTAGTGACGCTCATTTAAACGCCAGTTTTTCACTTGAGGAATCCATAATTGGTGAGATTCTTCTAACACGATGTTACAGGTTTTGATTGCACGAGTTAAAACAGAGGTGAAGGCGATATCGAACTCATAGCCTTTCTCGAACAATTTTTTACCCGCTGCTTTTGCTTCTTCTACGCCGCGCTCGGTTAAATTCACATCACGCCAACCGGTGAATAAATTTTTTGCGTTCCACTCACTGAAACCGTGACGAATGAATACTAATTCCATAAGGATCTCCTAAGTATTAATAAAAAAATGAATGGCTCTGTTATAGCAAAAAATCGTTATGTTTAAAAGCAAAAAGGCGGTATTTACTGATCTTTCGCAAAAAATCGCCTGTAAACTTTTAGCCACTCAAAAATAATGCTAGTATTTAAGCTTTATTCGTCCCTTAATTTCTCTCAAATTTAGATGTATGCAGCAAAGCAATTGTAGAAAAAAAATCTTATCAAAACTGACCGAACTTTTGGCTTGCGGTCTGCTTGGCTTTTCATCTTTCGCGCAAGGCAACGATCTCAACCAAATTCAAAAACAAATTAAACAACAAGAGTCGAAGATCGCCGAGCAAAAACGTGCACAAGCTAAACTCCAAGCCAGTCTTAAAGATCAAGAAAGCAAAATTAATAGCGTTGTCGGTGAATTACGTGAAACAGAATTAAGTTTGCAAGAAATCCGCAAACAAATGGCGGAAACCGAAAAACAAATCAAGCAATTAGAAAAACAAGAACGCGTGCAAAAAGCGAAGCTCGCGCAGCAAGTCGATGCTATTTATCGTTCAGGGGTAAATCCTTCTACCTTAGAAAGAATGCTTTCGGAAGATGCCCAAAAAGCGGAACGCATGAAAGTGTATTATCAGCACTTAAATCAAGTTCGCATTGATATGATTAACAATCTGAAAGCGACACAAGAGAATTTAGCGAAACAGCGTGAGGCGATTTCAGGGCAACAAAAAAACCATCGCGAGCAACTTTCTACGCAAAAGAAACAACAGCAAGAATTACAAAAAGCACAACAAGAACGTCAATCTACGTTAAATGAACTCAACAAAAACTTAACGAAAGATCAGAATAAGTTGGAAACATTGAAAGCGAATGAAAATGCCCTTCGCCAAGAAATTCAACGTGCTGAACAAGCCGCTCGCCAACAAGAACAACGTGAGCGTGAAGCCCTTGCTCAGAAAAAACAAGAGGAAGAAAAACGGACCTCAAAACCTTATCAACCAACTGATCAAGAACGTAAGTTGATTAACAGCACCAGTGGTTTAGGTACGGCTGCACATCAATACAGTCGTCCAGTTTCTGGCCCGACGTTATATTCCTTTGGTTCAATCCAAGCAGGCGAAGTACGTTGGAAAGGCATGGTTATCGGCGCACCAACGGGTACAGCGGTAAAAGCCATTGCAAGTGGTCGTGTCATTCTCGCCGGCCATCTTAATGGCTATGGTTATATGGTGATTGTGAAACACGGCGACAGCGACTTGAGCTTATATGGTTTCAACCAAGCGGTATTTGTAAAACAAGGTCAACTGGTGTCTGCGGGACAAACCATTGCGCAAGTAGGTAATACGGGTGAGCTCTCTAAACCGGCACTTTACTTTGGAATTAGCCGTAAAGGGGTGCCTGTAAATCCAGCTGGGTGGATTAAATAATGGCGGCGTTCTTTCAAAGTGCGGTCAGAAATACGATCATTTTTTCAACCGCATTTTTCTCTGCGTTTACTTTTGCACAAGGCAAGTTAGCTATTGTAATTGATGACATTGGCTATCATCCGAAAGAAGATGCCGAAGTTTTAGCCATGCCAAAAGAAGTCTCTGTTGCGATTATTCCAGCTGCACCCTATGCAAAAATACGCAATCAAGAAGCGAAAGCACAAAATCATGATATTCTCATCCATATGCCGATGCAACCGGTCAGCAATATTAAAATTGAAGAAGGTGGTTTGACTTTAGGCTTGTCTGAAGCGCAAGTGAATGAGCGAGTGAAAAAAGCTAAATCTATTGTGCCCAATGCTATCGGAATGAATAATCATATGGGCAGTGCAGCCACAGCCGATGCCACATTAATGACCTATTTGATGACCGCACTTCGCGAGCAGCATTTATTCTTTTTAGATAGCCGTACTATCGGGAAATCAGTTGCGGGAAAAATAGCAAAAGAACAAGGCGTACGTGTATTAGATCGCCATGTGTTTTTAGATGACAGTGATAATTTGGCAGATGTGCAACGCCAATTTCAAAGTGCAATTCAATATGCGCGTAAACATGGCACAGCCATTGCTATTGGACACCCTCGCCCAAATACTGTGGCTGTATTAAAATCGGGAATAAAGAATTTACCCGATGATATTCAATTAGTGAGTATGGGAAGTTTATGGCGAAATGAAAAAATCTTGCCACCTAAACCATTTATCTTAATTTTTAATGATATTCCTGCGCCAACCTCAGTTGCGCCATTTGAGCCAATCCCTTTATTACGGGGCGTGCCAAGATAAATAAAAAGTGCGGTCAATTTTGACCGCACTTTTTTATGTATTGAAACTTGCCTATCGACCATTTCGTTCAAAGAATAAGACTGTCGCCGCAACACGTGAATGCACGTTAAGTTTACGCAGTAAATTACGAATATGCACTTTAACCGTTTCTTCAGAAATAAAAAGCTGACCCGCAATTTGTTTATTCGATAAACCAGTCGCGATTAAACGTAATACATCCATTTCACGATCGGTGAGTGAATCCATTGGATCAACGGTATGTTTGCGTTCTAAAAGAAGATTTTTAATCGAATCACTTAAAATCACTTCACCTTGTGCAATACGTTTAATTTGTTCAAGCAGCACATCTGGCTCAGTATCTTTCAATAAATAACCATCAGCACCCGCATCGATGAGAGTGAAAATATCATTTTTCGCATCAGACACAGTTAAGATCAAAATTCGTGCATCCACACCTTCTGCACGCAAACCTTTAAGGGTATCCAAACCAGAAAGACCTTTCATATTAAGATCTAAAATGATTAAATCAGGTGATTCGTGAATCGCAACGGAAATGCCTTCTGTACCGCTTCCTACATCAGCGACAACTTCAAAATTCTCTTCTAATTCAACTAATTGTTTGATACCACGACGCATTAATGGATGGTCGTCGATAATTAATACTTTTAACTTTTCTTGCATAATATTCTCCAAGAGATAAGCGGACACTATTCTATTGCCTGAAGGCAAAACATCCACTGCCTTAGATTACTTCTCAATAGATTTTCGACCGAGGGATTCTATCGGGATTTTGCCCATCTTCCAATGCATATTTGCAGATAAACTTGATTTATCTCAAACAATGCTTGTTTTGATGTCGCTATTCGCAAGTCCTTTTGCTTTTAAATTTGAACGGCATAATACGCATGCCACTTTCAGTCGAGTGCAATTGATAAAATTGCGGATAATTAAAATTCCGTTGCACCATTTTATACGGATTTTCACAATCATTTGAGCCAAGCGATTGATAAATACGATTTATTTCGCGTACTTTATCATCTTTTGAACCTTCACATTGACGATAAATTTCAAGACGATTCTTCTCATCTAACAAATAGACGTTAAAGCTATTATCGGCATTATCTTCAAAGAAGAATTGTAAAAAACCTTCACTGGCAAACAAATCAATTTCAGGTGGATACCGACGTGCTTCTGGGATAATCTCTTTCTCTTCCAACTGGGTTGGTAAAACGTCTTCAAAATTGTCCGCACTTTCTTTTCCGCCTTCAATAGGTTGCAAACTGATCCCTTTTTCTTCAAAGAAGAATTGCCAGTTTTTCCCTGCTACACGCAGACGAGAATGGGTTGTTGGGCGACTATCCCCTAATTGAATGCTGATACAACGGTTTACGAGTACACTCACTAAGTTTCGCAATGTG
This sequence comes from uncultured Haemophilus sp., assembly GCF_905207935.1. Lineage (GTDB taxonomy): Bacteria > Pseudomonadota > Gammaproteobacteria > Enterobacterales > Pasteurellaceae > Haemophilus_D. The sequence continues at coordinate 7,912 of NZ_CAJLNI010000021.1, forward strand.
CGGTTGTAATGTTTACTGTAACAGAAAACCTGCACAGAACGAGGCTGATTCACCCCTTGACCAATTTTATTAGAAAGCACTTTTAAGGCAAGCAAAATCGCATTCTGTCCTTCAAAATGTAAGGTTCGAATTTCATTCCACACATTACGGTAAGTGAAATCAATGCTTCCTACCAAACTCTGTTCTAACTGACCAAAACTGAATAAATCACTTGGCGAAATATTTGATTTAAGCTCTTCGACTTGTGCGGTTGGGTCATTCACCAAATTCACCGCAATAAACAAATCACGGATTTCGCACTGCGAAGAAAGTGCCTCATTTGTCGGAACTTGGCTATTTGTATGAGGAAAAAACAACCGCAAATCAGCCACAAAATTACGTAAAGTCAGTTGGTCGATATTTTGGCTGATTAAGTGCAAATGGGTTTCAGCCGTCAACAAGCGATTAAAATAAGCCCACGCAACCACTTTATTTAAACTTTCGCCGTATTCAATCACACGTTCTTTCGAGAACATAATGTGGTGTGGCGGCTGATTCACCATATACCACCCATCTTTAAAGCGCTTATTGCCGTGAACTTCGATGAACGTGAGGTGTTCTTCTGTTAAGTTATAGGAAATTTGTGAGTTTAGTAACGTAATTTTACCCGGCAATTCTTCAAAGGCAGTATAAAGTTTGCGAGAAAGCACCGTAATATCTTGCGGAATCACGCTAGAATTAATTTTATGTTTGCGTGCAAAATCCACCAGATTCCGATAACTCATCATCAAGAAATTCACCAAATTATTGTGACTTTCTTTCACCCGTTTGATTTTCCAATTTGGACGCTGATCTAATTCTTCAATACGTTCTTTTGACCAGCCCCATTCTTGGGCCATCATTTTCATATAAGAAATACGCCAGTTTGAGGCGTGATATAACGCAAAGTCTTCTGTGGCTTTCACATAAAAACAAGAACGTACAAAATCAAGACGCTTAAATTCTGAATGTGCGGTCAAATATTGGCTAATTCTCTCTAAAATCGCAATATAAGGATCGAAATGATGTATAGCGGTGCTATGGCCAGAAAGCAAATCCTCTTTAAATTGGCGAGCAATTAACTGGGCATTTGGGTATTCTTGGGCATAGGTTTCCAACAACAAGATTTTCATCACCGACTTATAAGGTGAATCAATACCTTTATAAAGTTGCCATAAGCTCGCACCAAAATATTCACTGGCTGAGAATTGTCCTAATCCACCAAAATCTACCCAATCATTTGGATTAAGCTCACCAGCCGCGACTAAACGCGCAACTTCGGCCTCATATTGCTTTTCATCTTCCACCCACAAGTGAAGCCACAATAATGGTTTACCCGCAAGGCGTACAGCGGAGCGATAAAATTCTTCCAACAGCAACATATATTGAGCTGAACCACTGTTTTCTTTAGTTAGTGGATCGGAATAACGTTCGTTACGGAAACGCTGTTGTGTCATCAAATAGAAATGCATTTCCACATGATATGTAGATGCCCATTGGCTAATTTTCTTCGTTTTTTCCGCTAAGCGCTGTTGATCTTGTTCAGATAAATCATCTTGATGGCAGATCCAAATATCCAAATCCGAAGCTGAAGTTTGGCTAATGGAGCCAAAACTGCCCATCACATAAATACCTAAGATCTGCGCAAAAACAGCATCAGAATTGACCGCACTTTGCACGGCTTCGACAAGTTCAGGATGTTCTTTTGAGAGAAAATTTTGCTGATAATTTGAAAGAATAAAATCGGCAATGCCTGCCGGGGCATCTTCCACATAACCCGGCAGAGCAGGATGATTAAGATGCAACAACAGCGGCACTAAAGAGACGATGTGTCGGAATGCATCACCTGAGCCCAATAATGCTCGATCAAAACGACGCTTGTCTAATGTTTCAATACATTTTCGGGCTTGAGTGAGATCGTATTTCAAGGCTTCCTACCTATGACCATATAACTGGTATTACTGTACCACTTAGCTCATCAGAAATCAAAAATTTAAATGATCTGACTTTTTGCCCTAAAAATGGTAGCATAGGGCATATTTCTATTTAAAATCAGCGGTATTTATGGCAGTACTTAAAACCTTAAAAATAGCGACTCGTCAAAGCCCTTTAGCCCTTTGGCAAGCGAATTTTGTAAAAGATCAATTAGAGAAATTTCATCCAACGCTTTCTGTTGAATTAGTTCCGATGGTGACAAAAGGCGATGTTATCCTGGATTCTCCTTTAGCTAAAATTGGCGGAAAAGGCTTATTTGTTAAAGAGTTAGAAAATGCTTTACTCGAAAAACGTGCCGATATCGCTGTCCATTCAATGAAAGACGTACCAATGGAATTTCCAGAAGGTTTAGGTTTAAGTGTGATCTGTAAACGTGAAGATCCGCGCGATGCTTTCGTCTCCAATACATACTGTTCATTAGATGAATTACCACAAGGTGCTATTGTTGGAACATCAAGCTTGCGTCGTCAATGCCAATTAAAACAATTACGCCCTGATCTTGATATCCGCTCCTTACGTGGCAATGTAGGAACCCGATTAAGTAAATTAGACAATGGCGAATACGATGCCATTATTTTAGCCTCAGCTGGCTTAATTCGTTTAGGGCTAGCGGAACGTATTGCCTCATTTATTGAAGTAGAACAGTCGTTACCGGCTGCCGGACAAGGCGCGGTAGGCATTGAGTGCCGTGTTGATGATGAAGAAGTAAAAGCATTACTTGCTCCACTTTCAGATGCCACCACGACGACTTGTGTTTTGGCTGAGCGTGCAATGAATACTCGCTTACAAGGTGGCTGCCAAGTGCCAATCGGTGGCTATGCCATTGAGCAAAATGGCGAAATTTTCTTGCGTGCACTCGTCGGCGAAACTGATGGCTCTGCGATTATTCGCGCGGAAGGTAAAAGTGCGGTTGAAAATGCCGAAGCATTAGGCGTGACCATTGCTGAACAACTTCTAGCACAAGGCGCAGATAAGATTCTGGCGAAGATTTACTCAGCATAGGTAATCACCATGGCCGTACTAGTCACTCGCCCCGATGAACGAGGAAAAAACCTAGTTGACCAGCTGAATCAAGCCGGTATGGTTGCCTTGCATTTGCCTTTGCTTTCTATTGAGGCAGGTGCTGAGTTGACACAATTACCGACAAAACTTAATCAGCTAAAAAGTGGTGATTATGTGTTTTTGGTTTCAAAAAGTGCGGTCGATTTTGCGGATAAAACCCTGAAAGATATTGGCTTTAGCTGGCGTCAAGATTTACAATACTTTACAGTTGGACATAGAACGGCACAGCATTTTTCCTGTCAAACTGAATGTACTGTTCGTTATCCAATAACGTCGGAAAATACTGAAGGTGTATTAAATTTACCGCAAATGGCAGAATTAACAGATAAAAACTTGTTAATTTTACGTGGAAACGGTGGACGAGAATTACTGCGTGAACAGGCTACACTACGCGGTGCAACTGTTGAGACAGTCGAATGTTACCAACGCACGCCGATTAGTTATAATAACGAAGAGCAAACCAGTATTTGTATTCGTTCTGGTGTGCAAACCCTTGTGGTAACAAGCCTTGAAATTTTGCAGGCGTTAATCGAATTTGTGCCTGAAAATGAACAAAATTGGCTAAAAAATTGCTGTTTAGTCACGGTAAGTCAACGCATTGCGGATGTCGCAGTACAACAAGGTTGGCATAATGTGGTGGTTTCCGCTGGTGCGGACAATCAAAGTTTACTTAATACCTTACTTAATGAAGTAACTCCCCTTTCTCACTAAGGAAAAGATATGGCGAAAGAGAAATTAACCCCTGAAACGACAGATGAAATCCAAGAAACAGATGCAGTGGAAATTCAAACTGAAGATCGCGAGCCTGTTGCGCCACGTACACAAACCGTTGTGAAGAAAAGTGGTACTGGATTAAGTTTATTGGCTATTCTCATTGCACTTGGCGTGGGTGGTGCAGGTTATTATTTTGGCCAACAAAAAGTGGATGAATTCCAACAAAAATTGACCGCACTTGAAGCTCAAATCAATAATAAAACGGTGGTTTCAGCACCTGCTCAAGAAGTAAAATTTGATACTACACAGCTTGCTCAATTAGAGTCTGCGAATAAAGCAACGCAAAACAAAATTGCGCAAGTAGAAGAGCTAATCAATGCCAAATCACATGAGTTAGTTGGCTTACAATCACAAATCAATAAAGTGAGCGCTCAAGCTAATGCTCAACAACCTACTGATTGGTTATTCTCAGAAGCGGATTTCTTGCTCAACAATGCATTACGCAAATTAGTGTTAGATAATGATGTGGACACAGCAGTTTCACTCTTAAAACTCGCTGATGAAACCCTTGCTAAAGTGAATAACTCACAATCTGCAGCTATTCGTAGTGCTATCAATCAAGATCTGAAACAACTTCTCTCCGTAGCTGGCGTGGATCAAAATGCGGTCATGCAAAAATTATCGCAATTAGCTAATACGGTTGATGAGTTACCTGTGTTAGATGTGAATTTCGGTGATGATCAAAATGCAACAAAATTATCAGATTCTCTGTCTGACTGGGCAGAAAATGCAGAAAAAAGTGCGACCTCATTCTTGAATCACTTTATCCGTATTTCGCCGAAACATGGTGCGGATCGCAAAGAATTATTAGCGCCAAACCAAGATATCTATTTGCGTGAAAACATTCGTTTACGCTTACAATTAGCGATTATGGCAGTGCCTCGTCAGCAAAATGAGCTTTATAAACAATCTTTAGAAGCCGTTGCATCTTGGATTCGTAGCTATTTTGATACCAATGCTGAAGTGACTCAAAGTTTCTTAAAATCAGTGGATGAATTATCTGAAGTATCCATCTATGTGGATGTGCCAAGCCAATTACAAAGCTTAAGCATGCTTGATAAGTACTTAAATCGTACACCTTTAGATGTGCAGAAAGTGGAAATTGAAGCAGAAAAAGCGGTTGATAATTCACCAAGAAAAGAAGAAGTAAAACCAGCACCTGAAGCGAAAGCGGAAGAGCCAAAAGCTGAAGAAAAACCCGCTGAAGCACCAGCTGCACAACCGGCAACTGAACCCCAACAATAAGGATAGATAATGTTTAGAGTTCTCTTTTTAATGATCGCCTTACTTGCCGGATTGATTGCAGGGCCTTACCTCTCCGGTCAGCAAGGTTATGTCAGAGTTGAAACGGCAAACACCATATATGAAATGTCACTCACCACATTAGTGATTCTCTTTGTAGTCACGCTTGCTGTGATTTATTCGTTAGAGTGGTTGGTGACCCGTTTCTTCCGTTTAAGTAGCAATACCTATAACTGGTTTTCTCTCCGTAAACGTGTGAAAGCACAACGTCAAACCCTTGAAGGCTTGATGAAAATGAATGAAGGCGATTATGCCAAAGCAGAAAAACTGATTGGTAAAAATGCGAAACATTCTGCAGAGCCAGTATTGAATCTGATTAAAGCTGCAGAAGCTGCTCAACAACGCGGTGATGAATTCAGCGCAAACCGTTATTTAATTGAGGCGACGGAGCTTGCCGGTTCTGATAATCTATTAGTCGAAATTGCTCGTACCCGTATTTTATTACAACAAAATAAATTACCGGCTGCGCGTAGTTCCGTCGATAGCTTGCTTGAAATGTCAGATCGCAACAAAGAAGTATTAAAACTTGCTGCTGAAATTTATAGCCGTTCCAAAGCTTATCAAGCACTTGATGGCATCTTAGATTTAATCGAAGGTTCTGGTTTATTCTCAGCAGAAGAATTTAAAGCGCTTCAACAAGAAACTGAAAATGGCTTGTTAGATGAGAAAATGAATGAAGAAGGCGTTGAAGGCTTGCTCGCATGGTGGGAAGCTCAGCCACGCCGTCGTCGCAATGACTTAGAGTTAAAAACCGCTTTAATTCAACGTTTAATTGATTGTAACGATCATGAATCAGCTTATGAATTTACGCTTGAAATCATGAAAAAATTGGGTGATAACACCCCAATTAGCCCTGAACTGTGCACGCAAATCACTCGTTTACAAGCAGAAGATAACAGCAAACTACTCAAGTTAGTAGAAAAACGTGCAAAACGTGCAGATGAAAGCCAACGTTGTTGTCTCAATCGTGCATTAGGCTACCTTTATGTGCGTAATAATGACTTCGCTAAAGCAGCGGAAGCATTTAAAGAAGTGACAGCTTGCCCAACTCAGCTTCAACCAAATGATGTTATGATGGCGTCTTATGTGTTTGAACAAGCTGGTGACAAAGAAGCAGCTGAAAAAATTCGTCAGGATAGTTTAAAATCAGCCATGTCTATTCAGGACAAACCCGCTGAAACACAAACTGAACCAAAAACAGACGAAGAACCAACCGCACTTATCGCAAAACGTGATTAAAATAAACAACGACGGGGCTAAATAAAGCCCCGTTTTTTTATTATGTCACCCTCATTGAGCTCATTTAAAACACATCTCTTATTACATTTCATTATAAATAATGCATTTCCATTCTTTTCTCACTGTTTCAAAATTTTTTACTATATTGTTACGCAAACGATTAAATTATAAGAAATGAATTGGGATTATATTTTAAGTGTCACCCCACGTTTTATCCACGCCACGCTGATGACGCTTCATCTCGCCTTTTGGGGCATTTTATTGTCGCTGGTGATTGGTGTGGTTTGTGCTGTGATTACCACCTACAAAGTCAAATCATTAACTTGGCTAGTAAAAGGCTATATCGAGCTTTCTCGTAATACGCCTTTATTGATTCAAGTATTTTTTCTCTATTTTGGGCTGTCTAAAATTGGCCTGAAATTAGATGGGTTTACTTGCGGTATTATCGGCCTGGCATTTTTAGGTGGAAGCTATATGGCAGAAGCCATTCGCGGAGGTCTGGAAGCCGTATCAAAAGGACAAATTGAGTCAGCCTTAAGTATCGGTCTAACTCCTTTTCAAGCTTTTCGCTATGTCATTTTCCCACAAGCCTTTGCGATTGCAACACCTGCAATTGGCGCAAATTGCTTGTTCTTAATGAAAGAAACCTCAGTGATCAGTGCCGTTGCCGTCGCTGAACTGATGTTTGTAGCGAAAGAAGTCATCGGGCTCGATTACAAAACTAATGAAGCCTTATTTTTATTAGTGGTGTTTTATTTGATCATTCTATTACCGATGTCTCTTTTCATCAGTTATTTAGAACGCCGTACTCGGAGAGCAAAATATGGGGCTTGAGTTATTATTCCAAGGCAGCAACATTGAACGCTTGCTCAACGGTTTATGGGTAACAGCTGAAATTGCATTCGTTTCTGTCTTCTTCGCCTGTATTTTAGGTGTCATTTTTGGCGTAATCATGACAAGCAGAAATCCCATTATCAAAGCCATCTGCCGCTTTTATTTAGAATTTGTACGCATCATTCCATTATTAGCGTTACTTTTTCTCGCTTATTTCGGTTTAGCAAAATGGTTTGATATTCACTTAGATGGCATTTCTGTATGTATTTTGGTGTTTATTTTCTGGGGAACAGCAGAAATGGGGGATTTAGTGCGTGGCGCATTAACTTCCATTGAAAAACATCAAGTGGAATCAGCCTACGCTTTAGGTTTAACGCCGTTTCAAACCTTTGTGTACATTTTACTTCCGCAAAGTTTAAAACGTGTAACACCAAGTGCGATTAACCTCTTTACCCGCATGGTAAAAACCAGTTCCTTGGCAATGTTAATCGGTGTAGTAGAAGTGATAAAAGTCGGTCAACAAATTATCGAGCATTCATTATTTAGTAATCAATCGGCGGCGCTTTGGATTTATGGTGTCATTTTCGGTTTATATTTTGTGATTTGTTACCCGCTATCCTTATTTTCCCGTTATTTAGAAACCCGTTGGGAAAGTTAATTTTTATTAGGAAAACACATGGCGTTATTAGAAATTAAAAACCTCGTCAAAAATTACGGTGATGTAGAAGCACTCAAAGGCATCAATCTTTCTATAGAGAAAGGCGAAGTTGTCGTTATTTTAGGTCCATCGGGTTGTGGTAAAAGTACTTTTTTACGCTGCCTAAATGGACTAGAGGAAATAAAGAGCGGTCAGATTTTGCTGCAAAATGCAGGCGAATTAGGCAAAGACATTCCTTGGGTCAAAGCGCGTCAACGCATTGGGATGGTATTCCAAAGTTATGAACTCTTCGCTCATTTATCAGTGATTGACAATATTTTACTCGGCCCTTTAAAAGTACAAAAACGCGATCGTGCAGAAGCTGAAAAACAAGCCGATGACTTACTTAAACGCGTAGGCCTATATGATCGAAAAAATGCCTATCCACGTGAATTATCCGGTGGGCAAAAACAGCGAATTGCCATTGTTCGTTCACTTTGCATGAACCCTGAAATTATTCTGTTTGATGAAGTGACTGCCGCTCTTGACCCTGAAATGGTACGTGAAGTACTTGATGTGATTTTAGGTCTCGCCAAAGATGGCATGACGATGCTTATCGTTACCCACGAAATGAACTTCGCCCGTCAAGTAGCCAATCGCATCGTGTTTATGGATAAAGGGCAAATCATTGAACAGGCAAAACCGGAAGATTTCTTCACGAATCCAACCACGGATCGTGCGAAAACATTCTTAAATATCTTAAATTATGAACCGAGAGGGACAAACTATGAAGAAAACATTTAAAACATTAACCGCACTTTTAGCCACTGCCACCTTAGCATTTAGCTTAACTGCGTGTAATGACAAAGAACCAGCTAAAGACGGGGCAAAAACGGTTTCAAGCCTTGAGCAAATACAAAAAGATGGCAAAGTGCGCATTGGTGTATTTAGCGATAAACCACCATTTGGTTATGTTGATGCACAAGGCAAAAGCCAAGGCTTTGATGTTGAAATTGGTAAAGCGATCGGTAAAGACTTATTAGGCGACGAAAACAAAGTGGAATTTGTTTTAGTGGATGCCGCAAACCGTGCTGAATACTTACTTTCTAAGAAAGTTGATATTATTCTCGCCAACTTTACTGTAACTCCAGCACGTAAAGAAGTGGTGGATTTTGCGAATCCATACATGAAAGTGGCATTAGGTGTTGTTTCAAAAGATGGTTCTGTGATTACTGACCTTGAACAATTAAAAGGAAAAACTTTAATTGTTGATAAAGGCACTACTGCCGATATTTTCTTCACCAAAAACTATCCTGATGTGAAGTTATTAAAATTCGAACAAAATACAGAAACCTTTGAAGCCTTACGTGATGGTCGTGGTGATGCATTATCTAATGACAATACCTTCTTATTCGCTTGGGCAAAACAAAATCCAGGTTATACCGTGGGCGTAAAAAACTTTGGTGATCAAGATGTTATTGCACCAGCTGTTCGCAAAGATGCACCTGAATTGTTAAATTGGTTAAACAACGAAATCCAAACCTTAGGCAAAGATGGTCGTTTAAAACAAGCTTATGAAAAAACCTTATTGCCAGTTTATGGTGATACCGTCAGCGAAAGCGATATCGTGGTTGAATATAAATAATTCTCCCACATTCACTTCTCCTTTAGTCCAACTCAAGGAGAAGTGAAAACTTACTAAGTTTTGACCGCACTTCCAATTTTAAATGCGAAATATGTTTTTTCTAGATATATGCCTATTTTACCCTTCAACAGCATTTCTTGTATTATCACTTTATAACATCTGAATTTGATAATAATTCTTATTTATGGCAATATTCTGATGTTTTATTCAGACAGGAGTTTATATGCAAAAAAAATCAACAATTCGTTTAATTTTGGCCGTTCTATTACTGACTTTTGGTATCACTACTCAAGCAGAAATAAAAACAATCAAAGATGTATTAGGACGAGAAGTTAACGTTGATGTGCCCGTAAAAAATGCCGTGTTAGGCTTTTACTATCCTGATTACATTGCTGTTACGGGTGTTGAAAATTTTAAATATGTTAAAGGTATCTCACGTGAATTTTGGGAAAAATTTAATCCAGGAAGTTGGGCATTGTTTTCTGAAAAAATACCTGAACTCAAAAATATTGCTGATATTGGTAATGTAAATACAGGAACTTTCTCAACCGAAAAAACCTTGGCATTAAAACCTGATGTATTGATTCTTGCAGAATGGCAATATCAAACTATTGGTTCCGAACTACCAAAGTTAGAACAAGCTGGCGTTCCAATTATTGTTGTCGATTTTAATGCTCAAAGTGTAGAACGACACACCCAAAGCGCAAAGATTTTTGGGCAACTTGCAGGTACCGAAGAACGAGCAAATAAAATTGCAGATGAATATGCTCAAGGCATTACTGATATTCAAAAACGTGTAAAAGAGGCTAACCTACCTAAACCTAAAATCTATGTAGAATTTGGCAATAAAGGTCCTAGTGAATATAGCTTTACCTTTGGTAAAAATATGTGGGGTGCTATTGCTGAAACTGTTGGCGGGGATAACGTAAGCGCGCCTTTTGTCGAAAATTGGGGACCAATTAATCCAGAACAACTTCTTGCCGCACAACCTGAAGTGATTATGATTTCTGGCACAGAAATGGGGCATGAAACTAACGATGAAATGATGGCGATGGGAATAAACATCAATGAACAGGATGCACAAAAACGCCTAAAAGGTTTCTTAACCCGTGCAGGGTGGCAAGATTTACCTGCAGTTAAAAACCACCGTGTTTACGGTATTTATCATACGGCTTCTCGCTCACTAAGTGATCTAGCAGCCGCTCAATTTATGGCAAAAGCACTTTACCCAAAACTTTTTGAAGACATAGACCCACAAAAAACCTTTATGGATTTCCATAAAAACTATTTGCCTATCATACCTAGTGGTACATTTTTTATTAAATTGAAAGATTAAACAATTCATAAGGTGAGCGATGCTCACCTTTTTTATATTCTCACTGCCTTTCATAAGTGAAAACTCCTTTATTTTTGACCGCTCTTTGAAAGATGTGGTGTAAATCTTGCCTTTAATGGCATTCTTTCCTGAATACGTTCCCGATTAATCTGTAACGCCGCCTCTGTGGCTTCATAGTCCAACCATAAACTTGGATCATCGGGTAATGTTTCATTCCAAATATACTGCACGTTAAAGCCTCGCGCCTTACATTCCGCATGCAATGCATCATACCGTTTCTTTAAAAACGCCAATTTATTAAAGAAAAAGCGCACATGCCCTTCACCTAATTTATATTCCGCAGGCTGTCCTTTTAAGTGATATTTACCTTTCGCCACGGCGTTAGGAATGCGGGTTAATTCACGATGCTCCGCTAAAAGATGCTGATCACAAAGCTCCTCAGGCGGAACAAGATTAATTCGAGTCATAAGCCATACCAAAGAAAAAGAAACATAGTACGGAGCATAAATGTATTTGTCTATGATTTACTCATCTCTTTAAAAGAATAAACATTCAAGCATTTCAGAAAGATATTTATCTGAGTATTTTAATAAAGTATTGATCCATCCTAAATAAACAGTATGATCGTCCTAACCTTAACGACTTATTATGGTCCACAAGAGCAATATTCATAATTTAAAGTGAATAAAGAAGATACTATAAAAAATATTTCATACTTTTGAGACATTCCAAATGAGAATCCTACTCTTTTTAGCACATTTCGCCATGTTGTTATTTAGTGCTTATTTCTACTTCAACTTTGACGTGCGTTGGGTGCAAGTTATTGGTTATAACTTAGCATTCAACGAGCCTGTGGCTAATAGTCTAAATCATTCTATTAATATCTATTTTAAACTTATTGCCATTACCACTTTTAGCTATCTCTTTTTTGCTATTTTTCAACGTTTTTATCGCAGCTTTGCGATGTTGCTATGGATTGACAAAGTTGGAGGAGTATTCAGGAAATATTTATTTGATTTAAATGCACTATAAAGCACTAATTATGATGGCGTATCCCAAACCTCATCAGTTTATATTTATTTTTTATGCC